>CALAGR010000131.1 GCA_937891735.1 uncultured Pseudomonadota bacterium | reverse complement strand
GCGCGCCTGGCTGCCGACCCAGCTCGGCTCCCCGGTGATGGAGCTGCAGCGGGCGATCAAGCGACAGTGGGACCCGGCCGGGATCCTCAACCCCGGCAAGGTCCTGTAGGCCGCGTCAGCGCGCCGCAGGCCACTGCCCGCGCACCCGCGCCGGCTGGGCCGGAAGCTCCGCGGTGGTGGCGATCAGGCCCTTGAAGCCCCGGGCCCAGGACACGCCCCCGGCCAGCGCGTGCGCCCCCAGCGCCAGCGCCAGGAATCCGGACGCGGCCGCTCCCACGGCCTCGGCCTGGCTGCCCGTCACGCTCTGGGCTGCGTGCAGGAAGGCGATCACGTTGAGCCACAGGAACGCGGCGGTCAGCGCGGTCATCACCCCCACGGCGAACGAGCCGAGGTAGGCATCGCCCAGCCCCGGCGCCAGGAGCGAGCGGAGCCCTGCCCGCCAGGGGGCCCGGAACGCCGTTCCGCAGCGCCAGCACTCGGGCACGTAGCGCTCGTGGGCCACGAAGCACGCGGGGCAGAGGTAGCGGGGCTGGCCCTTGGGCCGCGCGTCCGGATCGTGGTCCTTGCTCAGGGACCGCTTGCCCGGTCCGGGCACGCCGATGAGCCGGATCGTGCCTGCCGTCGTGAACAGCGACATGAACGGCACCGGCATCGCCGCCAGCAGCGCCGAGCGGGGCACCTCGTTGACGTAGCCCCGAGGCTCCAGGTCGCGCCCGCCGCAGCGGATCAACAGCAGCCGACGCTCGGTGCCGATGACCAGGGTCCGGTTGGACAGCAGCGTGGGGAAGCCCAGGAACACGTCGTCGACGAAGGTGGAGCGCCAGCCGGTGGTGACGAGGGAGATCTTCTCGCCCGGCTCCAGGAGCGCGCGCATCAGCGTTGCAGCCTTCGGATAGCGGGATTCGAAGGCGGCGATCTTGAGGCCCGCGAGATCCGGGGCCGGCTCGGCCAGTGGCTCCATCACAAGAGATCATGCCTGCGTCTGGTAGAAACACCGCATGCAGTCCGGCATCCGCTTCCTCGTCCTGACGGCCACCGCTTCGGCGCTCGCGGCCTGCCCCAGCGCTCCGCGCCCACCCCAAGACTGCCGCGCCGGCACCGTCGAGGCGCTGCGCTTCGTGGACGTGTCCGAGGAGTGGGGCCTGCGGGCCCTGGCGGCCGACGGCAACCGCCTGTCCACCGTCGACTTCGACGGCGACACGTGGCCCGATCTGGCGATCTCGAAGGGCAGCGGGACCGGCGAGCGCGAGGACTTCGGTGACGCCGAGGTCGCGCGCCGCCACTTCCTGCTGCGCAACACCGGCGGCGGGTTCGAGGACGTCAGCCAGTCCAGCGGCTTCGCGGCGGTGCGCACGGATCCGAGCGGCGCCACCGATCCGGCGCTCGGCCGCGCCTACAGCTACGCGCTCTTCGGGGATCTGGACAACGACGGCGACACCGACGGCGTCACCATCACCGAGACGTGGGATCTGGACGCGGATCACCCCGACACGGGCGACCGGAGCGAGGTGCTGCTCAACGACGGGGACGGCACCTTCTCGCTGGTGGACATCGCCTCCGAGCGGTCCGATCTGCACGCCGCCTGGTCCCACTCCACCGCCGCGACCCTGCTCGACGCGGACCGCGACGGCCTGCTCGATTTGTTCGTGGGCAACCAGTACGGCGTGTTCGGCAACCACGCGTCCAACGAGCAGGACCGCCTCTACCTGGGCCGGGACGGCGGGCGCCTCAACGACAAGACCGACGACGCGGGCCTGACCACCGCCCAGGGCGGCTCCCGCAACCCCGCCAACTCCTCAGACTACACCGACGCCGACGGCGGAAACGTCAGCTGGCAGACCTTCGGGGTCGTGTCCTGCGACATCGACCGGGACGGGGACACCGATCTCGTCACCCAGACCTACGGCCGCGGCCTGAACCAGCTCTGGCTCAACGACGGCGACGGCACCTACGTCAACGCCACGGAGGGCTCCGACTCGTCCCGGGACGACGGCGACGACTACAGCACCGACGAGCGCTTCCGCTGCTTCTGCGCCAACGAGGGGGCCGGCGCCCCGGACTGCGCGGGGGTGCCCAACCCGGCCATCGGCTGCTCGGCGGGCCAGTGGCTGCCGGGGTGGGACGATCAGGCGCACCGGCTGGGCGGAAACACGTTCTCGGCGGTCTGCGCAGACCTGGATGGGGACGGGGACAACGACCTCGCCACGGCCGAGATCCGGCACTCCTGGACGCCGGGCGCGTCCGACCGCTCCACCATCGCCTGGAACGACGGCGGCTCGCCCCCGGTGTTCACGCGGCGCGATCTGGACGACATCGGGCTGGAGCAGGAGCACGAGGGCAACAACTGGAACGAGGGCGATCTCACCGTGGGCGCGTTCGACTTCGACAACGACGGCCACCTCGACCTGCTGCGCCCCCAGAGCGACTACCCGGACACGCGGCTGTACCTGTATCGCAGCCTGGGCGACGGCACCTTCGAGGAGGTGGCCCGGGACGCGCGCATCGACTTCCCCCGGGCCGCGGGCATGGCGGTGGCGGACTTCGATCTGGACGGCGATCTGGACGTCGCGACGTCCTTCTCCCGCATGCGCTGCGACGCGAACTGCGAATACGCCACCCCCGAGGTGCACCTGTTCCGCAACGAGCGGGGCGACCGGGCCAACGCGCTGCAGGTGCGGCTGCGGGGCGCGGGTCGGGACGGCACCAACGCCAGCGGGATCGGCGCCGAGGTCCGGGTCACGGCGGGCGGGGTGACGCAGATCCACGAGCTGACTGGCGGCAACGGCCACCAGGGGGTGCAGAACACGCTGATGCTGCACTTCGGGCTCGGCGCCGAGTGCGTCGCGGAGAAGGTGGAGGTCCGCTGGAACGACGCGGCGGGCACCGTGCAGACGTTCGAGGACGTGCCTGCGAACTACCCCGTGACGCTGGTCGAGGGCCAGGAGCAGCCCGAGTGGCCCACCTGGGACGGCGGCGAGTAGGCGGGCCGGGACCTACTGCGTCGGGGGGATCAGGTCGACCTGGTCGCTGGGGGCGGCGAGCACCATGCGCAGCCGGATCCGATCCACGGGGCCGGTCCAGGAGCCGTCCTCCTTCTTGCTCAAGGCCTTGCGGTCCACGCGCAGGTTGAGCTGGTGGTCCGCCCAGTCGTTCTCGACCTTGATGGTGTTGCCGGTCTCCTCGCGGCTCTGCACGCCGGTGCCGATCCGGCGGAGCAGCAGCGCCTCCAACCACTTGCTGGTCTTCTCCCTCGGGCGGTCGATGATGAGCCGCATCTCCTGGAGCCGATAGCCGGTGTAGGTGCAGCTGAGCTCGCCCCTGGAGCCGAGCAGGGTCCACTCCTGCTCCCGTCGGCCGTCCGCGTACCCGCTGTCCTGCTGCGGACAGGTCGAGCCCGCGAAGGGGCAGCCGGTGGTCATGGGCAGGATCGAGCAGAGCATCGCGTCGGCGCGGGTCCACTCCTCGCGGACCTCCTGGCTGAAGTCCACGCGCTGGTACTGGATCTTGCCTTCGTCGCGGATCGAGCGGATCTCGACGCCCTCCCAGGGCCAGGACCAGGTCTTCTTCTTGCGCCCCTGCTCCCGCTCGGTGGTGGACAGGGGCTCACCCCAATGGGGCTGGTACCACTCCACGAGCTTCTCGACGTTGCCCTGGGCGGGCCGGCGGTACTCCAGGCGGATGATCGACAGGCCCGAGGAGTCGAAGTACAGCGCCACCTCCAGGCGCTCGCCGAACATCTCGACGTCCTTGGTCATCAGCAGGCGCCCGGGCACGGTGCCGTCGGGCTGGGACCTGGGCTTCTTGTCGTACTTCGTGACGTGGGCCGCCTTGACCTGCTCGGGGGTCATGCCCCAGGTCAGGCCCAGGGAATCGAGCCCGTTCACCGCAGAAGCGGGGGCCGGCAGGACAACGAAGGCGAGCGCCGCGAGGAGCAGGACGCGCGCGAACCGGGCCAATGTCGAAGCCATGAGCAGTTCAAGTTCCTTTCGGGCGGGCAGCAACCCTAGCACCCAGGCCGTTCAGACCGCCCTGATCCAGGCCTCGACGGCAGCCCTCCAGCCGAAGCGGGTCGCCGACACGGGCACCTTCGCCTCGCGCCGCAGCGCCTCGCGCGCGCCGGCGACCGCAGCGGCGGGGTCCGAATCCAGCGCGTCTGAGCGATCCCCGACCCCGTAGCGCACGAGCACATCGGGCAGCACGTGCACCGCGCGCCCGTCGGCGGTCAAGCGGAGCCACAGCGCGTAGTCCTCGGCGTTGCGCAGATCCTCGGGCATGCCGCCGGCGCGCTCCCAGTCCACGCGGCGCAGCGTGACCGTGCTGGCGCACACGAAGCAGTCCGCCACCAGGGCGCCGTGCCCGTGATCTCCGGCCGGCACGGCGCGGCGTCGGCCCCCTCGCGCAGGGCTCAGGAACAGACCGCCGGGCTGCAGGACCGCGTCGGAGCAGACCAGCGCCAGATCCGGGCGCTCGAGCAACGCCGGAGCGGCGGCGAGGCGGCCAGGCAGCCAGCGGTCGTCGTCGTCCAGCAGGGCGATCAGGGGCGCGCTGCCCCTCCGAGCGGCCTCGTTGCGCGCCCAGGCGGGGCCGCGACGGTCCGGATCCGGCACCACGGCAAAGCGCAGATCCAGGTCCGGGGCCGCCCGCCGCGCGGACGCGATGGCCTCGTCCGCTCCGCGCGTCGTGGGCACGAGGACATCGATGGCGATGGGCATTGCGCCGGCCAGCCCCCTCAGGAGCCCGCCACGTCCTGCCGGGCCCAGGCTGCGGTTCGGGCCAGACCGTCCTCCAACCCCACCTTCGGCCGCCAGCCCAGGGCGCGCTCCGCCAGCGAGATGTCCGCCCGCATGTGCAGCTGGTCTCCGGGGCGGCCCTCCTCGTAGGACACGGGCCACGCCTCCGGATCGTGGCCGCTGGCGCGCACGGCGTGGCGCCACAGCTGGTTGATCGAGGTGCTCGTGCCCGTCCCGATGTTGATCGCCAGCGGCGCCGACGGGGGCGCGTGCAGGGCGCTCACCCAGGCGCGGCCCACGTCGCCGACGTAGACGAAGTCGCGGCTCTGCTCGCCGCTGCCGAAGATCCGGATCTGCTCCCCCCGCAGCACGTTGCCCAGGAAGATCCCCAGCACGCCCTGGTACGGGTTGGTCAGCGACTGCCTCGGCCCGTACACGTTGAACATGCGAAAGGCGGCGGCCCGGAGCGTCGTGCCGGGCTGGCTCGCGCTGATCATCACCGCCCGCTCGGCCGCCCACTTCGTGATGCCGTAGAAGCTGACCGGCGCGCACGGCGCCGACTCGACGACGGGCAGCGTCTCGGGCTGGCCGTAGGCCGTCATCGACGACGCGTACAGGAAGGTGTGGGCGCGGTGGCGCCAGGCGCCCTCCAGGACCCGCGCGGTGCCGACCCCGTTGACGTCCATGTCCCACGCCGGGTTCTCGAAGCTGCGAAACGTGGACGCCTGCCCCGCCAGGTGGCAGACCGCCTCGCACGGAGCGCCCAGGGCGCAAAAGGCCAGATCCACCGCCGCGGCGTCCCGGACGTCGCCCTGCACGAAGGCCGCCCCGGCCGGCACGTTGGCGCGCACGCCGTTGGACAGATCGTCGAGCACGACGACCGCGTCGCCCTGCGCCAGCAGCGCGTCGGCGATGTGGCTCGCGATGAAGCCGGCTCCGCCCGTCACCAGGACCCGCATGCTCACTCCTCGAAGGGGTTGCTGTTCAGCCTGCGCTCACGTCGGTCGATCGAGCGAGCCAGCCCGACCGCGAGGCTCCGTCGGAGCCGCCGGCCCGTGCCGCCGTCGAGCTCCGCGAGGAGCCGTTCGGACTCCTTGAGTACCCGGCCGATGGCCTCGTCGTCCACCCGGCGTCCCCCCAGCGCGGCGCCGCGGGCGGCCAGCGCGGACCGAGCGTCCCGGATCCCCGCCACCAGCCCGGCAGCTACAGGACCGGCGTGCCGCGCCGTGACCGTGCGGTAGCCCAGCTCGGCGACGAGGGAGGCCACGGCGGCCAGAGCGCCCGCGCGCAGCGTGTTGCGCGGCATCGACTTGAGGAGCAGGCGCACCCGGTTACGGGCCACCAGCCCCTCGGCGTGCCCGTCCCCGCGACCCCAGCCGTAGCTGGCGGATCCCCGGTGGACCACCCGCGCGTCGGGGATGTAGCGGCACGAAAAGCCGGACAGCTGCGCCCGCAGGGACAGGTCCACGTCCTCCAGGTACGCGACGAACTCCGGATCGAAGGCCCCGCAGTCCCGCAGCAGCTCCCAGCGGTACACCGCGGCGCACGCCGGGGCGCCGAAGACCGCCCGCTCGGCGCGGTAGCTGGGGCCGTCGGGCTGCCCGCCGCCGATCGCGAAGGCCTCCCCCCAGCGCGCGAGCCCGTGCCCCGCCGAGTCGATGGTGGCGGGATCGTCCGCCCGCAGCACCCGGGACGCGAAGGAGCCCACGTCGGGGTGGCGCTCGGCGGCGACGGCCATGGCCTCCAGCCAGTCCGGCCGCGGCACCGCGTCGTCGTTGAGCAGCCCCACGAGCTGCCCCCGCGCCGCGCGAAGGCCGGCCGACGCCGCGCAGGCGAAACCCCGCTGCTCCTTGAAGGGGAGCTGTCGGGCGCCGGGCAGGATGGTGCGGGCGATCCCCTGGCACTCGTCGGCCGGGCCGTCGAACACCACGATGACCTGGGGCCGGTGGGTGCGCTGGGCGGCGATGCCCTCGAGGCACTCCGCGAGCCACGGGGCGCTGCCCTGCCAGGTAGGAACGACGACGGAGAAGAGGGGGCGGTCCGTCACGTCGTGAGCGCCGCGAACCAGTCCGGCGTGCGCCGCGCCACCGCCAGGGAGGCCCGCTCGATGTCCGTCAGGGAGCGCAGCCGGTCCGCCATGGCCTGGTTGTCGGCGAGGTTGTCGCAGCCGCGCTCGCAGCCGCAGGCGGCGGCTTCGTCGTTGCCGATGGAGCCGAAGAAGGCCCCCTCCTTGCGCACCGCCCGGGTGGCCTGCCGGAACGTGGCCTGGGCGGCGCCGTGCCAGATGTCCGAAAACGAGCGGTCGTGCAGGTTGCCGCTGGGGATCCGGTGCGCCTTGAGACAGGGGATCACGCGGCCGTCGGCCATCACCCGGGCGTACGTCCAGCCCGCGAAGCAGGGAACGGTGTGCACAAGATCCGCGTCGGGGGGACGGTCCTCGGAGAGCGCCCGCAGCCTCGCCACGGACTCGTCGATGCCCAGCACCCGCGGAGTGCGCCACGCTGGGCGCGACAGCAGCGGCTCCAGCTGGGCGAGGATCCTGCGGGCCGCGTCCGCCGTCACGCCCAGGTGGTCGGTGTACCCGGGCACGAGGTCGGCCACCGCGAACTCCACCGCGTCGCAGCCCAGGTCCTGCGCGAGGGCCACCATGGCGGGCACGTCGTCCGCGTTCTTCGCCGTGAGCACGTGATACAGCTTGGTGATCGGGCGATCCACCTTGCGGCGGTTGAGCTCCCGCAGGGCGTCGGTCACCTGGTCGAACATCTCCGGCCGCGTGCCCGGGTGGGTCTCCGCGTACGCCTCCCTGGTGCCCGCCCACAACGACACCGTGACGTGGTGCACCCCGATGTCGATCAGGCGCTGCACCCCGTCCGCATCCACCAGGGAGAAGTTGGTGTGCAGCGACGCGGTGAAGCCCCGGCGGACCGCTTCCTCCAGCGCGTCCCACACCCGCTTGTAGACCAGGGGCTCGCCCCCCCCCGCGAAGTAGATCTCGGACGTGCCCAGCGCCGCCAGATCGTCCAGCAGCGCCAGGTAGGTGTCCCAGGGCAGCGACGCCTCCCGCGCGATGCGGTCCGCGTTCTTCTGCTGCAGATCGGGTGCGTGCAGCCAGCACACCACGCAGCTCTGGTTGCAGGCGTCCGTCAGATCCACCTGCACGGTGGACGGACCCGCGAACGCCCGGCGCCCGTGCGCATAGCCGGCGAGCTGGAGCGCTCCGCGGGGGACGCGGCCCTTCAGCGAGGGCAGCTTCACCCCCGCCGTCCGAGGAGGGTGCGGGCGACGATGCGGACGTCCAGACCCGGCGACCAGCGCAGCAGGTACAGCAGATCCGAGGTGATCATCTGGCCCAGCCGCCACCGACGCAGCCGATCCAGCTGCCACATGCCGGTGATGCCCGGCCGCACGGCGCAGCGGGCCTGCTGCCAGCGCTCCAGATCGCCGTAGACCTGCTCCGTGACCGGCCGGGGGCCCACCACGCTCATCTCGCCCCGCACCACGTTCACCAGCTGCGGCAGCTCGTCGATGTGCAGGGCCCGCACCAGCCGACCGAGCCGCCCGCCGCCCTCGTCCCCCGGCGTGCCGGGCCCCGAACGCAGCCGCCACATGCCGAAGGGGCGGCCGGCCAGCCCCACCCGGGAGGCCCGCACCAGCGGCGCGCCGCGAAAGATCCCGCCCACCAGCAGGCCCAGGACGGCCAGCGCTGGCGCCAGCACCGCCAGCAGCCCGAGGGCCACGACCCGCTCGGTGAGCAGCTTGGCCACCGACAGCGCCCGGGCCTCCGGCCCCGCCCCCAGCATCATCACCGGCATGCCCGCGAGGGTGGGGGAGGCCTCCTCCTGCAGCAGCTCGCTCGCCCCGGAGAGCACGAAGGCGGCGGCGACGCCGGCCCCGCGCAGCGCCACCACG
>CALAGR010000130.1 GCA_937891735.1 uncultured Pseudomonadota bacterium | reverse complement strand
CGGGCGCGCTGCCGCAGGCTGCCGAAGGGCCACGCCACGACGGCGGCGGTGGCGCCGAGCACCCGCAGGGCGAACCGACCCAACGCGGTGGGGAGCGCGGACACCGCGAGCTCGAGGAGGCGGACCAGTGCGACCAGCGCCGCATCGACGCGGCGGCGCGGAGCGGCCAATCAGGACTCGACGGAGACGCCGCCCGGTGGATCCTGCAGGACCGTGCCCACCAGACGGGCCTGGGAGCCGTCGGTGCCCTCCGTCGCGTCGGCCGCTTCCTTGCGCGTGGCGGCGTCCAGCGCGGCGCGCACGAAGGCGGTGAAGATCGGGTGCGGGCTGTTCGGCTTGCTCTTGTACTCGGGATGGAACTGGCACCCGAAGAACCACGGGTGGTCCTTGAGCTCCACGATCTCGCACAGCAGGCCGTCGGGGCTGGTGCCCGTGGGTCGAAGCCCCGCCGCGGTCAGCCTGTCGCGGTACTGGTTGTTGACCTCGTAGCGGTGTCGGTGCCGCTCGTTGATCTCCGTGGAGCCGTAGATGCTGTGGGCGAGGGAGTTCTCCTCGATGCGGCAGGGATAGCTGCCCAGGCGCATGGTGCCGCCCTTCATCGTGACCTCCTTCTGCTCCTCCATCAGGTGGATCACCGGGTGCGCGGGCGTCTGATCGAACTCCTGCGAGTTCACGTCGGACAGGCCGAGCACGTTCCGGGCGAACTCCACGACCGCCATCTGCATGCCGAGGCAGATCCCCAGGAAGGGGATCTTGTTCTCCCGCGCGTGGGTGATGGCCAGGATCTTGCCGAGGCTGCCGCGCTCGCCGAAGCCGCCCGGCACGAGGATCGCGTCCACGTTGTCGAGCAGGTCCGTGGCGCCCTTCTCGAGCTCGTCGGAGCTGATGAACTCGAGCTCCACCGCGGCCTGGTGGGGGAGTCCGCCGTGGGCCAGCGCCTCGTTCAGGCTCTTGTACGACTCCACGAGATGCACGTACTTGCCCACGATCCCGATGCGCGCCGTGGCGCGGGGGTTCGTGAAGCGCTGCACGACGTCTTCCCACATGCGCAGGTCCGGATTGCGCGTCCAGATGTTGAGCTCCTCGCAGATCGCGGTGGCGAGGCCCTCTTCGGAGAAGACCAGCGGAAGCCGGTAGATGCAGTCGATGTCCGGCGCCGAGAACACCCGCTCTGCAGGCAGGTTGCAGAACAGCGCGATCTTCGCCTTGATGTCTGCCGGGAGCTTGCGGTCCGAGCGGCACAGCAGGATGTCCGGCTGCACGCCGATGGAGCGCAGCTCCTTGACCGAGTGCTGGGTGGGCTTCGTCTTGAGCTCGTCGGCCGTCTTGAGGTACGGCACGAGGGTGACGTGCGCGTACAGGACGTGCTCTGCCCCCCAGTCGAAGCGGAGCTGCCGGATCGCCTCGAGGAAGGGAAGGCTCTCGATGTCACCGACGGTGCCGCCCACCTCGACGATCAGCAGATCCGTGGTGTCCGTGGCGAGCCGGAGGATCCGGTTCTTGATCTCGTTGGTGATGTGCGGGATCACCTGCACCGTGCGGCCCAGGTACTCGCCGCGCCGCTCCTTGCGGATGACGGACTCGTACACCTTGCCGGTGGTGAAGTTGCTCTGGCGGGTGCAGGTCTGGGAGGTGAACCGCTCGTAGTGCCCGAGGTCGAGATCCGTCTCGGCGCCGTCGTCGGTGACGTACACCTCGCCGTGCTGGTAGGGACTCATGGTCCCCGGATCGACGTTGATGTAGGGGTCCATCTTCAGGTTCGCGACCGTCAGACCCCGGCACTCCATCAGCGCGCCGATGCTCGCCGAGGACAGGCCCTTGCCCAGAGAAGAGAGCACGCCGCCGGTCACGAAGATGATCTTCGTCTTCATCGAATCAGACTCGCCGCCGGGAGGGACCATGAGGTGCCGAGCAGTCCCGCGTTCTGCTCGTCCACCGTGCGGACGGCGACACCATAACGAAAAACGGCCGCCCGGAGGCGGCCGTCATCGGTCTGAAAATCGACTTCGTGCTGGCTTAGCGCTTGCTGAACTGGAAGCGCGCGCGAGCACCCTTCTGGCCGTACTTCTTTCGCTCCTTGATTCGCGAGTCGCGGGTCAGGAAGCCGGCGGACTTCAGGGCGGGGCGCAGGTCCAGGTTGAAGGCGCACAGCGCGCGGCTGATGCCGTGCTTGATGGCGCCGGCCTGTCCGGTGTTTCCGCCGCCGCGCACGCTGACCGAGATGTCGAAGGTCTCGAGGTTCTCGGTGAGCCGAAGCGGCTGCTTCAGGATCATCTTGTCCGTCTCGCGACAGAAGAACTCGTCGAGGTCACGACGGTTCACGACGAACCGGCCGGAGCCAGGAATGAGGTAGACACGGGCCGTGGCGGTCTTGCGGCGACCGGTGGCGTACCAGGTGGGAGCGGTCTTGGCCATCGAAGTCCTCGTCTAGAGCGGCAGGGGTGCGGGCATCTGAGCGGCGTAGCCGTGCTCGGGGAGCCCCGCGTTGTGGATCTTGAGCTTCTTGATCTGCACCCGAGCGAGCCGGTTCTTGGGGAACATCCCCTTGACGGCGTGCTGGATGACCCGGGAGGCATCCTTCTCGAGGACCTCCTTGAGGGTCTCCTCGCGAAGCCCACCGGGGTAGCCGGAGTAGTTGTAGTACTTCTTCTGGGTTTCCTTGCGACCGGACACCTTGATCTTCGAGGCGTTGATCACAATGACGAAGTCACCCACATCGACGTGAGGCGTGTAGATGGGCTTGTGGCGCCCGCGGAGAACGTCAGCGATGCGCGTGGCGAGACGACCCAGGGTCTTCCCGTCAGCGTCCACGACGTACCAGTTCCGCGCGATCTCTCCGGAGATCACATCTTCTTTGCGGGCAAAGAAAGTGCTCATGTCGACCTTTTCAACTCCGTGAAGGAGTCAATCCACATCTGGGGCATCCGGACGCGGACGGCGCTTGTACACGAGCGCCATAGGGGGGTCAAGCTGGTGATGAACGATCAATCGGCCTGGATCGACGAGGGCATGGCCCGGTACCACAGGTCCGCGTTGCCGAGCCTGTAGTCGACCCACACCATGTGGACCGACGGGCCCGACATCACCATCTGCAGGTCCTCGGAGATCGCGGTGGCCGCCGGATCGTCGTCCACGCGCTGGTCCTGCTCGGCGAAGATGTAGCCGGCGTCGTCACTGAGCCGGTAGTACACGTCCGGGTGGCCCTGGCCCCCCAGCTCGACGGGGGTCCGGTAGTCGGTCCAGCCGACCGCGACCCGATCGCCCACCCGCGCGACCCGGGAGTCCAGGGAGTGGGCAGAGCCCGCGATCCCCGCATCGACGCGGGTCTCGGACAGCCAGCTGTTGCCGCCGTCGTCGGTGGAGCGCAGGTAGATGTCGAACCCGATGTCCCGGTCGTCGTGCCACGTCACCAGCACCCGGTCATCGTTCGCCGAGAGCGCCGGGTAGAAGCTGTTGGCGGAGCCGGGGGCGTCGTTGTCGATGCGCGTGGGGGTGGTGTCCCAGTTGAAGCCCGAGTCCAACGACCGGTTGAGGTAGATGTCTTTGGGGCCGTTGCGGTCGTCGTGCCACGCCACGAACACGCCGGGCTGCGGAGACCGGGCGCGGTCCACGGCGATCACCAGCCCGAACGCATCCGAGGCGCCGGCCGCGGTGCCGCCGTCCAGGCGCAGGTCGCTGGCCTGCCAGTTGGCTCCCCAGTCGAACGAGTGGTTGTAGTAGACGCTGTTGGAGCCGCCGCGGGAGTCTTCCCAGACGAGGTACACGCCCCCGATGCCGTCGCTGGCGAGCTGGGGGTGGGCGGAGTAGGCGGAGCCGGCCGTGTCGGTGTCGATCCGCTGCTCGGAGACCAGCCAGTTGTATCCGTTCGTGCCGGCGTTGAAGTAGATGTCGTAGGCCCCAAAGCGGTTGTCGTACCAGGCGACGTACAGGCGCCGGTCGACGCCGTTGAGGTCCTGATCCACCTGGATGTGGGGGCCGAGGGCGTCCCAGTCGCCCTTCACGTCGCCGGAGAGCAGCTGCTCGGCCTCCCAGGTCCGGCCTTCGTCGTCCGAGTACCGGAAGTACACGTTGCGGTGCCCGATCTCGGAGTCGCGGTCGTCTTCGTAGACCACGTAGACCGAGTCGCCGAGGCAGGCCAGCTCGGGGCTCTCTGCCACGGCGTCGCCGGTCGGGTTCGTGGACAGCTGGATCGGCTCGTCCCACACCGCACCGCCCGCGCGCCCCGCCGCGAACAGGACCTGGTTGCTTCCGGATCCGCGGTCTTCCTGCCAGACGACGTAGACCGTCGTGCCCGCGACGCACATCCGCGGATGGACCGCGTCGCCTTCGGCGCCCGTGTCGATCTGGCGATCCGCGGTGGAGTAGGGGATGACCTCCGGCGCCGTTCCGTCCTCGCACGCCGACGCGGAGAACGAGGCGACAGTTGCCAGGAGCAGGACTTGAATGGACCGCATTTGCGCAAGGCTACACGAAGGATCTGCGCCGGCGCGGGGGTCGTCCCGGTCCCGCTGCTGTTGCCCCGAAGGGTTCGGTGTGGCAGCGTGCGCCGCCCGGCGATGAAGGTCGGAGGCGGAGGGTCTCATGAGCAATGCCGTGAACCTGGGAAGCAAGTACACCTGCTTCAAGTGCGAGTGCAAGTTCTACGACCTCGGTCAGACCGAGCCTCTGTGCCCCCGATGTGGGGCCGATCAGCGCGAAGATCCGAACCCGGATCCGCGGGAGGCGTTCCTCGCGCGGTTCAGGCGTCCGTCTCGGCGCAAGGCCCGTCCGAAGAAGAAGGTCGAAGAAGAGGTCGAGGAGGAGGACGACGACGACGACGACGCGGATGACGACTCGGAAGACGAGTCGCTTCTCGACGACGACTTCGCCGCGGACGCCGATGACGACGACGACGAGCCCGCGGCGGCCAAGAAGAAGGACGCCGCCGCCGACGACGACGACGACTAGAGCGGCGTCTGGACGTCCGGTGCCGTGTAGAGCACCCGTTCGAGGAACAAGCCGTCGGGGGGGGCCGTCGGACCGGCGCGGCTCCTGTCCAGGCCGTTCCTGATCTGGACCATCGCGCCTGCGGGCAGCTTGCCTCGACCTACGTCGACGGCCGTGCCCACCAGGATCCGGATCATCTGCTTGAGGAAGCCGGAGCCCGTGAAGACGAGGCTGACGCACTCGTGCGTCTCTGGGCGGATCCTGGCCGAGTACAGGGTCTTGCGCGGATCGGGCGAGGTGCAGTCCTTGGCGCGGTACGCGTTCCAGTCGTAGTACCCGGGCAGGGTCGCCAGCTCACGCTCCAGCAGCGCGAGGTCGATGGGGTGCCGCAGCCACCACGAGCGCCCGGCCAGCAGCGCCGTGGGTGATTTGCGGAGCAGCAGCCGGTAGGCGTAGACCTTCCCGCACGCGGAGCCGAGGGAATCGAAGCCGTGGTCCACCTCCTCGGCGGTCAGCACGACGACCCCGGGTCCGACGATCGCGTTGATCCCGCGCCGGATCCGGTCGGCCGGCAGGTCCGAGGTCGTGTGGAGGTTGGCCACCTGCGCCCAGGCGTGCACCCCGGCGTCGGTGCGACCCGAGCCGCGCACGGACACGCGCTCCCGCAGGATGATGGCCAGCGCGTCCTGCAGCGCGCCCTGCACCGTCCGCAGGTCCTTCTGGACCTGCCACCCGTGGAACAGGGTGCCGTCGTACTCGACGACGAGCTTGATGTTGCGCAGCGTCACGCCCGACGGCGGCGCACGCCGAACAGCAGCCCACCGAGCGCCAGGAGCAGCCCCAGGCCGGGCACGGGCGCGGGGGACGCCGAGCAGCCGCAGCCTGGATCGCCGTAGCACTCCACGAGGCCGCAGGTCTGCTCCGGGCTGGCCGACAGCACGTCCGAGAGGGGGCCGACGTTCCCGGCGGAGTCGATGGCCTGGATCGCCACCCAGTACGTCGAGGAGTTCGCCAGGCCGGTGATGCTCGTGGACTGGGAGCTGCTGGGCTCACCGGCGGTGACGTCCAGCGGGTAGTCGACGTCGGCTCCATCCTCGTCCACCAGCGCCAGGGTCGGCAGCTCCGCGTCGTCCTTGGCGAACGCGACGTCGGACAGGTAGATGCGGAAGGTGGAGATGTCCTCCTCCGCGCTGGAGGTCCAGTTCAGCAGCAGGCGTCCGTCGCCGGGCTCCGCGGTGAACGCCGAGACCGCTTCGGGCGGCGTGTCCAGGGTGATGACCACCGAGTCCACGCCGACGGCGCCGCTCAGCTCCGCGAAGAGGACGACGCGATTGTCTCCCTCGCTGGTGAGGGTGGACGCGTTCAGCGTGACGGTCTGGGGCTCGCCGGCGGTGGCGGTGCCGGTGGACAGGGAGGTCCCTGCGTTGGACGACAGCCCCGAGTCGATCCGCAGAGCCCAGTCGCAGTCGCTGTCCACCTCGAAGGTGACGGTGAAGTCCTCCCCGTCTCCCACGGCGGTCGGCTCGATCGACAACGACGTGACCCAGGGCCGGTCCGTGACGGCGCGCACGGTGCCGTCTCCGCCCGCCACCCACACCGAGTCGGTGGACGCGGGGTCGGGGGCGATGGCGACAGGGGAGCCAGTGGAGGCCAGATCGAACGACTCCAGCCAGATGCCCGAGTCGTCCAGGACGTTCACCGTGTTGTTGCTGCCGGCGATCCAGACCACCGGGAACCCGCTGCTCCGGGCCACGAACGCGGACGCGACGGGCGAGGTCAGCTCGTCGTCGAACAGCGAGGGAAACGCAGACGGGCTGTTCTGCAGGAGGGCCCAGGCCTCCCCGGCGCTCATCGTCAGCAGCAGGAAGTCGGCGACGCCGTCCGGGTCCGCGGCGATGGAGGTGGTGGTGCCGACCAGGGTCTGTGCCGACTGCGCGGTCCAGGTGGTGCCCGTGCGGGTCATCCAGAACAGGCTTCCATCGCTCTGGGCGACCACCACCGGCGTTCGCCCCGTGTTGCCCGGCAGCACGACGTCGATGGGCGTCCCGGCGTTGGAGGCGGGCAGGCCGGTGGCCACGTCCACCGCGTCGTCGGCGAGGGCGACCACGTGCAGCCAGCTCAGGCTCGTGGCGCTGGACGTGACGTGCACGACGGTGTCGCCCGTCACCCAGGCCAGGGCGACGTTGGACTCCGCCTCGGCGCCGACGGCGATGGGGGTGTCGGCGCGCGCGGTCGGAGGGGTCGTGCTGGTGTCGAGGGACACCCGGACGATCTCATTGGTTCCGCACGCGACGTAGAACGCGTCGCCGCGGGTGATGTGGCTCGTCCAGACCACGTCCACGGCCTCGCACACGTCCACCAGAAGCGGGCCTTCGCCGGGCGCCAGCCGGTCCCAGATGGCCAGACCGCCGCCCTCGCTGCGCTGGGACGTGGCGATGTAGCGGCCGTCGTCGGACACCGCGAGGCCGGAGGTGGAGGAACCTCCGGTCAGGGCACCACGGTCCACGGTGGGATAGGCGGCCGCCGCCGAGGCGACGAGGAGCGAGGCGAGCACCAGGGGCAGGACCTTCATGCGTCGTCCTCGGGGCCATCCGCCAGGAGCTCGGCGATCTGCACAGCGTTCAAGGCCGCGCCCTTGCGGAGGTTGTCGGCGACGACCCACATGGCGATGGACAGGTCGTCTTCAGGGGCCTGCCGGACCCGCCCCACGAACACGGCGTCGGTGCCGGCTGCGCTGAACGCCATCGGGTACTGGTCCTCCTGCGGTCGGTCCACGAGGGTGATCCCCTCGCCGTGGTGCAGCGCGGCCTGCGCCTGCTTCACCGTGACCTTGCGCAGGCACTCGACCAGCACGGACTCGCCGTGGGCCGCGAACACCGGGACCCGGACGGCCGTCGGCACGACCGAAAGATCTGGCAGCTCCATGATCTTGCGGGTCTCCCGCACCAGCTTCCACTCCTCCTCGGTGTAGCCGTTGTCGAGGAAGGCGCCGATCGCCGGGATGCAGTTGAACGCGATCTGGTGGGGGAACACCGAGGCCGGCGGGCACTCCCCGTGGTTCAACAGCCCGATCACCTGCGCGCTCAGCTCGCTGACGCCGCGGTTCCCGGCTCCGGACACGGACTGGTAGGTGGACACGACGACCCGCTTCAGCCCGAACGCATCCGAGAGGGGCTTGAGGGCGACCACCAGCTGGATCGTGGAGCAGTTCGGGTTGGCGATGATGCGCCGCGCGCCCGGTCGGAGGGCTTCGAAGGCCCGGCGCGGGTTCACCTCGGGCACCACGAGGGGGATGCCGATCTCCATGCGCCACGCGGAGCTGTTGTCGATCACCACGGCCCCCCGGGCCGCAAACCGGGGCGCGGCTTCCCGGGAGACGCTCGAGCCGGCGGAGAACAGCGCCACGTCGATGTCGTCGGGGGGGACCTCGGGGAGCACGTGCACGGGGTGGCTGCGGCCCTTGAAGACCAGATCCTCGCCGGCCGAGCGCGCCGAGGCATACAGCCGCAGCGCTCCGACCGACAGGGTGCTCTCCTCGAGCACCTTGAGCATCTCGCGCCCAACGGCGCCGGTCGCTCCGACGATGGCGACTGTGTACGCGTCTTGACCTGGCTGCATGGAACCTCCGAGAGCCGGACCCGGGGCGGGGTCCGAATCATCCCGTGATGGCGGAGGATCCTACTGGACTCAGCGGTTGGCCGCCGCGGTCAGGCCGACGCGGCCATCTGATCCGCCAGGATGGCCGCGAGCCGATCCCGTCCGGCCAGCTTGAGCTGCTTGAGACGCTTGAGCTCCCGCTGCTCCTCCGCGGAGAGCCACCGGTGCTTCTGCAGCGCCTTGAGTTGTTCCTCGTAGATCAGGTGCAGCTTGAGCAGCCGCTCGACCTCGGGGTTGGTGTTGGACAGGGATTCGAGGTTCCGAACGTCCTGAGGGTCCATGCACTCCCTTTCGCCGCCGGCGCTCCGGGCCACCCCCCGATGGGGCCTCCAGAACTCCGTACTTCCCAGGATAAGGGCCGGCACCGACCGGGATCAAGGCTGCCCGTTCAACAGGGCTTCGGGTCCCGCTTTGCGGCGTCGTGATCGCGCAGGTAGAGCGGCTGCACGGAAGGGGCAGGGCCCGCTTCTCCGGCCTGCTGACGGCGGCCGGCATGCTGGGCGATCGCCGCCAGGGCGGGTCCGGTGGGCTCGAGGTGCCCGACCCGTGCGTCGGCCAGCCCATCGGTCAGGAGCTGGCCGTACAGCCGCGCGCCGTCCCCCACGAGCAGCAGGGGGCCGGATCCCGCCGCGGCGTCGATGAAGTCCTGGGGTCGTTCGAGGCGCAGGGTCCGCGTCGCGGCGGGCAGCTCGTCCGCCGTGCGCGGCTCGAAGATCGCGGTGTAGACCTCGTCCCGTCGCGCATCGAGGAGCACGCCCACCCGGCCCGCTCCCGCGGTCACCCCGCACGCGTACGCGGCCGTCGCGTCGTACCCGTACAGCGGCGCTCCGGTGGCCCTGGCGAGGCCGTGGGCGGTGGCCACGCCGACGCGCAGACTGGTGAAGGCCCCCGGACCGGTGACCACGGCGATGGCTGCGAGGTCGCCGGGGGTCCTGTCCACCGCCGCCAGCAGGTCGCGGATCGCCACCCCGAGGGCCGTGCCCCGGCGGCGAGGGCGTCGCATGCGCTGGTCCGCCAGCACCAGCGCGCCCTGGAGCAGCACGATGGCCTCCATCGGGCCGGACGTATCGATGGCCAGCACCAGGGGCTGGTCCGACTCCGCCTGGATCCGTGGCCGCGGCGGGGGTCCGCGACGCTTGGGTCGGGACACTTCGCTCATCCGAGCAGCGGGCGCGCGAACACGAGGTACAGGTAGGCGACTGGCACCGCGAGCAGCGTGGAGTCGATCCGGTCGAGCAGCCCGCCGTGGCCCGGCATGATCGTTCCGGAGTCCTTCACGCCGTACGTTCGCTTGAGCATCGACTCCAACAGGTCACCGAAGACCCCGCCCAGGTCGCACAGCACGCCGAGCACGATGCAGTCGAGGAAGCTCATCTGATCGAAGAAGAGCAGCTTGAACGCGATCAGCACGACCACCGCGAGGGCGACGCCGCCGAAGAACCCCTCCCAGGTCTTCTTCGGGGAGATCAGGGGCAACATCTTGTTCTTGCCGAACGCCCGGCCGACGAAGTAGCCGCCGATGTCGCCGCCCCAGGACGCGAACAGTGGCACCCAGAGCCAGCCCCTCCCGCCGTCCAGCGCGCGGAAGGCCGGGAACAGCCCCAGCAGCAGCGGCACATAGAGCAGGCCCAGGAGGAAGCGGGCCCAGCGGTCCGCGAGCCCCTCGGTGGTCTTCGCCGTGAACAGGAACCAGGCCGCCGAGAGCACCACGGCGGCCAGGATGGTGATCAGCAGGGGGCTGCCGTGCTCCGGGTTGGCCCAGGCCGGCAGGCGCGCGCGGCTGGTGGACACGGCGCTCGCGGCGAAGATGGGGACGCCCAGCACGAGCATGAGCGGAAACGTGCTGCGCCGGCTCTCCGGCAGGGCCATGCCGACGAACTCGTACATGCAGACCGCGCCTGCGATGAGCGCGACGGCCCCCACGACCCACTCGTTGCCGAAGATCAGTGGGGGAAACGCGATCAGCGCCGCCACGATCCCGGACAGCATGCGGATCCTCGTGCCGCTGGTGTCCTTGGGGGCCGGAGAGGCGGGGGAAGGGGGTGTGCTCACCGGACGTCCTCCCGGAGCTGGGCCCCGGTCTTGCCAAAGCGGCGCTGGCGGTTGCCGTAGGCGGTCAGGGCCTCGACGAGGTGCTCTTCACGAAAGTCGGGCCAGAGCACGTCGGTGACGAAGAGCTCGGCGTAGGCCACCTGCCACAGCAGGAAGTTGCTGAGGCGCATCTCACCGCTCGACCGGATGACGAGATCCGGGTCCGGCAGGCCGGCGGTGTACAGGTGCCGCTCGAGATCCGCCTCGCCGATGGCGTCGGGCTTCAGCTCGCCGCGCTTCACCTCCCGGGCGAGGGCCTGGACGGCGCGGATGATCTCCTGCCGGGAGCCGTAGGAGAGCGCGAGGTTCAACGTCATGTCCTCGGCGCCGGCCGACAGCTTCATCATCACCTTCAAGGCGGCGCGCACCGACAGCGGGAGCCGGGCGGTTTCGCCGGAGGTGGTGAGCCGGATGCCGTTGCCGAGGATCTCGTTGCGCTCCTCTTGCAGGTAGCGAACGAGCAGGGACATGAGCCCCTCGACCTCCGCGCTGGGGCGGGACCAGTTCTCCGTGGAGAAGGAGTACAGGGTCAGGACCTTCACGCCGAGGCGGCGGCAGGCCCGGGTGACCGCGCGCACGGCGTGCACGCCCTCTTCGTGGCCGCGGATCCGTGGAAGCGAGCGCCTCTCGGCCCATCGGCCGTTGCCATCCATGATGATGGCGACGTGGCGGGGGATGTGGACGAGATCGGTCGGGTCTGCCATGGAGACGTCAGATCTCGAGGATCTCGGTCTCCTTGGAAGCGACGATGTCATCCACCTGGGCGCAGTGCTCGTTCGTCATGGTCTGCACCACATCGAGCGTGCGCTTCAGGACGTCCTCGGTGACGTCGCCGTCCTTCTGCATGCCCTTGAAGACCTCGTTGTAGTCGCGGCGCACGTTGCGAACCGCCACCTTGCTCTGCTCGCCCATCTCCTTGATCTGGCGCACCAGATCGCGGCGCCGGTCGCCCGTCAGCTCGGGAAACCCCAGGCGAATGACTTTGCCGTCGTTCTGGGGGGTGATGCCCAGGTTGCTGGACCCGATGGCCTTCTCGATGGCGCCGAGCATCGTGATGTCCCACGGCTTGACCATGATCAACCGCGGCTCCGGCACGCTCATGCTCGCGACGCCGCTCAGGGGGGTCGGCGAGCCGTAGTAGTCCACCCGAATGTTGTCGAGGACCGCCAGGGAAGCCCGTCCCGTGCGCACCCGCGCAAGGTCCTGCCTGAGCCGCTTCAGCGGCTTGTGCATCTCTTCCTTCAACTCTTCCAGGTACTCGTCCATGTCTTCACACTCCCTCTGGGGCGCGCGGAGAATAACCCAAGAACGAAACCCCGCCGCGATGCGACGGGGTCTCGGTCAAATCATGGACTCGAATCAGGCCTGAGCCATGCTCGCGACCTCGTCGGCGAAGTTGTCGACCTTCTTGGTCAGACCCTCACCCAGGTTCCAGCGCACGAAGCGCCGGATCTGGATGTTCTCACCGCACTTGGCGACGTACTCCGTCAGCATCTGCTGAACGGTCCGGTCCTCGTCCTTGATGAAGGGCTGCAGGAGAAGCGTGTTCTCCTTCAGGTACTTCTGGACCTTGCCGACGACCATCTTCTCGGCGATGGCCTCCGGCTTGCCGGACTCCATGGCCTGGGCCTTGGCGATCGCCTTCTCACGCTCGAGGGCGGCCGGGTCGGCTTCCTCCTCGCGGACCCACAGCGGGCCCGTCGCGGCGATGTGCAGGGCGACGTCGTGGACGAACGCCTTGAAGTCGTCGCCGCGGGCGACGAAGTCGGTCTCGCTGTTCACCTCGAGCAGCACGCCGATCTTTCCGCCCGCGTGGATGTACGAGTAGACGACTCCTTCGGTGGCGGCTCGGTCGGCCTTCTTGGCGGCCTTCGAGATGCCCTTGGTCCGCAGCCAGTCCACGGCCTTGTCGAAGTCGCCGTCGCTCTCCATGAGCGCCTTGCGGCAGTCGAGAATCCCCGCTCCGGTCTGACCCCGGAGCTCCTTCACCTGAGTGGCGCTGATGCCCATCTTCGTTCCTCGTCTTGTATGTGTTTGCTACTCGGCGGCCGCGGGCGCGGCCTCCTCGATGATCGGCTCGGGCGCGGCGTCCACGTCCGGCTCGACAGCCTCGACCGGCGCGGCCTCCTCGGACTCCTCGACAGCCTCGGTCTGGTCCTCGCCGCCGGGCTTCACCAGCACCTCGGGGGCCGCCTGCTCCTCGTCGCCGGAGTAGCTCTGTCCGGCGCCCAGGTTGCTGTACTCGCGGCGGGCGTAGTCCTTCGCGAGCTGACGTCCCTCGATGGCCGCGTCGCTGATCGCCTTGGCGAAGAGGCGGATGGCCTTGAGCGCGTCGTCGTTCCCCGGGATCACGAACTGGATCCTCTCGGGATCGCAGTTGGTGTCGCAGACCGCCACCAGCGTGATGCCGAGGCGCGTGGCCTCCGTCACGGCGATGTGCTCCTTCTTGGGGTCGATGATGAAGATGACGCCGGGCAGGGCGGTCATCTCCTGGATCCCGCCGAGGCTGGCCTTCAGCTTCGCCGTGGCGCGCTCGTTGCCGATGCGCTCCTTCTTGTTGACCAGCTCCCAGCGGCCCTCGTCGCGGTCGCGCTCGAGCTTGTTGAGGCGGTCGATGGAGCCCTTGACGGTCTTGAAGTTGGTGAGCATTCCGCCCAGCCAGCGGTGGCTCACGTAGTACTGGCCGGCGGCCCGCGCCGACTCGGCGACGATGTCCGACGCCTGGCGCTTGGTCCCGACGAACAGGATCTTCTCGCCCTTGGCGACGGCCTCGGAGACGAAGGCGCAGGCGCGGGCCAGCTGGATGGCCGTCTGCTGCAGGTTGATGATGTGGATGCCGTTCTTCTGACCGAAGATGTACGGCTTCATCCGCGGGTTCCACCGGCGGGTCTGGTGGCCGAAGTGGACTCCGGCGTCGAGCAGGTCGCGAAGAGAGATGTCGGGCATGTCGTCCTTTTTCCGGTTTTCCACCGCGGCGCCCGCCGGCCTTGTGCCGACTGAAGTCCCTTGACCATCGCCTCGTTCCCGGATGCCCGGGGTGGGGACGACGGCACCGGAGGGGACGAGCCACCGCGTGAGTCGTTGTGTCCAGCGGGTCGTCAAGAAGCCAACGCCCGCCGGGGCGCGGGGTCGTACCACATCCCGGCAAACTGAGCAAGGACCTCGGTTTCGGGGGCGACGGCGGGGCTGCTGATCCGGCCGAGTGCCCTGCGCGCCTTGCCCGAGGCGGTTCCAGGATTACAGTGCCCGCTCGCGCGCGCCGAACCGTGACGGAAGCGAGAGAGACGATGCTCAAGAAAACGTTCGAGAAGGTCTTCGGGACGAAGCACGACCGCGAGATCAAGAAGATCTTGCCAATGGTCGCGCGCATCAACGCGTTGGAGGACTCCTACAAGGGCGCCTCGGACGCAGACCTTCGCGCCATGACCGATGAGTTCAAGAAGCGCCTCGCCGATGGCGCGAGCCTCGAAGACATCCTCCCCGATGCCTTCGCGGTGGTCCGTGAGGCCGCGGTCCGCGTGATGGGGATGAGGCACTACGACGTGCAGCTCATCGGCGGCATCTTCATGCACAAGGGCCACATCTGTGAGATGAAGACCGGTGAGGGCAAGACCCTCGTCGCGACCCTGCCGGCCTACCTCAACGCGCTCGACGGCAAGGGCGTGCACGTCGTCACCGTCAATGACTACCTGGCATCTCGCGACGCCGAGTGGATGGGGCGCGTCTACAAGTTCCTGGGGCTGAGCGTGGGCACGATCATCCACGGCCTCAAGAACGAGGAGCGCCGCGCGGCCTACGCCTCAGACATCACCTACGGAACGAACAACGAGTTCGGCTTCGACTACCTGCGCGACAACATGAAGCTCGCCATCGAGCACATGGTCCAGCGCGGCCACAACTTCTGCATCATCGACGAAGTCGACTCCATCCTGATCGACGAGGCGCGCACGCCGCTGATCATCTCGGGCTCCGGCGACTCCGACGTCTCCAAGTACGCGGAGATCGACGCGGTGATCCCGGGCCTGCAGCAGGAGATCGACTACATCCTGGATGAAGAGGCGCGCGCTTCCTCGTTGACCGACGACGGGATCAGCAAGGTCGAACAGCGCCTCGGCATCGAGAACCTGTACCAGCCCGAGCACATCGAGATCCTGCACCACGTCAACCAGGCCCTGAAGGCGCACACGCTCTTCAAGCGGGACCGCGACTACGCGATCGTCGAAGGGGGAGAGGTCGTGATCATCGACCCCTTCACGGGCCGCATGATGCCGGGACGACGGTGGAGCGACGGGCTGCACCAGGCGGTGGAGGCCAAGGAGCGCGTGCCGGTGCAGCGCGAGAGCGAGACCCTCGCCACCATCACGTACCAGAAGTACTTCCAGAGCTACGACAAGCTCTCGGGCATGACGGGAACGGCCGACACCGAGGCCCCCGAGTTCGAGAAGATCTACAACGTCAAGACCACCGTCATCCCCACGAACAAGCCCCTCGCGCGGCGTGATCTGGAAGACGTCGTCTACAAGACGGAGCAGGACAAGTTCGAGGCGGTGATCGAGGAGATCGCCGACGCCGTGGAGCGCGGCCAGCCCTGCCTGGTCGGCACCGCGAGCGTCGAGAAGTCCGAGATCGTGCACCAGATGCTCAAGGCGGCGGGGGTTCCCCACAACGTCCTGAACGCAAAGCAGCACGGGCGGGAGGCCCTCGTGGTCGCCCAGGCGGGCACGCCGGGCACCGTGACGATCTCCACCAACATGGCCGGTCGAGGCACCGACATCGTCCTGGGCGGCAACCCGGAGATGCTCGCCAAGTCCGAGGTGGGCCGGTGGGATCCCGAGGTGGAGCCCCAGGAGGAGTACGACGCGCGCCTCAAGACCGCCATGAAGGCGCATGAAGCGACCTGCCAGGAGAACAAGAAGAAGGTGCTGGAGGCCGGCGGGCTGATGGTCGTGGGCACCGAGCGCCACGAGTCCCGACGAATCGACAACCAGCTGCGGGGCCGCTCCGGCCGCCAGGGCGACCTGGGCATGTCGCGGTTCTTCCTGTCGCTCGAAGACGAGCTGCTCCGCATCTTCGGCTCGGACAAGCTCAAGGGGATGATGGAGCGCATGGGCATGGAGGACGGCGTGCCGCTGGAGCACCCGTGGCTCAGCAAGGCCGTCGAGAACGCCCAGAGCAAGGTCGAGGGGCGCAACTTCGGGATCCGCAAGAACCTGCTGGAGTACGACGAGGTCAACAGCCAGCAGCGCGACGCTGTCTATGGGATGCGCAGGCGTGTCATCGCAGGGGACGACACCCGCGGCCTCGTGATGGACATGGTGCACGACGCGCTGCTGCTCCTCGTCGAGACGAGCTTCCCCGCCAAGGCCCCGCCGGAGGACCTCAAGGTCGCCGAGTACAACAAGGCGGTGGGGCGGCTCCTGCCGGTCACGGGCCTCGAGCTGACGATGGACCAGGTGCACCACGTCGATCACGAGGACGTGGTCAGCGGCCTCATGGGCAAGGTGGACGCCTGGTACTCGAGCAAGGAGAAGCTGATCGGCGAGGAGAACACGAGGTACCGCGAGCGGTACTTCATCCTCACGATCATCGACTCCCTGTGGAAGCAGCACTTGCAGGCCATGAGCCACCTGCGCGGCGGCATCGGCCTGCGCAGCTACGGACAGCGCAATCCCCTCCTGGAGTACAAGAAGGAGGGGTTCGACATGTTCCAGATGATGTTGGACATGCGGGACCAGCGGGTCATCGAGCAGCTCCTGGGCAACCTCGCCAACGAGCGGGAGCTCACCGAAGAGGAGAAGGCCACGTTGCTCGAGGAGCAGCGGACCCGGGAGATCGAGCGCGCCGCGAAGGCCGTCGAGCAGGCCAACCGCCTCGGTCACGGCAAGCCCAGCGAGTCCAACTCCCAGGGCGCCCAGGCCCGGGGGCGCCAGGCCCAGCAGGGCGGCCGGCCCGTGACCGTGCGGCCCGTCAAGACCATCCGGCGCGAGGGCGAGAAGCTCGGGCGCAACGACCCGTGCTGGTGTGGCAGCGGCAAGAAGTACAAGAAGTGCCACCGGCCCGAGGACATCGAGGCGGGTGGCGGCGTCGATCAGGCCGACGAGGTGGCCGCGCCGCTCTGAGCACGCGCCTCGCCGCTCAGAGGGTGGCGAAGAACTCCGCGAGTCGGGCCCGGATGGTGTCCCGCGCGACGCGGAACCGTTCGAGCTGGGCCTCCCAGGGCTCGTCGGCGTGGCCCGCCGGGTCCGGGATCGGCCAGTGCACCCGGGTCGTTCGCCCAGGCAGCACCGGGCAGACCTCCTCCGCGCAGAGCGTGAAGACGTAGTCGAGGTCCTGCACGGGGACCGGCAGGTCGTCGATCGATGTGCTGGCGTGGGTGCTCAGATCGATGCCCTCTTCGGCCATGACCTCGATGGCCTGGGGGCGCACGAAGGCCGGGCTGCTCCCGGCGCTGAACACCTGCACGTCCGGCAGGCCCAGGCTCGCCGCCATGGAGCGGGCCAGGCCCTCCGCGATCTGGGAGCGGGCCGAGTTCTGGACGCACAGGAAGAGGAGGTTCATGGGCCCGAGTCTACGGCGGGACCCACCCAGCGCGCGCTACGTGCCACCGACCGTGGAGTAGGCTCGCGGGCCGATGCCCAGCCTCGCCGAACACAAGTGGCTGCGTCTGCTGACGCTGTGCCTGCTGTACCTCGCCCAGGGGGTCCCGTGGGGCTTCGTCACGTTCACCCTGGCGGCGTGGTTCGCGGCCCAGGGCATGGACGGCGCGTCGCTGGGGGCGGCCCTCGCCATCACCTCGCTGCCGTGGACCCTCAAGTTCCTGTGGGGGCCGGTGGTGGACCGTTGGACTGCTCCATCGCTGGGGCGTCGGCGGCCGTGGATCCTGCTCGCGCAGACCATGATGGTGGTGAGCACGCTGGCGATCCTGGCGGTGCCCGATCCCATCGCAGACCTGAACCTGCTCGTGGGGCTGCTCTTCGTGCACAACGTCTTCTCGGCCCTGCAGGACGTCGCCGTGGATGCGCTGGCCGTGGACCTCCTCGAGGAGCACGAGCGCGGCACCGCCAACGGCCTGATGTACGGCTTCAAGTACCTCGGCGGGGGGCTCGGTGGGGCGGGGCTGAGCAAGGTCATGGTGTCGGTGGGGACCGAGCACGGGCTGCAGACGGCGATCGCCGCTCAGGGGCTCCTGCTGGGCGTCATCCTCCTGTTTCCGCTGCTGCTCCGGGAGCGGTCGGGGGATCGGCTCCTGCCCTTCGGCGCCGCCCAACGCACGTCTGGGCTCGGGGCCGTGGTGGGAGCCGGCGGGGCCGATTCTCCCCGCAGCCTGAGGGAGACCCTGGCCATCCTGATCCGGGTGTTCAGGCTGCGATCACCTGCGCTCGGAGCGCTGTTCGCGCTGACCTCGAGCATCAGCGCGGGCGCCCTTGGCGTCATCGGCACCATCTTCTATGTGCGCCACCTGGGCTGGGCCGACGCGGAGTACGCCCAGTTCGCCGGCGGGCCCGCGCTGGGCATGGGGCTCGGCGGAGCGTTCCTGGGGGGATGGCTCTCGGACAGGCTCGGGCGCAAGGCGGTCATCATCGGGAGCTGTCTGGCCCTGGCCGCGGTGTGGTTCGGGTTCGTCGCCGCCCAGCCCTACTGGGAGGTCAAGGTGGTGGTGAAGGCGTTCCTGCTCGCGGAGCCACTCTTCATGTCGATGATGGCGGGCGGCTTCTTCGCCCTGTGCACGGACCTGTCGCTGCCCGCCGTGGCGGCGACGCAGTTCACGGCGTACATGGCCTTGTCGAACTTCAGCGCGTCCCTGGGCCAGCTCGTGGGGGGCGCGCTCGACGAGGTGTTCAGCTACCCCCAGCTCTTCCTGGCGGCGGCGGTCATCCAGGTGGTCGTGGCCGGGTCCCTGTTCTTTGTGGACCCGCTCCAGGCCCGTCGGGAGCTGGGTCACGAAGGCGAAGGGGGATAGGCTCGAGCGATGAGGACGCGTCCGTCGCGGTGCTCGTGGCCACCCACCCGGCCCCTGCCGGGCGCATGCTGAGCCCCGCGGATCCGTCGGCGGACAGCAAGCGCCCGCCGGATCCACACCTGCACGAGCTCGACCAGGCCCCTCTCGAGGGCCGCTGCACCACCGAGAAGGTTTGTTGATGGCACGAAAGAAGGAACGATCCGGACACCTGGGCGCCGGCCGGGCAGGGCGCTCGGGACGGGGCCGTGGCCTCAGCGGCGATGCGCGCGCAGCGGCCAGGCGCAAGGAGCGCGACGAGCGGGACGACCGGGATCGCGCCAAGATCCTGGCCCGACTCTCGGTCGACGAGCCCGATGGGCTGGTGCTGTGCATGTACGGAAGCCACGCCGACGTCGCGTTCGCTGACGGCCCGGTGCGCTTCTGCATGCTCACCCCGAAGGTGCACAAGCTCTTCGGGATCTGTGTGGGTGATCGGGTGTGGACAAAAGCCGGATCGGGCGATGACGAGCGGATGATCGTGGGCCGCGCCGAGCGCACCACGTCCCTGCGCCGCCGGCGGTCCGAGGAGGACCGCACAGGCCACGTGATCGCCGCGAACATCGAGCAGCTCGCGATCACGATGTCGCTCCGTGAGCCGCCGCTCCGCACAGGGGCGCTGGACAGGTACCTGTTGCTCGCGTCGGTCCTGGGGATCGAGCCGCTGCTGGTGCTCACGAAGGTCGATCTGGCGCCGTTGGACGATCCCGGCTGGGAGGTGCTCGGCCCCTACCGCGATCTCGGGGTTCGGATCCTGGGCACCTCGGCGAACACGGGCGAGGGCGTGGAGGAACTGCGCGCCGCGCTGCGGGGGCGTGTGTCTGCGTTCGCAGGCCACTCGGGTGTCGGCAAGTCCGCCCTGTGTCAGGCCCTGGGGCTCGTCGGCGCGCCCGACACCGGCGACTTGTCGCGCTCAGGAGGCCGGGTCCGGGGCCGCCACACGACGTCCATCGCGCAGCTGCTCGACATCCCCTCGGGCGGGTGGGTCGTGGACACGCCCGGCGTGCGCTCCATCGGGCTCGTGGACATCCACCGCGCGGACGTCAGGGTGCACTTCCCGGAGTTCTCCGAGTACGCGGGGGACTGTGAATTCACCGACTGCCTGCACCTGGATGACGACGGCTGCGCGGTGCAGGCGGCCGTCGCGAACGGGGACGTGTCGTCCGCGCGCCTGGATGGCTACCGCCGCTTGATGCAGTCGATCGAGGAGTGACCAGTTCCCGTCCGGGAACGCCCGATCCACCCGATCTCTGCGTCGTACTTCGGGCCCGCGACCTGCGGCGTACACGAGTACGCCTCCTCGCGGTCCCTCGTTCTCCTTGACCTCGGGCGCCTCTGACGCCCCCGCCCTGGGAACTACCCGCTCTCGCTAGGCGCTGATCGACAGGATCTTCAGGATCCAGCCGCAGAGCGCGAACCCGAAGCCCATCAGGAACGCCGGGGCCCATCCGTCGAGCTCGAAGCCCGGCAGCAGGGCGTCGGCCAGCTTGAGCAGGATCGCGTTGGCGATCGTCCCGATGAGGAAGAACACCGGGAAGCCCGCGCCGAGGGTCAGGATCGTGAAGGCGGTGGCTGCGACGCCGAGGGCGAACTTGATCACCAGGCTCAAGAAGAAGTTGAGCACGCCAAAGACGATGGCGAGCCCGGCGGCGGCTCCGACGCCCTTTTCGAGCTTCACCCCCGGGAGCGTCTGGGACGCGACGAAGGCGACGGCGGTGTAGGCAGCGAGGACGAGCAGGAGCTTCATGGGTCTCTCCGGAGTTGCGGCGGGGGCCGGCGCGGCACGCGTCGCGCCCCTACGGCGTCACCCTCGCGGCCATTGCATCAGTCCTCGGGCGGGCGTCGCGCCTCGAGATCATCGACCTCGCGCTGGGCTGCGTCCGCGGCGCTGGACTGACCGGTGCCGGTCGCATAGTTCTGGGCCTCCTTCCAGGCCGAGATGGCCGTGTTCAGGAGCCGCACCTCGCCGAACCCGGCGTTCTTGCGCGCGTCGGCTTCGTAGGAGCCGGTCCGGGCCCGCGCCTTGATCTGGTAGGCGAGCAGCACCCGCTGGGTGCGTGTGCCGGACGCGAGATCCATCTGACCGGAGATGGCCGTCTCGGCCGAGCGCACGGCGCCGTTGAGGTCCCCGTTGCGCAGGAAGCACTTCGCGGCCTCCAGGTTCCAGTCGGGGGTGTACTTCCACCGCGACTGGGCCAGGACCGAGTTCGTGGTCGTGCAGTGGCCCTTGTAGTCCTTCTTGGACTCGTAGTGGGCGGCGACCAGCGCCATGGCGCGGCTGTAGTTGGGGTCGTTGACCGGCGCGGCGATCAGGTGGGCGATCTCCTCGGCGGACAGGCCGCCGTTGCCGGCCTTGCTGCCCAGCGACGCGATGAACTCGCGGTCGTAGGACATGCCAGGGTTGGGCGTGGAGGCTTCCGGTGCCGGCGTGGGATCGGGCTTGGGTGCCGGCGTGGGATCGGGCTTGGGTGCCGGCGTGGGATCGGGCTTGGGCGCTGGGGTGGGCTCGGGCGTGGGCTCGGGCG
>CALAGR010000129.1 GCA_937891735.1 uncultured Pseudomonadota bacterium | reverse complement strand
GTGTACGGCATCGGGGTGGCCCTGTCGGCCGGGCAGGAGGGGGTGGAACGCGTGCGCGCCGCGAAGCGCTCGCCCCAGGACCGGCCCTACATCCTGCTGGCCGCGTCCCCGGAGATGGCGTTCGCGCTGTGGAGCGAGGTGCCGCTCGCCGCGAGGATCCTCGCGTGGTCGGAGTGGCCGGGGCCCCTGACCCTGGTGGGTCCGGCGCGGGAGGGGCTGCCGGCGGGGGTGCTGGGGGCGGCGGAGCGGCCCGGGCTCGACATGATGGAGTCGGTGTCCACCGTCTCGGTGCGGGTGCCCGGCGATCCCGCGCTGTGCCAGCTGATCTCTCGCCTCGGCGAGCCGATCCTGTCCACGTCGGCCAACCTCGCCGGCGCTCCGGCGCCCCTGGGCTACGGAGCTCTCGACCTGGACGCGCTGGCCCCGGACCTCGTGCTCGTCTCGGAGCGCTGTCCGGGGGGCTTGCCCTCCACGGTCCTGACGGTGGTCGAGGAACCGCCCCGGGTGCTGCGGCAGGGCGCGTGGCGGCCTACGCTGCAGGGTGGGGGCGAGGAGTGATCCGGGCATGAAGGAGCGCTATCCGAGCCGCCCGCTGGGCGAGGTCCTGGACGGGTACCTGCAAAAGGCCGGCCTGGACGGGGCCCTGAACCACCGCGCGGCGTGGGAGAAGGCCGCCGGCGACATGATCGCGGGCCACGTGGTGTCCACCGCGGTGCGGGGGTGGACCCTGCAGCTGCAGGCCGAGTCGCCGATGTGGATGAAGCAGGTGCAGAGCATGGAAGCGCAGCTGATCCCCCGGCTGCAGGCGGCGGGCCTTCACGTGACCCACATCACGGTGCGGCTGAGCGACGAGGCGGCGAAGCGGGTGGAGAAGAAGCACCGCTGAGGAGGTGCTCCCATTGACTGGGAGCAGTGCCGGCATGAGGATCCGCCCTCCCCCCGCACTTGCGAGCGACCGACATGTCCGAGCAGACCTACGACCCCGCGTCCATCGAAGCCCGCTGGCAGCAGCGATGGGACGCCGACAAGACCTTCGCTGTGCCCGACGTCGGCGGGGAGCGGCCCAAGTACTACGTCCTGGAGATGTTCCCGTACCCCAGCGGCAAGCTGCACATGGGCCACGTGCGCAACTACTCTATCGGCGACGTGGTGGCGCGCTTCAAGCGGGCCCGGGGCTTCGACGTGCTGCACCCCATGGGCTGGGACGCCTTCGGTCTGCCCGCGGAGAACGCCGCGATCAAGAACCGGGTGCACCCCGCGGACTGGACGAAGAAGAACATCGCGGAGATGCGGCGCCAGCTGAAGCGCCTGGGCTTCTCCTACGACTGGGATCGGGAGGTCGCGACCTGCGATCCCGAGTACTACCACTGGGAGCAGTCCGTCTTCCTGGACCTGCTGGAGCGCGGCCTGGCCTACAAGAAGGCCGGCCTGCTCAACTGGTGTGAGAGCTGCCAGACGGTCCTCGCCAACGAGCAGGTCGACGCCGACGGTGGCTGCTGGCGATGCGGCAACTCCGTCACGCAGAAGGAGCTCAGCCAGTGGTACCTGCGGATCACGGACTACGCCCAGGAGCTGCTGGACGCGCTGGATACGCTCGGCGACTGGCCCAACGCCGTGACCACCCAGCAGACCGGCTGGATCGGGCGCAGCACCGGGGCGACGATCCGCTTCGACCTGGACGGTGAGGCGGTGGACGGCGTGGTGGGGCCCATCGAGGTGTTCACCACCCGGCCTGACACGCTGTACGGCTGCACCTTCATGTCCCTGGCGCCCGAGCATCCGTTCACGCGCCGCCTGGCCGCGGGCACGAGCCAGCAGGCCGCGGTGACCGAGTTCGCGGACCGCATGGCCCGGGTCGAGAAGGCGGACCGGATGGACGACAAGGCCGAAAAGGAGGGCGTGTTCGTCGGGCGCTTCGCGATCAACCCCGTCAACGGCCGCAAGGTGCCGATCTACACCGCCAACTTCGTGCTCGCCGACTACGGCACGGGGGCCGTGATGGCGGTGCCGGCCCACGACCAGCGCGACTTCGAGTTCGCCGACAAGTACGGCATCGACAAGATCGTGGTCATCGATCCGCCCGGGGACGAGGAACTGGATCCCGCGACCATGCAGGCCGCGTACGCCGGGGCCGGCACGATGATCAACTCGGGACGGCACGACGGCACCGCCTCGGCGGACGGCAAGGACGCTGTCATCGCCGAGCTCGAGGAGCTGGGTCGCGGCCAGGGCAGCGTGAACTTCAAGCTGCGGGACTGGGGCATCAGCCGCCAGCGCTACTGGGGCGCCCCCGTGCCGGTCATCTACTGCCCCACGGACGGCATGGTGCCCGTGCCCAAGGACCAGCTGCCGGTGGTGCTGCCCCGGGACGTGCAGCTCGACGGGGAGGGGGGCTCGCCGCTGGCGCGCCACGCAGCGTTCGTGAACACGACCTGCCCCAGGTGTGGTCAGCCCGCCCGCCGGGAGACCGACACCATGGACACGTTCATGGAGTCGTCCTGGTACTTCCTGCGCTACTGCAGCCCGAACTACCCCGGGGGCATGGTCGATCCGGTCCAGGCCGCGCGCTTCCTGCCCGTGGACATGTACATCGGCGGCATCGAGCACGCCGTCATGCACCTGTTGTACGCCCGCTTCTACACCAAGACCCTGCGGGACCTGGGGGTGCTGGACGGCATCGACGAGCCGTTCACGAAGCTCGTCTGCCAGGGCATGGTCAACCACGAGAGCTACAAGGACAGCGGCGGCGAGTGGCTGTACCCCACGGACGTCAAGATCGAGGCGGGCTCGGACGGCGTGCGGCGCGCGGTGCACCTGCAGACGGGGGAGCCGGTGGCCATCGGCCGCGTCGAGAAGATGAGCAAGAGCAAGCTGAACACGGTGGATCCGGAGACCCTGATCGACCGCTACGGCGCGGACACCATGCGCCTGTTCTGCCTGTTCGCGTCTCCGCCCACCCGGGATCTGGAGTGGTCCGACGCCGGCGTCGAGGGGGCCTGGCGCTTCATCGGGCGGGTGTGGCGCCTGATCGGCGGCTCGCTGGAGGCGCTGGCCGGCGTGGCTCCGTACCGCGGCGACGGCAGCGACCTCTCCAAGGGCGCCGCGGACCTGCGCCGGACCGTGCACCAGACGATCCAGCGGGTCACGGTGGACATCGACGAGCGGCTGCAGCTCAACACCGCGATCGCCGCGGTCATGGAGCTGGTCAACGCCCTGTACAAGTTCGAGGTCAGCGAGGCGGACGCCATCGCCGCCGATGCACCGACGCAGGCCGTGTTCGTCGAGGCGATGGACATGGTGCTGCGCCTGCTGAGCCCCTTCGCCCCGCACTTCACCAACGAGCTGTGGACCCTGTTGGGGCGCGGCACGGTGCTCGAGGACGTGGCCTGGCCCGAGGCGGACGCCGCCGCCGCCGCCGCCGACACCATCGAGATCATCGTGCAGGTCAAGGGCAAGAAGCGCGGGGCCATCGACGTGGCCGCGGACGCGGACCCGGCCACCGTGCAGGCCGCGGCCCTGGTGGAGGTCGGCAAGTGGCTGGGGGATGCGCCGCCCCGGCGGGTGGTCTACGTGCCCGGCCGGCTCGTCAACGTGATCCCCGGCTGATGGCGGCGGGCAAGCCACGGGGGGGCTCGGATCCCTGGCGCGAGATCAACGACGACGTCGATCAAGCGGACCTGCAGCCGGTGTACTTCCTGGGCGGGCAGGAGCCATTCCTGGCCCGTCGCGCCTACGACCTGCTGTACGCCGCGGGGGTGGCGGGCGGTCCCCGGGGCTTCAACGAGCAGACGTTCGTCGGCGACAAGGCCAAGGGCGGGGCGGTGGCCAGCGCCTGCAACACGCTGCCCATGATGGGAAAGCGTCGGGTGGTGGTGATCCGCCAGGTCGAGCGCATGGCCAAGGCCGAGCAGGACGAGCTGGGTGCCTACTGCGCCAACCCGTCGCCCACGACGATGCTGCTGCTCGTCCAGAGCGACGATCCCGGCAAGCTCAAGATCGACGGGCGCACGAAGTTCCCGAAGGCCATCAAGAAGAACGGCCGCTGGTGCGAGTTCAAGCGCCTGTACGGGCGCAACCTCGCCGGCTGGATCGAGCACGAGGCGCGGCGCCTGGACAAGCAGCTCGAGCCGGCGTGCGCCAGCTACCTCGAAGGGCTGATGGGCAACGACCTGGCCCAGATCGCCAACGCGCTGGCCATCGCGTCGTTGTTCGTGGGCCAGGAGCGCAGGATCCTGCTCGATGATCTGGCCCAGGTGGTGGCGGGGCGCAAGCACGACGCCCTGTGGGACATGCTCGACTCGCTGGGGGAGCGCAAGCTGCGGCCCACGGTCAAGGCCCTGCAGCAGCTCGCCAGCCAGGGTGAGGACGCCCACTCCATGCTCCGGCTGGTGGTCAAGCGCCTGCGGGAGCTCAGCCGGGCCCGGGCGGCCAGCGACCGGGGCCTGTCCGCCCGGGACGCGGCGGTGGAGGCGGGCATCAACCCCGCGATCGCCTGGAAGTTCGAGGGGCAGATCCGGGCGTGGCAGCTGCCTCAGCTCCAGCGGGCGATCTCGCACCTCGTTCAGGCCGAGAGCGACATGAAGGGCGGCCTGCGCATCGATCCGCGCCTGGCCCTGGAGTCGGCGATCCTGCAGGCCTTCGCGAGCTCGTGACGTGATCCGCGGCGCGCTGCCACCGGAAGGAGGCGCGCCAGTCCTGTCCCAGAACGACTGAGCCCCCACCCGACGATGCCGGGAAGGGGCTCAGAAGATCGAAGGGTCGATCAGGCTGCGGCGGCGCCGCCGGCCTCGAGCTTGTTGAACGCCTTCGTCAGGCGCCCGACCAGCCGCGACGCAGCGTTGCGGTGAATCACGCCCCGGCTCTGCGTCTGGTCGATCAGCTTGACGGCGATCGCGAGCTGGGCGCGGGCCGCGGTCACGTCGCCTGCGGTCTCCGCTTCGCGGAACTTCTTGATGAAGGTGCGCATGCGGACCTTGTGGGTCCGGTTGCGCAGTCGGCGCTTGTCGTTCTGGCGTTCTCGCTTCAGCGCGCTCTTGTGGTTGGCCATCTACCGAACTCTCCGTGCCCATCGGGGCGTCATGTTCTTGAATCTTGAATCGCTCGACTGAGAGCGAGCCGGAGGCTTATACAGGCGTGGTTTGGAGGGGTCAAGCGCTTCGTCGTGTCTCGGTGTTCATCGGGCCGCCGCCCAGCCGCGAAACCCCTCGGGATCCCGTGCGATCACGGCCATCAGCGCCGCCGGCACGAGGCCCGCCCGGAGCTGCAGGGACACCGGGTCCAGGCCCCACACCGTCGCCAGTCGCTGCACCGACTCAGCCGACGGGGCCTTGCGTCCCGACTCCACCTGGCTCAGGTACGACGGCGAGATCCCCAGGGCCTGGGCCAGATCCTTCTGGGCCACGGCCCGGGCCGCCCGCTGGATCTTGAGCCACGGGCCGAACCCCTCGTGCAGGGCCGACGGCGCGACGGGTCCGCCGGGGGCCCGCTCCTGCTCGGCGGACCACTCGATCTCGGCGGTGGCGCAGTGGTTGTGAATGGACTCCTGGTTCTCCGCCCGCACCTTCATCCAACGCATCCCCGGCAGCGCGCGCAGGGCGATCACGCAGTCGCGCACGAGGTCCTCGACGAACTTGGGGTTGTCGTAGGCCTGCTCGGTGACGAACTTTTCATCCTCGCGCTTGAGCAGGGCGTACAGCGGGGCCGATGCGCAGGCCTCCACCGCCTCGATGAGGTCCTCGAGCCACACGAAGTCGCCCGCGCGCGCCTCGACGTGCACGAAGCTGCGCTGGTTGTGGGCGCCGTACTCGCTGATCGACTTGCTGCACGGACACAGGGACGTGACCGGGACCGTCACGCCCAGGGTGTAGTCCGCGCCCTCGGGGCCCCGGTGCCCTACGAAGCGGCCGGTGTACTCCATCAGGGACGGCGCGCCACTCACGGGGGCGCGCTTGGCCATGAAGTAGGGGAACTCCATCTCCACCCAGGCCTCGTCGGACTCCAGGCGTCGGCGCACGGCGTCCAGGATCCCCGGCATCGTGCGGAAGGTGAGCTCGCCGCGCACCTCGTTGAGGATCTCGATGAACCGCGACATGTGCGTGCCCTTGAAGTGGTGGGGCAGCCCCACGTACAGGCTCAGGGTCGCCACGGTCGCCTGCATGCCGTGGGCGCGGTCCAGGACCTGCACCGGGTAGCGCAGGTCGGTGATGCCCACGCGGTCGATGGGCAGGCCGCGCGCGTCGTACTCGGCGGCGTGGTCGGGCAGGTCGTCGGCGGACACGGTCGTGGGGGGCGGGGTCGAGGTCATGGCGTCGTACCCTGGAGGACTTCACCGCGCAGGTCAAGCGCCAGCCGCATGGACGGTGAAGACTCGCGCTCCTTCCCTCCAGCCCCCCTTTCGGCTATCAAGCGCCCGCCTGCCGGGAATCTCCCGAGCCGCAGAAGGGTTGCTGCACCGCTCCCGTGACCGCGAACGCGAACATCCGAAACTTCGCCATCATCGCCCACGTGGATCACGGCAAATCCACGCTGGCGGATCGCATGCTCGAACAAACAGGAACCGTCGCTGGTCGCGACATGCAGGCGCAGTACCTCGACTCCATGGATCTGGAGCGGGAGCGCGGCATCACCATCAAGGCGAACACGGTTCGCCTGATGTACCTGGCCGACAACGGCCAGACCTACCAGCTCAACCTCATCGACACCCCCGGACACGTGGACTTCTCCTACGAGGTCAGCCGGTCCCTGGCGGCCTGCGAAGGCTGCCTGCTCGTGGTGGACGCGGCCCAGGGCGTCGAGGCCCAGACCCTGGCCAACGTGTACCTGGCCCTGGAGGGGGACCTGGAGCTGATCCCCGTCCTGAACAAGATCGACCTGCCGGGCGCCGATCCCGAGGGCGTGCGGGAGCAGATCGAGGACCACATCGGGGTGGACTGCACGAACATGGTCCTCGCCTCGGCGAAGACCGGCCTGGGCGTGCACGAGTGCCTCGAGGCCATCGTCCGGGTCATCCCCCCACCGCGCGGCGACGAGGACGCGCCGCTGCAGATGCTGGTCATCGACTCCTGGTACGACCAGTACCAGGGCGTCATCTGCCTCGTGCGGGTGATGAACGGTGTGCTGCGCAAGCGGCAGAAGATCCAGGTCTGGAGCACCAAGAACGAGTTCGAGGTCACCGCGCTGGCCGTGAAGTCTCCCGGGGTCGTGCCCGTCGAGACCCTGTCCGCCGGCGAGGTGGGCTTGATGATCACCGGCATCAAGGACATCAACGAGACGCGCGTCGGTGACACGATCACCGATCCCCGGCGCCCCTGCGTGGCGCCCCTGAAGGGCTTTCAAGCCCCGCAGCAGATGGTGTTCGCGGGGGTCTTCCCGGTGGATCCGGCCGACTACGACAACCTGCGCGACGCCCTGAGCAAGCTGTCCTTGAACGATGCGTCCTTCGGCTGGGAGCCGGAGACCTCCACGGCCCTGGGCTTCGGCTTCCGCTGCGGCTTCCTGGGCCTGCTGCACATGGAGATCATCCAGGAGCGGCTGGAGCGCGAGTTCAACCTCGCCCTGCTCTTCACCGCGCCCAACGTGATCTACAAGGCCCACCTCAAGGACGGCACCACGCTCGATCTGCACAAGCCCTCGGACGTGCCCGATCCGATGCTCCTCGAAGACCTCGCCGAGCCCATCGTGGAGGCGTCCATCCACGTGCCCCAGGAGTACGTGGGCCAGGTCATCAAGCTGTGTGAGGACAAGCGCGGCCGCCAGATCGGCATCGAGTACCTCAGCCAGACCAAGGTGGTGGTCAAGTACCTGCTGCCCTTCGGGGAGATCGTCTTCGACTTCTACGACAAGCTGAAGTCCGCCACCCGGGGCTACGCCTCCCTGGACTACGAGTTCAAGGAGTTCGAGAAGGCGCCGCTGGTCAAGATCGACATCCTGGTGCACGCCGAGCCGGTCGACGCGCTGTCCGTCATCTGTCACCGGGACAAGGCGCAGTGGATGGGCCAGCGCCTGACGAGCAAGCTCAAGGAGTTCATCCCCCGGCAGATGTTCGAGGTGCCGATCCAGGCCGCCATCGGCCGCAAGGTCATCGCCCGCACCACGGTCAAGGCGTTCCGCAAGAACGTCACCGCGAAGTGCTACGGCGGCGACATCTCGCGCAAGCGCAAGCTCCTGGAGAAGCAGAAGAAGGGCAAGGCCCGCATGAAGTCGGTCGGCTCCGTCGAGATCCCCCAGGAGGCCTTCTTCGCTGTCTTGAAGCTGGAAGACTGAGCCGTGGCAAAAGCAAAGACCAAGACCGATCCGGCGCCCCCCACGCCCCCGGCGCCGGTCAGCAAGAAGTCCGCCGTCCGCGAGTACGTGGAGGCCATCGGGATCGCGCTGCTGCTGGCGCTGTGCCTGCGCTTCTTCGTGGTCGAGGCGTTCAAGATCCCCTCCGGCTCCATGATCGAGACGCTGAACATCGGCGACTTCATCTTCGTGAACAAGTTCAGCTACCGGACCGAGATCCCCTACTCGGTGCTGGGGATCAGGATCCCCGGGGGCGGCACGACCCTGAAGCACTGGAGCGAGCCCGAGCGGGGCGACGTGATGGTCTTTCGGTACCCCGACGATCCGATGGTGGACTACATCAAGCGCATCATCGGCGTGGCCGGCGACGAGATCCGGCTCCAGCGCAACGAGCTGTACGTCAACGGCGACAAGTACGAGCGCAGCTTCGTGCGCAGCGTCGACTACAAGGACAAGAACTGCAGCCCCAACAAGGGCCGGGTGTACACCGAGAACGACGGCACCCAGGAGTACGAGGTCATCCTGCGGGATGGTCCCGACATCTTCGAGAACTACGGCCCCACCACCGTCAAGCCTGGTCACGTCTTCGTGATGGGCGACAACCGGGACAACAGCTCGGACTCCCGGGCCTGGGGCCAGGTGCCGGTGGGCAACATCAAGGGCCGGGCGTTGTTCGTCTGGCTCTCCATCAACCACTGTGACGGCTTCATGGACCGGATCCGCTGGAGCCGCTTCGGACACAGGGTCAAGTAGATGAGCCGTGTGCTGATGGACGCCGCCGGGATCGAGCGCACGCTGCGCCGACTGGCTTCGCAGATCGTCGAGGACCAGGAGCGGGACGCGCCGCTGGCCCTGGTGGGGATCCGGCGGGGTGGGGTGCCCCTGGCCCACCGCCTCGCGGTCCTGATCGGCGGCCTGGAGCCCAGCGCGCCCCCCGTCGGGGCCATCGACATCACCCTGTACCGCGACGACCTGTACACGGGCCTGGAGAAGCCCAGCTTCGGCGCCACCCAGCTGCCCTTCGACCTCAACGGAGCCTGCGTGGTGCTGGTGGACGACGTGCTGTTCACGGGGCGCACCGTGCAGGCGGCCCTGGGGGTGTTGCGGGACTATGGCCGCCCGCGCTCGGTCAAGCTGGCGGTCCTGGTGGATCGTGGCCACCGGGAGCTGCCCATCCAGGCGGACTTCGTGGGGCGCGCGATCCAGACCGAGCGCACAGACAAGGTGGCCGTGGAGTGCGGCGAGACCCGCAGCAAGACCGACCGCGTGGTCGTGGGTGGAGGCGCCGGTTGATGGGCCCGCTGGATCCTTCCGATGACTCCGGGCTCTTCCGCCGCAAGGACCTGCTGGGCCTGCGCTTCCTGGCGGCGAGCGAGATCACCCACATCCTGGACGTGGCGGAGCAGTTCCGCGGGCTGAACCTGCGCTCCATCAAGAAGGTGCCCACGCTGCGCGGCAAGTCCGTGGTGCACCTGTTCCTGGAGCCCAGCACCCGCACCCGCACGAGCTTCGACATCGCCGCCAAGCGGATGTCCGCGGACACGTTCTCCATCTCCGGCGGGGCGAGCTCGGCGACCAAGGGCGAGACGCTCATGGACACGGCCCGCAACCTGGCCGCCATGCACCCGGACATCATCGTGATCCGGCACTCGCGGGCCGGGGGCGCCGCGGCGGTCGCGAAGGCGCTGCCCGACACCAGCATCATCAACGCTGGCGATGGTGCCTGCGAGCACCCCACCCAGGGGCTGCTCGACCTGCTGACGATCCGTCGGGCCCTGGGGGGCTTCCGGGGCCGGGTGGTGACGATCATCGGTGACATCACGCACAGCCGGGTGGCGCGCAGCAACATCCACGGGCTGGTCAAGGTTGGGGCCATCGTGCGGGTGTGCGGACCACCCACGCTGATCCCAGCGGGCATCGAAGAGCTGGGCGTGCAGGTGCACCACACGCTGCAGACGGCCATGCACGGCGCGGACGTGCTGATGGCCCTGCGCATCCAGAAGGAGCGGATCCCCCGGGGTGGACACTTCTTCCCGACGACGCGGGAGTACAGCCGGCTGTACGGCATCAACCGGGACAAGCTCCGGCGCTGGGGCAACAAGGACGTGGTGGTCATGCACCCAGGACCCATCAACCGGGGCATCGAGCTGGAGCCCGAGGTCGCCGACGGCGAGTGGTCGGTGATCTTGAACCAGGTGGAGAACGGCGTGGCGGTGCGCATGGCCTGCCTGTACCTGGCGCTGGGCGGAGAGCGGGCGGCAGCCCAGGAGGGCAGGGGATGAGCGTGCGGCCCACGGTGCTGGTGGGGGGACGGGTGATCGACCCCGACAGCTCATTCGACGGCATCGCCGATGTGCTCATCGGCTCAGACGGCACCATCTCCGAGGTGGGCGTGAACCTGGCGGCCCAGACGGACGCCAAGTGGCGCCGCATCGACCTGTCCGGCAAGTGGGTGCTGCCCGGCCTCGTGGACATCCACACGCACCTGCGCGAGCCGGGGTTTGAGTACAAGGAGACGGTGGACACGGGCAGCCGGTCCGCGGTGGCGGGCGGGTTCACCACCATCGCCTGCATGGCCAACACGAAGCCCGTGAACGACACAGGCGCGGTCACCCGGTTCATCGTGGAGCGGGCCAAGGCCTGTGGGTTGGCGCGGGTCCTGCCCATCGGGGCGCTGTCCCGGGGGCTGCAGGGCCAGGAGCTGGCCGAGATCAGCGACATGCTGGACGAAGGCGCGGTGGCCATCAGCGACGACGGCCACCCGGTGATGGACGCGCACCTGATGCGGCGGGGCCTGGAGTACAGCAGGATCTTCGGGGTCCCGGTGTCGGTGCACGAAGAGGACAGCTGCCTGTCCCACGGCGGCTCCATGAACGAGGGGCCGGTCAGCACCCGCCTGGGCCTCACGGGGATCCCCAACGCCGCCGAGGACGTGCTCGTCGCCCGGGACATCGTGCTGGCCGAGCTCACCGGCGGGCACCTGCACATCGCCCACATCAGCACGGCGGGCGCGGTGCGCATGGTGCGGCAGGCCCAGGAGCGTGGGGTGCACGTCACCACCGAGGTCACGCCGCACCACTTCTCGCTGACCGACGAGGCGTGCGTGGAGTACGACACGTCCACGAAGATGGCCCCGCCGCTGCGGCGCGGACCGGACGTGGCGGCGTGCATCGAGGGGCTCAAGGACGGCACGATCTGCTGCATCGCCACCGACCACGCGCCCCACCCGGCCCAGGACAAGGACGTGGAGTTCGAGCTGGCGGCGTACGGGATCGTGGGGCTGGAGACGGCCTGGGGCCTGACCATGCGGCTGGTGGAGGCCGGGCACTTCGACCTGATGACGGCGGTGCGGCTGTTCACCACCGGGCCGTCGGAGTGCTGGAAGCTGCAGACCGGCACGCTGCGCCCGGGCCGACCGGGGGACGTGTGCGTCATCGATCCCCAGGAGCGGCAGACGGTCGTTCCGGCGGACCTGTGGAGCCGGAGCCACAACACGCCCTTTGCGGGCTGGACGCTGCCCACCCGGGTGGACCGCACGATCTTCGGCGGGCGCACGGTGTTCGTGCAGGACGGGGTGCGCGGCCTGATCGGCGACGAGGCGGCGCGCTACCGCGTGCGCTGACCCTGTGGGCGCGCCGGGCGGGATGAAGAAGGACGCGCGCTGGAGGCAGCTGGTCTTCGCGTTCTACGCCCTGGCCCACAACGACCCTGCGTTGTTCGAGGCGCTGCCCGATGACCTGAAGGCGACCGAGGCGGGTCGGCTCTGCCAGCAGGTCGTTCAGAGCGAGAACCTGGACCTGATCCACGAGATCGGCGTGCTGCTGACGGGCAGCCAGGACTGGTACACGTACATCGGACGGATGTAGTTACCGGCCGGGAACCACCGAGGCGCCCGATCTCGCGAACCGACGCGTCAACGGGGGCAGATGGTCTGTCTCCCCGCGATGACGCACCGGTCGCACCGCCGGACCTCGGCGCCGATGGCTGGGTGTGAATTGGTTTGACCAATCCTGTCAATCGACAGAGCATGCCCCATGCGTCTGCCGCCGACTCTCGGGGCCGCCTGGCTCCTGCTCGCCCCCGTTGCCGCCTTCGGCGCCGATCCGCCGGACGTGGGAGCCGGCATCACGCCCTACCTGGCGCTGCATGGCGGCGTCGGTCTGACCGTGCGGGGACGGGAGCCGATGGTGGCCAACGGCGCCCGCTTTGGTGTGCGGCTCGCCCGGAGCCCTCACGCGCAGATCGGGTTGGTCGGCGCCGTGGACGTCGACCTGTTCTCCTACAAATACGGGTGGAGCAACGAGGAGGGGACCTCGGGGGACGGTCCTCTGGTTGGCCTGGCCGTCGGCGGAGGGATGAGCCTCGCCTGGCGGGCCGCCCCCGAGCGGCCCGTCGGCGCGCTGCATGTGCTGTGGGAGGTCTGGCCCGCCGGGTTCCCGCCGCCGTTCGGCACCGGGCCCGAGCACCTGTATCACGCCCTCGTCCTCGACCTGTCGGTGCTCTTCCTTCGGCTCGGCGTCACCGACCTGGGGGTGGGCTTCTCCGGGAAGCTCGCCGGGCCTTCGATCATTCCGACGGCCTTCGGCACGGGCTTCGCCTACATCGGCTTGTGCCATGTCGTCGTGCAGTTCGCCCGGTGGAGCCGGTGAGCCTGCCGGCGCTCACTCCGCCTTCTTCTTCCCCTTCTGCTTGTCGGCGTCGGCCTCCACCACCACGGCGCCGTCCGCGTCGCGCACCTCGAGGCCGGCGAGGATCGCGCGCTCCAGCGTCCCGTCGGTCTTGATGTGCATGTCCTGCTGCGGGAAGGGGATCACGATGTCGTGCTCGCGGAACAGGCGGTCCACGCGCTGCCGGATCGCGCTGCCGATCTGGAACCGCTGATCCGGATCGCTCGTCCAGGGCAGCACCGTGAACAGCAGCGCGGAGTCGGAGAAGTCGTCGAACCGGACCAGCGGCTTCGGCGCGCGCAGCACCAGCGGATCGGCCTCGGCGGCCTGCACCAGCAGGCGCTTGACGAGCTCCACGTCCGAGCCGTAGGCGACACCGACCTGCACGTGCAGCCGCACCTTCTGGTCGTCCAGGGACCAGTTCACCACCGCCCCGCTGACCAGGGCCGAGTTGGGGATGATGACGTTGAGGTTGTCCAGGGTGCGGACCACGGTTGCGTACGCCGAGATGCGGACCACCCGCCCGGTGATTCCATCGACCTCGATCACGTCGTCCACGGCGACGGGTCGGGTGAACAGCAGGATCAGCCCGGAGATGAAGTTGTTCGCCAGCGTCTGGGATCCGAAGCCGATGCCGATGCCGATGATCCCCGCGAACACCGTCAGGAACCCGATGCCGACGCCCACCACGTCGAGCCCCACCACGACGCCCGTGACCAGCACGAGGTAGCGGGCCACGGTGTCCAGGGTGGCCCGCATGCCCTTGTCCACGTCGTACAGCGGGTAGATCAGCGTGTGCAGCAGGCGCAGCGCCTGCCGGCTCACCAGCAGGGTCACGGCGATCGTCACCCCGAACAGCAGGATCGACCCGATGGAGACGTGGCTGCCGCCCACGTCCAGCAGGGGCCGCGTCACCAGGCTCGCCAGGCTCCCCAGGCGCTCGCCGGAGCGCCAGCCCGCGGCCACCAGCACGAGGCTCGCGCCGCCGACCCCGAGCAGGATCAGCGGCGCTACGGTCTGGTAGGCGGCCCGTGCGCCGTCCGGTCGCAGCGCCAGCCAGCCCCCGCCGTTCGGATAGCCCAGGGCCCGCGCCGCGACCTGCCGCAGGTTCTCGTGCACCCACGGCGCCAGCAGCAGGACCGCGTTCGTCACCAGGAGCCCCTGGACCAGGAACGAGGCGAGGTTGGCGTACCCCACGGCATACACTGCGTACACCGTCACCGGCCCCAGGGCGAGCACCGGGTAGAAGCGACGCAGGCCGCTGCGCAGGAGCCCCTCGTTGGGGTCGTCGCCCGTCGCCCCCAGCGCCAGCAGGATCTCGGCCCGGCGCAGCACGATCAGCAGCCAGCCCAGCAGCCCCCAGCCCAGGGCCAGCCCCTGCACGAGGTCCGCCACGCCGCGCGGGTAGTCGAGCAGGGGGAGCGCGTCCTCGAGCAACAGGATGAGGGCCGCCAGCCCGGCGCCGATGCGGATCACGCCCCGGGCGTACCGCTCGACCTCCGGGGACGAGGTCTGCCCGCCCACGAACAGTCCGGTGCCAAAGGACACGGTGACCGCCAGCAGCGGCAGTCCGAAGGTGCTGAACCGATACAGGGGCACCAGCACGTCGGGCACCCCTCCCAGCGCGAACAGGGCTCCGCAGACGAGGGACACGGGCAACAAGGGGAGCGCCGCCAGCCCCGCCTGGATCATCGCCCGCTCGCCAGGTCCCCGAGGGTGCAGCCGCCGCAGCGGCTTCCCCAGGCCCACCGACAGCAGCAGGCCCAACACCCCGAGGAGCCCCACCCCGACGAAGAAGGACAGCGGGGTCAGCTCTTCAGGGCGCCGGCGGGTGCGCCGCAACATGTCTTCGAGGGCGGTTCGCGGGTCCAGCAGCAGCCCCTGGGTGTGGGCCGCCGCGGCCTCGATGACCCGGCCGTCGAACAGCGGTCGGCCCTTGAAGAGCAGGCCGCTGACCTGCCGCACGCTCAGGGCGTCCTTGCGTCGGGTCCACAGGTCGAGCTCCCAGGCGATCACCGGCAGCTCGATGGCGACCTGCTCGGCCTCCGCGGCGCGGCGGGCGAGCTCCAGGCGGTCCAGCTCGCACAGCCGCTCGAACAGCCGGACCGAGAGCCGGAGCTTGTCGTCGTCGAGCTGAAGGAGCTCTCGCTCGACGGGCGACAGCTCGACGGGCGGCGGCGGAGCCGGGGCGGCCGAGTCGTCGTCGTCGCCCAGGTCGGTCTCTGCGAACGCCGCCAGGAGCTCCCGGTCCCGGGCCTGAAGCCGCTGTCGCGCGTCTTCGAGCAGCTGCCGGTGGTTGGTGGCGTCCGCCTCCAGGTCAGCCGTCTTCTGCTTGAGCGCGGCGAGTCGATCCTGCAGCGCCTGGCCGTTGGCGCGGATCTTCGTCAGCTGCTGATCCGCCGAGGCCACCGTGCCCGTGGTGGACGAACCTGCGCGGGTCTGCTCGATCCGGTTTCGCAGCCGGGCGGCCAGCGTCGCCGTGTCCGCGAGCTGGTCGAGCTGGGCGATCCAGACCTCCTCGATCCGACCCAGGCGCAGGGTCAGGGATCGGATGTCCTGGATCACCGAGGTCATTCGCTCCCGGCGCTGGGGTCCGAACCGACCCAGCGAGTTGCGGCGCTGGCTCAGCGAGTTCTCCGCTTCATCCAGCTCCCGCCGGCGCGCGTCCAGCCGCTCCAGGAAGAACCGGCTGCGCTCCTGGAGCCGGTCCAGTCGGGCCTGGCTGGCCGTCTCGGTCGCGGTGAGGTCCCGCAGCAGCCCGTCCGCCGGATCGGCGAGGGTGGGGATCTCCACCGAGGGCTGCGTGCCCGACAGCAGGTCGAGCTGGGCCCGCGCGGGCGCTGGAAGCGACAGCGCCAACAGGCACAGCAGAGGCAGGAGGGCGCGCATCACGGGGACTGTACCTCCCCCTGTTCCTTCTCCTCCTCTCCCCCCAGTTCCTCGTCGCCCCATCGCCAGCCGGGGGGGGGCTCGGTCAGGCCCCAGGGCGGGCTGGTCATGCGGTACACCACGGCTTCGTTGCCGTCGGGGAAGCTCGCGTGGCCGATGAGCTCCCAATCGAACCAGCGGTCGATCTTCAGGGCCCGGGCGCGAACCGCGAGGCCATCCACGCGGTAGTCGGTGACGTCGAACAGCCACTCGATGCAGCCGTCGTGCTCGCTCCAGTGCAGCGCCGCCTCCCCCGGCTCCATCAGGTTGAAGTGGCTGCCGGCCAGCCCCAGGGACCAGAGCCGCTCGTTGTCCGTGATGAGGTAGCAGCGGCCGTCCTCCAGGTCCTGGTGGGACAGGACCGGCGAGGCGAAGCCCGGGTGGGTCGCCTGGAACTCCTCGACGGTGATGTAGTAGCGCTGCACGTTGGTGCGCAGGGCGATGCCCGCCGAGGTCAGCGTGCCGGCCAGCAGGAGCGCCAGACCGGCGGCCAGCCCCCGAGCCGAGCCCCCTGCCTTCCAGGCGTCCGTCATCGCCGGGCCGGCGGCGCTCGCCAGCAGGATCGCCCCGATCCCCGCCAGCAGATCGTGGCGATACGCGAAGTCGTTGAAGGTCGTGACCGCGGCGTGGGTCACGAGCACGAAGGCCGCGAGCCCGCCGATCATCCGGCCCCCGCCGGGCAGGCGGCGCGCCGTGAACACCGCGCCCACGAACGTCATGAGCAGGGCCCAGGGGCGCTGCAGGGGCTCGAAGAAGTCCAGGATCCAGATCTGGCGCCCCATCGTCTCCAGGTAGCCGAGCACGTCGTGGTACCCGCCCTGGGTCGTCAGCGCGCCGGCGCCCGCGAGGATCGACAGGCCGTAGGCCGCGACGAGCAGGCCTGCAGGCCACCAGAAGGCCCGGGTTCTCACCGCTTCGCTGCGTCCCCAGGCGCCTCCCAGTCCACCGAACAGCAGCAGCGCGAGGCCGGGGGCGAGGATCCCCCATTCGATCCGCGTGGCCACCACCAGGCAACCCGTCGCCGCCGCCGCCGCGAGCACCCGGGCGCTCCCCTCACGCCACGCCACGACCGACAGGAGCACACACAGGGACGCGAAGAAGAACGGGATCGGCACGTTGTAGATCGTCGTGCCCCAAAACGCGTGGGTGGGGTGCAGCGCCAGGAGCAGCGCAGCCAGGACCGCCGCCTCGGAGCGGCGGAACAGCACCCCTGCGGTCAGCCCCACGAAGCCGATGGAGAGCCCCCGCAGCGCCATGTTCAGGACCTGCAGGACTCCGATGTCGTCCCGGCCCACGACGCCTCCGATGACCCAGTAGGCCCACCGGATCAGCGGGTAGGTCACGTAGGGCTGCCAGCCGTGCTCGGAGGAAGGGGTGGACGCGCCCTCGAAGCACTCGGCGTAGGACGCTTCGTGTCCCAGGGCCATGAACCGGTCGAAGACCGGAAACCCGAACGCGCTGACGCAGAACCCGGCCACCGACAGGAGCACGAGCCCCACGCGGGTGGCCCGGGGCAGGGCCACGAACGCCCGGGCCAGGGCCGGGCTGGCCGCCGCCAGCAGGCCCGCCCAGACCGTGATCTGCGCCGCCGCCACGAGGCCGTCGTGACTGGTGAGCCACTGTCCGACGCTCACGGATCCCCCACGGGAGCCACGGGCAGCGTCAGCACGAACGTGGCGCCGCCGGCCATCATCGAGTCCGCCGGGGCGTGATCCGGCTGCCGGAACGACAGGCTGCCGCCCATCCCTTCCATCAAGCGAAGGGACACCGACAGCCCGAGCCCCGTGCCCTTGCCCACCTCGCGGGTCGTGAAGAACGGCTCGAAGACGTGCAGCGCCACCGGCGGGGGGATCCCGGGGCCCTCGTCCTGCACCTCGATCTGCACGACGTCGGGCCGGTCCTCCTGCCGGAAGGCCCGCGTGCGGATCCGGCCCCCCCGGTCCATGGCCTCCGCCGCGTTGACGAACAGGTTGAGCAGCACCTGCTGCAGCCGCTGCTCGTGACCGAAGGCCAGGGGCAGGTCGTCCTCGATCTGCTCGTCGAAGCGTACGTCCGCGAAGCGCCGCTGCACCTCGATGAGGCGCCGGGCGGCCTGCAGCGGGTCGGCGATGTGGAACCGCTTGAGCTCGTGCACCGTGCCGCTGGTGGGTCGCGCGTAGCTCAGCAGCTCGCTGATGATGTGGTTGATGCGGTCCAGCTCGTGGCGGATCCGGGGCAGCAGATCGGCGGACAGGACGCGGTCGTCGTCCTCCGTGAGCAGCTCCACGAAGCCGATGATCGCGGCCAGGGGGTTGCCTACCTCGTGGGCCACGCCGGACGCGAGGCGCCCCACCGTGGCCATCTTCTCGGCGAACACGAGCTCGCTCCGGGTGCGGCTCAGGTCCTCATTGATGCGCCGCAGATCGGCCAGCTGCTTCTCGTTCTGCGCGCGGTAGCTCTCCAGCGCCGCCGCCAGCTCGTCGAACTGCCTCGCCACCGCCCCCAGCTCGTTGGACGCGCCGGCCTCCAGGCGCACGTCGAACCGCCCCTCGGCGAGCTTGCGCGTGCCCTTCTCCAGGGCCTCGATGGGCCGCAGGATCCGCCGGCGGAACAGCACGTAGCCGAACACGCCCATGCCCACCGCGGACAGCAGGGCCGTCAGGCCGAGCACGGGCAGGGTGCGTCGATCGAGGGGGCCCACCAGGGGGATGCCCACCGGCATCGTGACGCGCACCACCGCCATCAGCCGCCCGTTGAGATCCAGGACCGGCGCCGAGGCGGTCGCGTGCAACGAGCCCACCAGCAGGGACTCGCGGGATCGCCACTCGCTGCGCACCACGCTCCGGTTCGCGAGGGCCTCGCGCAGGTCCACCGCCTCGAGCAGCCAGGCCGCCAGCGCGGGGTCCCGCACGTCGACGGGCACCCCGGCGGGGGCGGTGCCGTAGGTGGCCACCGGCACCATGGAGGAGGTCGCCAGTACGATGAACGGCCGGGAGCCCGACGGCATCTCGACCGCGGCGAGGGCATCCGCCCAGGGCCGGGGCCGATCCGGACGCGGCGCGCCGAG
>CALAGR010000128.1 GCA_937891735.1 uncultured Pseudomonadota bacterium | reverse complement strand
ACGGGGAGAAGATCATGCCGAGATCCGCTTGTCGATCCCCCTTCCGAGGGCGGCCCAGAGCCCCCGACCTCCAAGCGATCGAAATGATCCGGCTTTCTCGGATTTCCAGGCGGTCGAAATGCTGAGGTTTTTCTCGGGGCTGAACGGTTACCTTCGCGGGGCCGAGCACCGAGCCGCTCCGGCGATTGCCCTCGTCTTGCCTGGGCCGTCGGGCTCTGAGACATCGTAGAGCACCTCCTGTCGGGACCCACTGCACGGGTGCACCGACGGGAGGTGTCCACGATGCGTCTTCAGGATTCCATGATCGCCATGCTTCGTCACGCGGGAAGGGCTCGCCGGACTGAGGCTGAGTACTGCCGTGAGTTTCGGCGCTTCCTTTCGTCCCTGGGGCACGACCGCCCGCTTCGGGTGCGGCGCGAGGACGTGGTGTCGTACCTCGACCTCGTGGGCTCGTCCTCGCTGACCCGCCGCCGGGTTGCGCACGCTGCGCTGCGCTTCTTCTACGTCCACGTCGTGTATCGGCCGGAGGTCGTCGCCGGGATCCCCTGGCCGCGCGCCCGGCGCTCGCTGTGTGAGGGGCCGCGCTGGTTCGACGCTCACAAGGTGGTGGAGGCGGTGTCCGATCCGGCTGCCCGGGCGGTCCTGTCCGTGATCGCGGCCTCGGGGCTGCGGATCGGGGAGGCGCTCTCGCTCCGCGTCGAGGACGTGCAGCCGGAGCGGGACGCGCAGGGGCGCAAGCTCGACCACGGCGTGCTCGTCGTGCGTCGCGGCAAGGGTGGCAAGGCGCGGCTGACGCCGCTGCCGCCGACGCTGATGTCCGTCCTGCGGCAGTACTGGACGGTAGCGCGACCGGTGGGCTTCCTGTTCCCGGCGTGGCGGCGGCACTCCAGCCACATCTGCGCCTCCAAGGTGCGGCGGGAGCTGCGCGCGGCATGCCTGCGGGTGGGGGTCCCGGTCGTGACGCCGCATCAGCTCCGGCACACCTTCGCGAGGACGATGCTGGAGCGCGGCGTGGACCTGCCGACCCTCCAGGCGGCGCTGGGGCACACGCGTGCCTCGACGACGGCGGTGTACCTGCACGTCCGACGGGACCGGGTGGCCGCGATGCCGGACCTGCTGGCAGGCCCGAGCAAGCGCTGAGCACAGGTGGGCTGTCCCGCTCCCGAGCACCCCTCGGGGCCGGGCGGGTCGGGCGCAGAGCTGCGCGTGGTCGATGTGCTCCGGCGCGTCGGTTCCTCGCTCCTGCGCTCGGCCCCGCTCGGCCCTGAGCAACGGCGCCTGCTGTACTCCATCCTCGCGTGCCGGACTCCGGCGCTCGGCGGACAGGTCTTGCTGTGCCCCGATTGCGGCCACAGCAAGGAGGTCTTCCACTCCTGCCGCAACCGTCACTGTCCCAACTGCCAGGCCCAGGCCCAGGACAAGTGGATCGCCGCCCGCGCCTCCTCGATGCTGCCCGTGCCCCACTTCCACGTGGTGTTCACGCTGCCCTCGGAGCTGCGAGGCCTGTGCAAGAAGCACCCGGCTGCGCTGTACGCCCTGCTCCTGCGGAGCTCCGCGGAGACCCTGATGACTCTGGGGAGCGACACGCTGGCTGCACAGCTTGGCGTCACGGTCGTGCTGCACACCTGGACGCGGGAGCTGAAGTACCACCCGCACGCCCACTGCATCGTCAGCGCCGGAGGCTGGGATCGGGACGCGGCCTGCTTCCGCAAGGTCCGCCGCAAGACCTTCCTCTTCCCGGTCGAGCGAATGAAGGCGCTGTTTCGGGCGCGCTTCCTGCGCGGCTTGCGTGGGCTGGTGCAGCAAGGCGTCGTCGCGCTCCCGGGCGGGGTCGCCTTCTCGGCGTTCGAGCGGTCGCTCCCAAAGAAGCGGAGCTGGGTCGTGTATGCGCAGGCGCCCTTCGGCCGGTTCGAGCACGTCCTGAGCTACCTCGGCCGGTACACGCATCGCGTGGGGATCAGCAACAGCCGCCTGCGCGCCATCACCGACGAGGAGGTGACCTTCGCGACGAAGGACGGCAAGACCTGCACGCTGACGCACCAGGAGTTCGCGCTGCGCTACCTGCAGCACGCCCTACCCGACGGCTTCAAGAAGATCCGCCACTACGGGCTCTACGCCAGCGGCTCGACGCAGCGCAAGGCGGCGCTCGCCACGCTGGAGACGGGTACCACCCCCACGGCGACGGGAGGGCCGGCCGGGGATGCGGTTGAGGACGACGAGCGCGAGGACGAGGTCTGGGCGGAGCGATGCTGCCCACACTGCGCCGTGCCGCTGGTGCTCGTCTCGGACTTCCCACGCCCCCAGCGACCGCCGTGGAGGCCTCCATGAACGACGCGCCATGGAGGCAGGTCTGGAGCCTGAAGTCGAGCACGACGACGGGTCAGCGGAGGTCTGCCCGGCCGGGCCCGAGCGGCGGTCCAACCCCCGGAATGCGCGGCGACCGAGGGCGTCAGCAGCCGAACGCAGCGCCACAGGACCCCGCGTTCGGAGCCCGACCCGTCGCGACGAGCGGTATCGGCGATGCCGCCAGCCCCCCGCTCCCCCCGAAATACCCATAGCGCCGTCGCCCGCGAAGCGGGCATGTCCAACTCGGCAATCCGAGCGCGACCAGCGCCTGGACCCGACGGACGCTGGCGGCGCGCACGGATTACCGCTTGGAGTTCGGCGAAGTCCGCCCCTTCGTGCAACATCGGGCGCGCAGATGCCCGGTGCATCCGGCCCGACCGTTGCTCTTGACCGGCGCATGAACATCTCCACCTTGTCCCTCCGCTTGCTGTCCTCCCTGGCCCTGCCGGCCCTCGTGGGCGCCGCCGCGACCCTCGTCGCTCCGGCCACCGCACACGCCTGCGGAGGCTTCTTCTGCCAGATCACCCCGGTCGAGCAGAACGCCGAGCGGATCCTGTTCGAGATCGGCCTGGACGGCACGATCACCACGACCGTGGAGATCAGCTACGCCGGCGACCCCGAGGGGTTCAGCTGGGTCATCCCGATCCTGGAGACCCCGGACCTGCTGGTGGTTCCCCCCTCGGCCCTTCGCCTGCTCGACGGCTCCACCGTGCCGAGCATCATCGCGCCCCCCACCAAGTGCTCCGATCCCGCCCAGAACATGCGCTTCGCCTCGCCCACGGCCATGGGCGCGGAGTCCGACGGCGCCGGCGGCAACGGTGTGGATGTCGAGGACCTGCCCCAGGTGGGGCCCTTCGACCCCGAGGTGGTGAGCTCGGACGACGCCGACGCGCTGATCGTGTGGCTCAACACCAACGGGTACCTCATCACCCCCGAGATGGAGCCCTTCGTCGCCGGCTACGTGGCCTCGGGCATGAAGTTCCTGGCGATGAAGCTGGCCCCGGGGGCCGGCATCGCTGACATCACCCCGATCTCCATGCAGTACACGGGCCAGCCGATGGTCCCGATCTCGCTGACGTCGGTGTCCGCGGAGCCCGAGATGGGCGTGATGGTCTTCGTCGCCGGCGCCGGTCGCTACGAGTCCGCCAACTTCGGCAACCTCGAGATCGACGTCGCCGACGTGCAGGCCTCTCCCCTGGACGGCTCCAACAACTACTACCCCCTGCTGTCCTGGATGATCGACGAGCAGGGCGGCCGCGCCTTCGTGACCGAGTTCGCGGACACGGTCGGCACCGTGACCCAGGGCGCCGACAACTTCTTCCTCAACGCCGCCGACGACGAGGCAGCCCGCGCCTGGCTCTCCGGGGTCCTCGGCGAGCACACCTACGTCACGCGCATGTACACCCGGCTGTCCGGCTGGGAGATGCAGTTCGACCCGACCTTCGCCCCGGCTGCCGCCGACACCACCGTGTCCCGCGTGTTCGACCTGTCCGACCGGCCCGCGGTGGAGGTGTGCAGCTCGGCCCCCAACGCCGGGGTCCAGGCGTGCGGCCAGACCTACTGCGGCGTGGACGCGCTGTGCGCCACGACGGACGCGGGCATCGACGGCTGCCTGTGCCCCGAGAACACCTCGGCCCGCGTGATCTCCGAGCCGGCGGGCCCCGGTGGCTTCCTGCGGCAGACCGTGACCTGCCAGCGCACCGACCTGGAGTTCCTGGCGAACGTGATCGGCACCGCCAACGGCCCCGCCGACCCCTGCGACACCGCCAGCTGCGGCCAGTTCGGCCAGTGCGTGGCGGTCAACGGGTTCGCCACCTGCTCCTGCGACGACGAGTTCGCGGCCGTGCCGGACGGCGCGGGCGGCGCGGTGTGCTCAGCGGTGAAGAAGACGTTCGGCCCCGACAAGCTGCTGTGGGACAGCGCCGGCTGCGCGGGCGGCTGCTCGGCGGACCCGGAGCACGGCGGGGCGGGCGGGGCCCTGCTCCTCCTCGGGCTGCTCGTTCCCTTGGCGATTCGCCGCCGGCGGTAGAGTGAAGAGGGCTGCTATCCTCCGCCGGCTCACGCTGAGAGGTGGCGAGCTTGGAGTCGCCATGAGCCCTCTTCGCGCTGTGTTTGTCCTGCTCCTGCCCCTCGCGCTCAGCGCGGGCTGCCCCCCGGTCGGGGACGACGACGACGACGTCTCGGACTGCACCTCGGACAACCGGCCCACCCTGTCCATCGTCTCCCCGGACACCGGCGCGATCTTCAACAGCGGCGACAGCATCAACTGGGCTCTGACGATCACCGACCCGGACACGGAGCCGGCGGACCTCGATGTCCTCGTGCAGGACGTCACCGGCAGCACGGCCGACGATCTGGACGTGACCGTGCCGACCCCCGGCCCCACGGGGCAGACCACGTTCAGCATGGACGCGGACATGCTCGACTCGGGAGCGCCGACGCCGGTCCGGATCATCGTGCAGGACCCCGACGGGTGCTCTGCGAACGACCAGATCCTCATCTGCGTGGACTACGACGAGCCGCCCTGCGGCTGAGGATCGTCAGAGCGCGGTCCACCGCCGCAGCACCCGCAGCCGACTGACCAGCGCCCCCCGCCGCCGCTGACCGTCGCGCTGCAGCCGCAGCAGCCGGCCCACCCCCCGCGGGTCGAGCCCGAGCCGCACCCATGCGTCCCGATCCGCGGCCATCGTGTCCAGCTCGGCGCGCCACCGTGGGTCCGTGGCCATCGCCCGATCGAGATCGCAGGTCGCTCCCCGCACCGCGGGCACCCGCGCGACGTCCGGGCCGTGCCGCTCCAGCATGGTCCGAAGCAGGGCGCGCTCCGCACGGTCCTCGGCCGGCAGGGCGAGGCAGAACGAGAGCAGGTGGGGCTCCCAGCAGACCGGCACCACCGGCGTGTACGCCAGCCGCGGCAGCACGCCGTTCCACGTGACACATGCCTGCCGGGTGAACAGGTTCAGCCAGGCCGCCGCCCCGGAGGGACTGGCCCAGGCTGGTGCCTGTGGCATGCCGTCGGCCGGATCGCCCACTACCCGCACCCCGAGCTTGCGCAGCCGCGCCTGCGGCGTGCGGCCGCCCAGGGGGGTGTCGCCCCAGACCACGTCGCCGGACATGCCCGACAGCAGCACGTCGCAGTCTGGCGCCCAGCGCGCATCGGTCCAGGCGCCGGGCGCGGCGTCGGCACCCCCCAGTCCCCCGGTGGCCGAGAACACCCGCTCCTCGCCAGCGCGCGACGCGTCCCCGGGCAGCACCGTGATCGCGTGGGGCACACCGAGAAGCCGACCGACCTGGGCCGCGACGGGCAGATCCACCGCGTCCTGCTCGCCGAACGTGCCCAGGGTGAGCCCCGCCCGATCCGACGCAGCCAGCGCGATGGCCCGCGAATCGAGCCCACCGGAGAGGGCGGCCCGGGGTCGCTCCCCCGGGATCTGGCGCACCGCGGCCCGCAGCAGGTCCCACAGCGCGTCGGCCCGCGGCACCAGGTCCATCGACAGCGGATGCGGGTCCGGCTCCGGCAGCGCCCAGGGCTGCACCACCCGCTGCACGTCAACCAGGAGCGTGCGACTGCCGGTGCAGAAGCCCCAGGCCACGAAGTCGGCCACGCCCGCCAGATCGAGCGGCCGGCCCGACAGGTCCAGCAGGGACGTCGCCTCGCGCCCGGTCTGCGTGCAGCGGTAGCGGCGCTCGAGCGGAGCAGGGATCAGGCGAGCTCCCCGAAGGCCGCGAGCACCGCGTCCACCGCGTCATCCCCGATCTGCAGGTGCGTCACGAAGCGCAGGCTGGTGGGGGACGTGGCGTGGCTGGCGATGCCGCGCGCGTCGAGCAGCGCGACCCACTGCGCCGCGTCGCGCCCGGTGCCCGCCACGTCCACGTAGACCATGTTCGTCTGCACCGATCCGAGATCGACCGACACCCCCTTCACCGCGCTGAGTTCTTCGCCGATGCGCCGGGCGCGGCGGTGATCGTCCGCCAGCCGGTCGACGTGGTGCTCCAGCGCATGCAGCCCCGCCGCGGCCAGGATCCCCGCCTGCCGCATGCCGCCCCCGAACATCTTGCGGAACCTGTGCGCCCGGTCGATGAACGGGCGACTGCCCACCAGCACGCTCCCGACCGGCGCCCCCAGCCCCTTGCTGAGGCACACGCTGATCGAATCGAACGGCGCGGCCAGCTCGGCGATGGGCCGCCCGCAGGCCACGGCCGCGTTGAACAGCCGGGCGCCGTCCAGGTGCAGCTTGAGCCCCTCTTCCTGCGCCACGGCACCCAGCGCCTGCAGCACCGCCACGGGATAGACGGTGCCCCCGCCGCGGTTGGCGGTGTTCTCGACGCAGACCAGCTTGCTGACCGGGAAGTGCGACAGACCGCCGGGCGGCCGCACCGCCTGGCGCACCGCCTCCGGATCCAGGATCCCCCGGACTCCGGGCACCTGCCGCAGCGAGACGCCGGACAGCGCCGCGAAGCCGCCGCCCTCGTACAGGAAGATGTGCGCGGTGGCCTCGGCGATGATCTCGTCCCCGGGCTCCGTCCAGGTCCGGATCGCCACCTGGTTGGCCATCGTGCCCGACGGCACGAACAGCGCGGCCTCCTTGCCGAGCAGGTCCGCCACGTGGGCCTGCAGCGCGTTGATGCTGGGGTCGTCACCGAACACGTCGTCGCCCACGGGAGCGGCGGCGATGGCGGCGCGCATGGCGGGCGTGGGCACGGTGACGGTGTCGGATCGAAAGTCGTGTCGGGGCATTGGGCAAGCCTAACTGGAGCGGCCCCAAAGGGCCCTTGACCGAGGGGCCCGGATCCGCCACAAGGACGCCGCGCGACATCCGGGGGGGTGGACGAACCAATGACCCGATCCAGCCTCTCCGTGCCGTCGGTCCTGCTCTGCCTGGCGCTCGGCGCTGGAGCCTGCACCGCGCGGGGCGGCGGCGGACACGGCGGTGACGACGACGACGACACCGGCGCGACCTGCAGCGATGCCGACGCCGCCATGCAGGCGTGCTTCCAGACCGCGGGGCTCGGCGAGGCGTTCACGAGCCTGTACTGCGCGGGCACGAACCTGACGCCCGGCGGCGCCGGCTACATGGGCCCCAACACCGACTGGGACTGCATCGTGGCCGCGTGGGACTACGAGTGCGCCGACATCGACGCGGGCCTCGCGGACGCGGGCGCCTGCTACATCGATCCGGGCGCGGTCGGAGACGACGACGACTCCACCCCCTCGGGCGACGACGACGACACCACCGCGGGCGATGACGACGACACCACCGCCGGCGACGACGACGACACCACCGCCGGCGACGACGACGACACCACCATGGGTGACGACGACGACTCCACCATGGGCGACGACGACGACGATGACGACGACGACGACGACGACGACTCCACCTCCGGGACCACGGGTCCGTACGCGCTCCCTTGCGGCGTCGCGGCCTGGGACATCTACGAGGTGTGGGGCGCGAGCGGCGGGCAGACCGTCAACGTCACGATCGACACGGTCTCGGCCGCCACGACGTTCGATCCCTACCTGGCGTTCACGACCAACGCGAACTCGGACCCCTTCGCGACCTCGCTGGCCATGTACGACGACGACTTCCCCTGCACGTTCCCGCCCCCCAGCTTCAGCTGCCCCGAAGGCAGCGAGGTGGTGCCCAGCGGCGGCACGCTGTACTTCGCGGTCGGACACGCGTCCTCGAACTGCGCTGGCACCACCGCCGCCTACTCGGTCGTCCTGACCGTCAACGGCAGCACCAGCAACGACTTCTCACTGGCCGCCGACGACTGGCAATAGGAGCTCTTCATGACCCAGATGACCCTCAGGTTCCTCCTCGCACTTCTCCTCCTCGCCCTGGTCGGCTGTCCCCCGGGACGCGGCGGGAACGGCGATGACGACGACGCCACCGCCGACGACGACGACAGCGCCGGCGACGACGACGACACCACCGCGGCCGACGACGACGACACCACCGGGGACGACGACGACGCCACCGGCGATGACGACGACAGCACCGCATCCGGCGCGTTCAGCAGCAACCCAGGCGACCTGCCCTGCGAGGGGGAAAAGTCCGGGGGGACGGTGGACGTGTGGAGCGTGAGCCTCTCCGCCGGCCAGACCCTCGTCGCCCAGGTGGACACGGTCGCGGCGGCCACCACCTTCGACCCCGCGTTCACGCTGTACGACCCTGCGGACCCGGACACCGGCGAGTACCTCGGCGGCGGCGACGACGAGTTCGACTGCACGTTCCCCCCGCCCGAGTACAGCTGCCCCGAGGCGACGTACACGGCCACGACCGCCGGCGTGGTCGGGATCGCGGTCGAGAACTACGGGTGCCCCGGCACCGACGCCCTGGCTGTCTACGTCCTGCGGGTCCAGGTGAATGGGGCCGCGGCCCCAGCCACGCTGGTCCTCGACGACTACGTGCTCGGCAGCGCCATGACCGACCCGCCGCAGTAAGGCGCGCTACACAGGCTCTGCGCTGCTAGCCTGCGCGCCGCTCGTCGGAGGCCCCCCCCCGACGGCCGGAGCAGGCATGAACAAGGCACACGGCAACAGCGTCACCCGCCGCAAGGTCGAGGTCGGCGAGATGATGGTCCCGTTCCAGGAGCTCACGCTCACGGATGGCACGGTCTACCGGATGTACGACACGTCCGGCCCCCAGGGCCACGATCCGAAGGACGGGATCCCCAAGCGCCGCGCCGCCTGGATCGCGCCCCGCGTAGCGCGCGGCGACACGAACTTCTCCCAGATGCACTACGCCCGGAAGGGTGTGGTCACCGAGGAGATGAAGTACGTGGCGGCCCGCGAGGGCATGGAGGCGGAGTTCGTGCGCGCCGAGGTGGCCGCCGGACGCGCGATCATCCCCGCCAACCGCAACCACCCGGAGCTCGAGCCCACGATCATCGGCAAGGCCTTCAAGGTGAAGGTCAACGCCAACATCGGCAACAGCGCCGTGTCCTCCGGCATCGCCGAGGAGGTCGAGAAGCTGCAGTGGTCGGTCAAGTGGGGCGCGGACACCGTGATGGACCTGTCCACGGGCCAGAACATCCACGAGACCCGCGAATGGATCCTGCGCAACTCGGCCGTGCCCATCGGCACCGTGCCGCTGTACCAGGCCCTCGAGAAGGTCGGCGGCGTCGTCGAGGATCTCAACATCGACGTGTACTTGGAGACGATCCGCGAGCAGGCGGAGCAGGGCGTGGACTACTTCACGATCCACGCCGGCGTGCTGCTGCGGGCCATCCCCCTGACCGCGAAGCGCCTGACCGGCATCGTGTCCCGGGGCGGCTCGATCATGGCGAAGTGGTGCATGACCCACCACCGCGAGAACTTCCTGTACGAGCACTTCGACCGGATCATCGAGGTGATGAAGGAGTACGACGTCGCCTTCTCCTTGGGGGATGGGCTGCGCCCCGGCTCCATCCACGACGCCAACGACGAGGCCCAGTTCTTCGAGCTGCGCGTGCTCGGCGAGCTCACCACGCGGGCCTGGGAGCACGACGTGCAGGTGATGATCGAGGGCCCCGGCCACGTGCCGATGCACAAGATCATCGAGAACGTCACGCTGCAGCAGGAGGTCTGCCACGAGGCCCCGTTCTATACGCTCGGACCGCTGACGACGGACATCGCCCCCGGCTACGACCACATCACGAGCGCCATCGGCGCCGCGATCATCGGCATGCACGGCACCGCCATGCTCTGCTACGTCACCCCGAAGGAGCACCTGGGCCTGCCCGACAAGCACGACGTCAAGGAGGGCCTGATCGCCTACCGGATCGCCGCGCACGCCGCCGATCTGGCGAAGGGGCACCCCGGCGCCCAGGGCTGGGACGACCTGCTGAGCAAGGCGCGGTTCGAGTTCCGCTGGGAGGACCAGTTCGAGCTCGGCCTCGATCCCGAGCTGGCGCGCTCGTTCCACGACGCGACGCTGCCCCAGGACGGCGCCAAGGTCGCCCACTTCTGCTCCATGTGCGGGCCCGCCTTCTGCGCCTACCGGCTCAGCCAGGACGTGCAGGATCTGGCCGCAGCCCACGAGGCGGAGCAGCTGATCGGGATCGGCAGCCCCGACGCGCTCAGCACCGAGCAGATCCGCGCGGGGCTGGACGAGATGGCCAGCAAGTTCCGCGAGTCCGGCGGGGAGCTGTACATCCCGACCTCTTGAGTAGAGTGCGCGCATGATCGAGCGCGCCCTTGTCCTCAGCGTCCTGTTCGCCGCCCTGCTGCCCGGCGCCGCCCTGGCCCAGGAGACGGTGACCGTGCCCTTCACCACCGCGTCCGACGGGACCACCGGCGGCGTGCTCACGGCCAACAGCTACTCCGGAGTCGTCACGATCAACGTGACGGGCACGGGCTGGTCGCTTTCGCAGTACCTGAACGACGCCTTCTGGCTCTTCACCGGTCCTGGCGCGGTCTCCTACAACCCGAACTGGTACCACCTGCGCATCGGCACCGCGCACCCGGTCAGCCAGCAGGGCGGAAGCCCGCCTGCCTACACGGCCTCACACGACTACACCTTTCAGTGGAACGTCGGGACGAGCCCCGAGCGCCTCCGCTTCTGGGTCAGCGACGGGAACTTCACCGACAACGGCGGCAGCTACACCGTCACCGTCACGCCCTCGAACACAGCGCCCACGGCCGCCGCCGGCGGGCCCTACACCACCGACGAGGGCGTGGCGGTCACGCTGGACGGCAGCGCGAGCACAGACTCGGACGGGACGATCACCGGCTGGTCCTGGGACTGCGAAGACGACGGCACGGTGGACGGCACCAGCGCCACCTGGAGCTGCACCTACGACGACGACGGCAGCTACACCGCGCGGCTGGTGGTCACCGACGACGACGGAGATACGTCCCAGGCGACGGCGGCGGTGACCGTCGCCAACCTCGCCCCCAGCGTGACCTCGGTGAACGTGCCCCAGGACATCGACGAGGGACAGACCGTGGGGTTCGGCGCCACGGGCACGGATCCAGGCCCCGTGGACACGCTGACCTGGACTTGGAGCTGGGGCGACGGCACCCCGAACACGAGCGGCGCCACCCCCTCGCACGCCTTCGTGGACGACGGCACCTTCACGGTCGTGGCCACCGCCGACGACTCAGATGGCGGGAGCGACAGCGACAGCGCCGTCGTGACCGTCACGAACGTGGCCCCCACCATCACCAGCACCGCCCCCGGCGCGGCCTCCGAGGGCATCGCGTGGCAGCACCTGGCCAGCGCCACGGACCCGGGGTTCCTCGACGTGATGACGTGGTCGGTGTCGGCCTCGGCTCCCGCCTCCCTGACCCTTGACGCGGCCACCGGCCAGCTCGACTGGGTCCCCAGCTACGCCGACGCCCTCGCCAGCCCCATCGCCTTCACCCTGTTCGTGGACGACGGCGACGGCGGCACCGACGCGCAGAGCATCGGCGTGACGATCTCCACCCTGGACGCCGACGCCGACGGCATGGACGACGGCTGGGAGCTCGCCAACAGCCTCGATCCCACGGATCCGACGGACGCGGCCGGGGATCCGGACGCAGACGGCGTCGACAACCTCGACGAGTTCCTCGCCGGAACCGATCCCAACGCCTTCGGAGGGCCCGATGCGCCCACTCCCGTCACCCCGGTGGCCGGGGCCGAGACGGACGCGGCGCCCGATCTGACCGTGGACAACGCCACGGACCCGGACGGCGATCCGCTGCTGTACACCTGGGAGGTGTACTCCGACGCCGCCCTGAGCACGCTCGTGACCGACGTGGACGCGGTCCCGGAGGGCGCCGCGGGCCAGACCACGTGGAAGGTGGACCTGTCGCTGTCCGAGAACACGCCCTTCTGGTGGCGGGCCCGGGCCAGCGACCCGTCCGTGGATGGCCCCTGGTCGGTGACCGAGGACTTCTTCGTCAACGAGACCAACGAGGCCCCCACTGCGCCCACGCCGGCCACCCCCCTGCAGGGCGAGCTCGTCGGCAGCCTGACCCCCACGGTCCAGTTCGGCCTGTCCACCGATCCCGACGGCGACGCCCTGACCTACACCGTGCAGGTGTGGGCCGACGCGTCCCTGTCGAGCCTGCTGACCTCCGCCAGCGCCCTGCTGGACGACGGCGCGCTGCTGGAGTGGACGCTGGACGTCGCCCTGGCCGAAGACGCCTGGGGCTGGCTGCGGGCCCGGGCCACGGACGAGCACGGGCTGGACGGTCCCTGGTCGCCGGTGATCTCGTTCCAGGCCTCCGGGGCCGACGGCGCGCCCACCGGGCTGGTCTGGGTGGGTCCGCTCGACGGCGACGTGCTCGACACCGCCTCGCCCACCCTGACCGCCACGGGCGCCACCGACGCCGAGGGCGGCGACGTGGTGTACGCCTTCGAGGTGGCCGACGACGCCGCCTGGACGGGCTCCTGGACCAGCGCGTCCCTGTCCGCCGAGGGGGACGGCAACGCCCGCTGGGACCTGGGCGCCGACGGCGTACAGCTCGCGGAGAACAACGAGGCCTTCGCCCGGGTCCGGGCCGGCGACGGCGCCGTCTGGTCCGGCTGGGAGGTCATCTCCTTCTTCGTGAACAGCGCCAACGACGCTCCGGGGGTGCCGATGCTCGTTGCCCCCGCCGACGGGACCGACGTCGGCGCGGCGCGCCCCATCGAGTTGATCGCGGCGTGGACCGCGGATCCGGACCGGGAGGCGCTGGACTACGTGTTCGTCGTGGCCCGGGACGAAGCCCTCACCGAGGTGCTCGCCACGGTCACCATCGAGGGCGGAAACACCGTGACCGACGGCGCCGGCGAGGTCGCGTGGCCGCTGTTCGAGGCGCTCGAGCCGGGCTCCTTCTGGTGGAGCGTGCAGGCCCGGGACGACTCCGGGCTCGGCGGCGGGTTCGCGGCGCCGTGGACGCTCGTCGTGCCCGAGGGCGTCGTGGTCACCGAGCCTCCCACGGGCGACGACGACGACGACACCCCCGAGTGCGGCTGCGCGGCCTCGGGCTCCAGCCTGCCAACGGCCTTCTGGCTGATCGCGGCCACCTTGTTGCCCGTGGTTCGGCGCCGCCGGGGCCGCTGCCCTTGACCGACCCGGGTTGGGGGGCTAATCGTCCGCTCGTGCGCTCAGCCCTACTCCCAATCCTCGCCCTCCTGCTGCTCGGCAGCGTCCTCTCCTGCAAGTCCGGCGGTGACGCTTCCAGCGTCTCCGGCAGCGCCCTGGGCGCCTCGGGCTCAGACGATCTCCTCTGGAAGGGCTCCACTCCCGCCCTCGGGGACATCAACACCATGCGCCCCGCGTTCGGCGTGGCCCGCTCGATCCTGTTCCAGACCCCGGCCCCCGCGAGCACCGGCGCCATCGACGTGCTGCCCGGGCGGCGCGTGTACGTGTGTGTGTACGGGGTCGATCAGCCGAGCTTGTGCGGGACCGGCGCCGGCGAGACCCTCACGGCCTCGGTGCGCCTCGCCTCGGGATCGCTCGACGAGGCCCACGGGTCGGCCATCCGGCAGGCGCGCACGGCCGGCAAGGACGCGCGCATCAAGATCGACGTCGTCACCCGGGTCACCCGCAAGACCTTCAAGCGCGAGGTCGAGAAGCCGTCGAAGTCGCGCATCGCGCTGTACGGCTACTGGGTCGAGCACGAAGGCGCCGTGTCCTACGTGCTCCCGTCGGAGCTGCTGGAGCGGCACATCTACGACGAATCGAAGAAGTTCGGGGGGCTTCGCCGGGACCGGCTCGTCAAGGCCCTGCAGGCCCGCAACCCGGCCCTTCGCGTGCCGCCCGACGAGATCGACTACGACCGGTTCTACACCGAGGCGTGGGTCGAGGGAGACCCCCACGGCAAGGACACGCCGGACCTGGTGCACCTGTACCGGCTCCACCGAAAAGACTTCGACGTGCTCACCGAAGAGCTCATGCTCCAGCGCGCGGTGTGGGCCGCGGACTACCTGATCAGCTCGGTCTCGGCCGACGGCAAGATCCGCTACCAGTACTACCCGTCCACCGACAAGGACAGCAGCAGCTACAACCTGCTCCGCCACGGCGGCACCACCTACTCGATCCTGCAGGCCTACGACCGCACCCGGCACGAGCCGTACCGCCTCGCCGCGGAGGCGGCCATCGGGTACCTGTTCGCCAGGACCCGGGAGGACGTGCGCCAGGGACCCTACGGGGGCGGACCGACGAAGTGGATCGTGTCCCCCGGGGGCAAGAACAAGCTCGGGGGCGCCGGGCTCGGACTCGTGATGCTCGACGCCTACGGCGAGTCCACGGGCGACTACGAGAAGTACCGCGAGGAGGCCCGCAAGTTCGGCAACTTCCTGGTCGCGTCCCTGAAGGAGGACGGCGAGTTCATCTACTTCCCGTCCCTGACCCCCGACGGCCCGATCACGGACAAGGACGACTCTGCGTACTACCCGGGTGAGGCGATCCTCGGGCTCACCCGGCTGTACAGCTGGGATCCCAACCCGCAGTACCTGGACGCCGCGCGCCGCGCGTCGGACTGGCTGATCGACGTGCGGGACAAGGGCAAGGACGAAAAGCGGCTCGCCAACGATCACTGGCTGATGATCGCCTTGAGCTACCTGTACGACGCCACAGGGGACGAGCGGTACGTCGAGCACTCCCTGAACCTGGCCCGCACGGTGAAGTACCAGTACGACAAGAACATCCCCACCAGTGAGGAGTTCATCGACTTCCGGGGTGGCTACTACAACCCGCCGCGAAGCACGCCGGCGGCGACCCGCGGCGAGGGCCTGGTGGCCGTCATGGACACGTGCCGGGTCGCCAAGCGCGAGTGCGAGTGGGTCTGGGACCTGCTCCAGGAGACCATCCGCCACCAGCACCTGAGCCAGTACGACCCGGACCTGATGTGGTGGCCCAGAAACCGCGCAAAGACCTTCGGGGGCTGGAACGGCGGGCTGATCGACGTGTCGATCCGCAACGACTTCGTGCAGCACAACATGAGCGCCGTGCTCGGCACCGAGCGTCTGACCGCGCTCCGCGCCCGGGGCGAGGAACTGCCCGGCGGCCCCGTGTGGACCCGCCTGAACTTGAAGGAGAACCGCAAGTCGCCGGGGATCCCGCCGGAGCGGATGGCTGAGCTGCGGGAGGCCACGGTGCGCTACCGCGGCGAGAGCCTGTGGGACGAGCGGTGGCAGCGCATGCAGGACGAGGCGGCGCGGTAGGCTGGGCGCGATGCGACACCTCGCCCTGGCCCTGATCGTGCTCCTGCCCGCCTGCACCCCCTGGGAAGAGCCGGTGGGCACCCCCGATCTGCCGGCCAGCATCGTGAGCACGACGCCCGAGGACGAAGCGCGCCACGTGCCCGGCACCACGGTCATTCAGGTGCAGTGGGACCGGATCCCCCAGGGCGTGAGCTTCACGCTCCTCGGCCCCGGCAACGTCGTCCTGCCCGGCGAGGTGACCGGCGATCCGCGCACCGTGGTGCGACGGTTCGAGCCGACCGAGCCGCTGCAGCCAGACACGCAGTACGACGTGGAGGTCACCTGGACCAACGTCGACGGCGCAGGCCACTTCGAGTTCGAGACGTCGCTGCTCGGGTTCCCGCTGAACGACGACGAGATCGACGAGCTGCCCGAACAGACCTGGGCGATCCTGCCGCTGGACCTGTCGGGCCTGGAAGACCTGCCCATCGCCCCCAACGCGCCGGACATCTCCTTCCTGCTGGCGGTGCACGAGGACGCGGAGCCGGAGTCCGGCGAGCTGCACCTGGTGCTGGCCCAGACCGTGCCCGGATCGATGCTGCAGGACCAGTGCGCCGAGACCGCGATCATCACCGCGGGCCCGGACGGCGTGCTCGGAACCGGAGACGACCGGCCGGCCACCTGGGACAACCCCGATCTGCTCGCCTCGGGTGGGCGCTTCGCCCCCGGCAGCGGCTCCACGGCCGACGGCACCGACACGAACACCCAGCAGTTCGCGATGCGGGACTGGGACATGCGCGCCACCGTCCTGCCCCAGCAGGAGGGGCTGTACATCCACTCGTTCGGCGCCTTCATCGACACCACCGGTCTGGACAGCCTGGTCCCCGGGGGTGGACAGTTCCCCGAAGACACCACGTTCTGCGACCTGTACACCGAGTTCGCAGGGGGAACGTGCGAGCCCTGCCCGTCCCTGGGCCGCGAGTCCCGCTGCCTGCGGGCCGAGGCCCAGGACGTGATCGGCGAGTACCGGGGCACGGGCCTGCGGCTCCGCACCTGCGCGGACATCATTCACAGCTCGTTTGGCGGCTTCATCTGCACCGGGGACGACGCGCGCTACGACAGCGACGGCGACGGCGTCTACGAGCTCTGCCCCGAGTACGTGCCCGAGGACCGTTGATCCGGCTGCTGGTCCGCGCCTCGGATCCCCTCGTCGCAGTCAGCCCCCGGCGGCCCGCCTCAACGCGCTGAGCGCCGGGGCGACGCTGAGCGCCCCCGGCAGCAACCCCAGCAGCACCAGGGGGACCGCGTCGATCGTGCGGACCACGCCGGAGACGGCCGGTCCCGGCCGCCCGCGCTCGCTCCATCGCCAGCTCTGGGCCGCCGCCACCGCCACGCCCAGGCCCGCCACCGAGGTGAGCACCCAGTCGGCCAGCGCGACGGGGCGCAGCACCGGCGGGGCCGCGCCGATGGTGACCGCCACCAGGATGAGGGCCGCGACCGCGCCCAGGAACAGCTCCACGCGCAGCAGTCGCTCCGCCGTCCGCCCCCAGCGTCGGGCCTGGGCCCGGGCCTTCTCGGCGGGCGACCAGGGAGTGCCTTCCCGAAGCAGGCGGCGCTTGCAGTCCTCGCACAGATCGTCGCCCACCAGACAGCCGCTGCAGACGAAGCCGCCGCACCGCGCGCAGGCTCGCGCGGCGGCGCGCTCGGGGTGGTGCACGCAGATCGCGCCGGGCGGAAGTGGAGGGACGGTGGTGCTGTGGTTCATGTAGAGCAAGGGCGCTGGTACCGTCCCACGATGGACTTCAACCTGCTGCTCCGCAACCGCGAGGTGCTCCGGGTCCTGGTGGGCGTACCGGACGGCCACCAGCACCTGCGCGCCCGCATCGAGACCGCCGCCGGCGACGTCATCACGTTGCAGGAGGCCACGATCGCGGCCCTCGCCAGGGCCTACCTCCAGATCACGACCCACCCGACGCTGCAGGCGGTCGAGCTGCGGGCCGAGGCGGTGGACACGCGCAAGGACGGGTTCGCGGAGTTCCAGCTCCTGGACACGAACACCCCCGAGGCCGAGATCCGCAGCGAGCTCGCGTCCCGGCCCGCGGCGCCTCCGCTGTCCGACACCGGGGCCGGCCTGGCTCCGGTCAGCCAGCTGAACTCCCCCAGCACCTCGTCGCCCTCCCTCGCCCCGGCGGATCTGTGGACCGAGCACGGGGGCCCCGAGCCGGACCACGCAGACAGCCTGGAGCTCGATGACCTCGACGGCGACCCGGTCTTCGGCGACGTGCCGACCCACCACTCCCGTCCTTCGTCCGAGCCGTCCAACGACTAGCGTCGCTCCCATGCGCATGCTCGGGCTCGTGCTCGTGGCGTTCGTGGCGGGCTGCGCCACGGTGGGCTGCGAGCCGGTCGCCGTGCCCGGCCCCGACGACCCGAACGCCGAGCTGGTGTGCGACGACGCCTATCTGGGCGCCGTGCGCGACCTCATCGAGGGCGCCACCGAGACCCTGGTGGTGGCCCAGTTCGAGCTGTTCCCGGGCGCGCCTACGGACGAGATCGTCGCCCTGCTCATCGCGGCGGCGGAGCGCGGGGTCGCGGTGCGGGTGCTCCTGGACGACGAGATCGACGACAACATCGACGGAGTCGCGCGGCTCGACGCCGGCGGGGTGGACGCGCGGCTCGATGACCTGCCCGAGACCACCCTGCACGCCAAGATGCTCGCCGCGGACGGAGCGGTGGCGATCCTGGGCAGCACCAACTGGTCCACGTCATCCATCGAGCGGAACCACGAGTGCAACCTGCTCGTCCGCAACGGCCCGCCCCCGGCGTACGCCCAGGCCTGGTTCGACGAGGTCTGGCAGAACGTGGCCTGGCGGGGGGCGCCCAACGTGGACCAGAGCGGCTCACCCCACGTGCGCACGGTGGTCGAGGGCGAGATCCTGGCCCGGCTGCTGGACAAGCTGTCCCAGGCGGGGCGCCGCGTGGACTTCACGATGTACGCGACGTATCTGCAGCCCGGGAACATGAGCGCGCCGGCCATGCAGCTGTTCGGAGCCCTGGCCGACGCGGCCGCCCGCGGCGTGACGGTACGCGGCGTGGCGGAGCTGAGCGACTGGCAGCTGGACAACAACGAGCGCAACACCGAGGCCGTCAACTGGCTGGAGGACCGCGGCGTGGACATGCGCTGGGAGCGGCCGGACCGGATCACCCACGCCAAGACCTTCCTCATCGACGACGGGCTGCAGGTCCAGTCGGCCAACATCTCGACGAGCGGGTTCGAGCGCAACCACGAGGTGGGCGTGTGGACCGACCTCGCGGCGCCCGTCGCCGACTTCGAGCAGTGGTTCGACGCGCTGTGGGCCGAGGGAGACCCATGAGCCTCCGGGCGATCCCGGTGCTCCTTGCCCTCCTCGTGCTCGTCCTGCCGGCCCCGGTCCGGGCCGGGCCTCGCGACGCGGAGCACCCCGGGCGACTGCTCAACCTCGCGCAGCAGCACCTCGCGCGGGGCGAGATCGAGGACGCGATCAGCGTGCTGGGACGATCCCTGTACGCCGATCCCACCGAGGGCTACACCTGGGGTCTGCTGGCCGAGGCCCTGGTGTGGGGGCGCGGCAACGGCCCCGAGGTGGAGGCGTCGTGGCAGGCCCTGGCGGACCTGCGGCCCCAGGATCCCCACAGCCAGCTCCGTGTCGTGCGGGCGAGCATGGCGATGCACCGCCGGGACAAGTTCACCAACGCCGAGTCGGACTGGGTGCTCGCCTCCTTCGACCTCATCGAGCGGGTGCTGGCGGAGGCCCAGACCGCCGAGGTGCGCTACGCCGCCCTCATCAGCCGCCGGGACCTGCGGTATCGGGCGGGGCTCGGCGTCGAGGCCCTCGCGGACGGGGTGGCGGCCCACGCCGTGCGTCCGGCAGGGCTGCAGGGCCGCATCAGCGCCGTCCAGCAGGCCGCCGGGGAGCACGACGTCGCGCGATTCGAGGCCCTGTGCCTGGATGTGCTGGGCACGGATCCGTGGGCCGCCGAGGTCTGCGCGCTGCTCTGGACGGGGGAGTGGGGCGACGACGTCGAGCCCGCCCGGGAGCGGGTCCTGGCTCGGATCGAGGCCCTGCGCGGCCGGGCGCTGGCCGATCCGGTGCTCGCCAACGAGATCCTCAAGTTCCACGACCGCCGCAAGAACGCCAAGGGCGGGGCGAGCCTGCTGGTGGAGCTGCGCAAGGAGCACCCGGACTTCGACGTCGCGGACAACAGCCAGTGGTTCAAGGGCTCGTTCGTGGTGCCCACCGTGTATCGCACGCTGTACGCGGCGACGAATCGCGCCAACGTCACCCAGGATCCGGCGGAGCGGCTGACCCAGCTGCTGGCCATCGCGCCCGACCCCGAAGACGGCCACGCCATGGTGCAGCGCTGGCGGTGGCGCGTGGTGCTGGCGGCGCAGGCCACCGATCCCCCGCGGAGCGACGTGGCCACGCAGCAGCTGCGCACCCTGGTGCGGCACGATCCCGCGGACGCGCGCGCCTGGATGGAGCTGAGCAGCCTGTCGGAGGCCGACGCGGCCACGAACGCGCTGCTGCGGGCGGAGGACGCGGTGCTCGCCGGCGGGTGGGATCCCTGGGAGCGGTACGGGGCCCTGCCCTTCGCCGAAGCGATGAGCGGGCGGCGCCACTTCCTGGCGGAGCTGCAGCTGCGGCGGGCCCGCCTCTCGGCGAACGCCGGGGACGCCGATGGGGCCCGAGCCCTGGCGATCCAGGCCGCCTGGGCCAGCGACCACACGCTCCCCGACGCCTGGGCCCTGGTCGCGGAGCTCGCCGAGGAGCGGGGGGAGCTGGCGTTCGCCCGGGAGGCAGATCTGGAGCACGTGGCGGCCCTGCTCGAGGACGGTGAGTCGTCCGCCGACGCGGCCCCGCACGCGCTCCGCCGGTTCACCGACGGGCGACCCGACCTGGGCGGCGTGGACGACGAGGCGGCGTGGCAGGCGCTGCTCGCAGCCGCGGACGTGAGGCGCGCCGAGCAGACGGGCCCTTCGTCCATCGCGGCGGGCCGCAGGGAGCAGCACCCGTTGGTCGACGAGCCGGCCCCCGAGCTGCTGGTCACCACCCTGGACGGGGCGAAGCGCAGCCTCGCGGACCTGCGGGGGCGGGTCGTCGTCGTGGACTTCTGGGCGACGTGGTGCGGCCCATGCAAACGCGCCATCCCCGAGCTGCAGTCCGCCGCCGAGGCGCTGGCGGGAGAGCCCGTCACGTTCCTGCTCGTGTCGGTGGACACCGAGCGGGACAAGGCCAGCGCGTTCTGGGCGACGGCGAACCTGTCGATGGACGGCGCGTGGAGTCCCGACGGGAAGGCGAGCCAGGCGGCCTGGAGGGTCAAGGGGATCCCGTCCACGTTCGTTGTGGGTCGGGACGGCGTCGTTCGCCACCACCATCAGGGATACGGGAGCGGCGCGGGCGCGCGGATCGAAGGGGAGATCCGGGCCCTGCTGGCGTCTCCCTGAGCCCTCACCGGCTTGAGTACGGCGCACCGGTATGGTACGACCCAGACGCTCGGAGCCGTGGTACTGAACGGCTGCCGGTTCTACGGGTGAGGCTCCATGAGTGAAGAGGACGACGAGGGGACGACGCTGGTGGTCGCGTACGTCGACCCGGACAGCATCAGGCTCCTTGAGCAGAGGCTGGAAGAGTCGCTGCACCTGCGCCCCATGTGGGAACGCATTCGGACCGGCGAGTCCGACGGGCGGGCCTTCCTGGGCCTGCCGGTGGCGAGCAAGGTCACGCAGGACACGGTCGAGAACCACGCCCGGCACCTTCATTCGCTGCTGCGGCTGATGGACCTGCCGATCAGCGTCACGTTCGACGAAGTGAACACGGTCGAGGTCGAGCCGGGCTCCCTGAAGCCCCTCTACGTGTCCACGTCGGAAGATTCCTGAGCCCACCGCTGGACCCGGCCGAGCCCGGGGACCCGCTCCTGTACCACCGCCTTCGCCGCCTGGGACGCATGACCGTCGCAGAGCGCCTGCACGCCTTGTGCGATCCGGACTCTTTCGTGGAGTGGGAGCGCGATGCGTGCGAGCGGGACGGCTCGCCGGCCTGGGCGGTGCGGTGCGGCTTCGCGCGGGTGCACGGACGGCAGGTGGCGGTCTACGCCCACGACCCCGCGGTGCGGCGGGGCGCCCTGGGTGAGGGATCGGCGAGCAAGGTGGCGCGCCTCCTCCTTCAGGCGGGACAGCGCGGCACCCCCGTCATCGCGATCCACCAGTGCGACGGGGTGCGCGTGGAGGAGGGGATCCACGCGGTGCAGGGGTGGGAGCGCCTGCTCGGAGCGCATGTTCGCCTGGGGGGGGTGGTGCCCCAGCTCGCTGCGGTGCTGGGCGTCGGGGTCGGCGCGTCGGCCTACGCGGTGGCCCTGTGCGATCTGGTGGTCCTGGTGCGGGAGCGCTCGTTCCTGTTCGTGGTCGGACCCCGCGGGGTGCAGCAGGCCACGGGTCAGGAGGTGGGCATGGACGCCCTGGGCGGCGCCGCCATGCACGCCACCAGGACGGGCACCGCCCACGCGCTGGCCGACGACGACGCGGGGGCGATCAGCCGGCTGCGGGGCTGGATCCACGCGCTCCGGGACACGCCGGCGGTGCACCTGCAGCCCCAGACGCTGGCAGGGCTGATCCCCGACGACTTCCGCCGTCCCTACGACGTGCGCGGCGTGCTCGACGCCCTCGGGGACGCCCCGCTGGACGAGCTGCGGCCGGACTGGGCGCCCAACCTGGTGACCGGCCTGCTGCGGTTCGGCGGCCGCGCCACGGGGGTGCTCGCGTCCCAGCCCAGACACCTCGCCGGCTGCCTCGACGTGCTCGCCTCCCGCAAGGCGGCGGCGTTCGTGCGGCTCTGCGACGCCGTCGGGCTGCCCCTGGTGACGTTCGTGGATGTGCCCGGCTACCTGCCCGGGCTGGCCCAGGAGCAGGCAGGGATCCTGAACTTCGGCGCCGACCTGCTGCGGGCCTACGGCAGCACGACGACCCGCTCCATCGCGGTGGTGCTGCGCAAGTCCTACGGCGGCGCCTCGGTGCTGTCGTGCACCGCGGACCGGGTGCTGGCCCTGCCGGGAGCGCGGCTGTCCGCCATGGGCGCCGAGGCGGCGCGGGTCGCCCTGGGAAGCGACGGCGTGGCGGTGGACGAGTCGTTGGCGACCGCGGTGGCCGCGGGCTACGTGCACGAGATCGTCGAGCCCGACGCGCTGCGGGAGCGCCTGATCAGCCTGCTGCAGGCCTGACTCGGCGGCGGCGCGCGCATTGGAGCAACAGGAGCAGCCACGCGGCTCGGGGCGGGCTGGCGGCGACCTCGGACCGGCAGCCTTCGCCGTCCACGCCCTCCCGGAAGCGCTCGGCGCCGGGGAAGCCGGGGGAGCCGTCGATCCCGCCCGCGCTGTCGTCGTCGTCCGCCGGGGCGCTGTCGTCGTCGTCCCCGCTGTCGTCGTCGTCGCCGGGGGTGCTGTCGTCGTCGTCCCCGGAGGGCGGGGTGCACGCGACCGTGAGCGACAGGTCGCTCGTGGCGCCCTGCCAGCCGTCCACGATGACGGTGTAGGGCTGGCCCTGGACGGCGTCGAAGGTGACCGACTCGTCGCCCGTCTGGGATGTCGTGGACCCGGCCACGCAGGCGCTGGGGGTGCAGGCCGCGCCGGCGGTGACGAACAGGTCGAGATCCGCGGACAGCCCGGTCACCGACACGGTGACGCTCTCGGACGCGGCGGCGGTCCAGGACCAGGCCATCTCGGGCCCGGAGTAGAAGAACTCGGTGCAGCTGTAGCTCAGGCTGGAGGTCGTGCTGCCCGCGCCGCCGTTGTTGGCGGTGATCGTCTGCCCGCAGGTGAGGGAGCCCACCGCCGTGCACGGCGCGTCGCCGTCGCAGGTCAGGCCCGGCAACGCACCGTGAGCGCCCTGATCCGTGAACGAGGTGGCGAGCGCGGGCGAGCACGGGCCCTCGAAGGGATCGGTGCGGTCGCCGGAGTAGAAGGAGCCGGAGGTGCCGTTCTCCCGCAGCTCGAAGTGCAGGTGCGGGCCGGTGGAGTGGCCGGAGCTGCCCATCTGGCCCAGGGCATCGCCGCAGCCGACGGACGCGCCCACCGCGACCGGGATCGACCACGTCTTCATGTGGGCGTAGTAGGTGCGGCGCCCGTCGGCGTGCAGCAGCACCACGTGGTTGCCGAAGCCGCCGCCGCCGGGGCAGTCCGCCGTGGAGCAGTCGTCGGGCCAGCCGTCCTCGACCACCTCCACCACGCCCGCCGCCGCCGCGACGATGTCCCGCCCCTCGTCCATGCCGGCCCAGGAGCCGCCACCGAAGTCCGAGCCGCCGTGGCCGGCGTAGTAGATGGAGCCGCAGTTCCAGTCCTGCCCGCCCTCGTCCTTGTAGGCCGTCGGGTAGAAAGACCCGTAGTCAGCGGGGGTGGTGGGAAAACGGTAGTTCTGCGCGGCGGCGGGGGTCGCCCACAGCAGCGCGAGTGCCACGAACGCCCAGCGGATCATTGGGTCTCCTCGGTCGGTGACGCCGCGTCGCGGGTCCAGTGGGCGCCGCGCCTCACCTCGGCCACGATCTCGGTGCCGTCCAGGGTCAGCCGCACCGCCTTCGTGCCCCGAGTGGAGTAGGCCTCGAACGCGGCGTCCTCCAGGGCGCGGGTGAGGGCCGAGGCCAGCCCCCGGGCGCCGGTCTGCCGGGCCAGCGCCTGCTGAACCAGGCGGACCACGACGTCGTCGTCCACCTCCAGGGCGATGCCCGCGAGCTCCATCTCCACCCGGCGGGCGGGCAGGACCTGGCGCCGCAGGATCTCGGTCAAGGCGTCGGTGTCGAGGGGCTCGAAGCCGACGATGCGGGCGAAGCGCCCCACCAGCTCGGGCAGGAACCCGTAGCTCTGGAACGCCGAGACGTCCTCCATCTCGGCGTTGGTGTACTTCACGGCGATCCCCTCGCGCTCCACCCGGTCCTGGCCGAAGCCCATTCCGCCCAGCAATCCACTGGCGCGACGGCGGGTCAGGGTCTTGAGGCCCGAGAAGGCTCCGGCGGCGACGAAGGTGATGTCGTCGGTGCGCATCAGGATCTGCTCGTGGTAGCTGGAGTGGTCCATGCCGGTGCTGACGGGCACCTCGGTGGACTCGAGCAGCTTGAGGAGCTCGCGCTGAACGCCCAGGCCGGTGACGTCCTTGGTGGTGCCGGCCCCCGCGAAGACGGCGTTGTTGCTGCCGCCGGCGATCTTGTCGAGCTCGTCCAGGCACACCACGCCGATCTGGCCGAAGGCCGGATCCATGTTCGCCGAGTACAGCAGGCGGGTCAGCACGGACCCGACGTCGCCGCCGACGTAGCCGGTCTCCGACAGGGTGGTGACGTCGATGATGGCGGTGGGCAGGCCGAGCATCTCGCGGAAGAGCAGCTCGATGGCGAAGGTCTTGCCGCACCCGGTGGGCCCGACGAGGAGCAGGTTCTCCTTGCGGGGGAGGCGGTCGCGGGGGACCTCGTCCAGATACAGGTAGCGCAGGCGGCGGACATGGCGATGGGCGAGCAGCGACAGGGCGCGTCGGCCCTCGATCTGCCCGACATAGCCGCGCTCGCTCAGGGCGTCGTACAGCTCCCGGGGGGTGGGCATGTCCAGGGCGGCCACGATGTGACGCATGGCGTCGTCGGGCACGCGGATGTCCTGTCTGCTATTCGGCACGCCGAGAATGTAGTCCACGACAGGCCCGGCGGGGGCGCGCGAACCTTACGTGTCGGGCTCGGGCTCCCGCAGGATCTCCAGCAGCGTCTGCCCCACGTCCGCGATCGGCTCCGGCGCGCACACGTCCGGCAGGTCGCGCTGGGTGTGCCACTGCGGGTAGTCGATGTCGATCAGGCAGATCGCCGGCTCCCCCGCCTCCAGGAAGGGCCCGTGGTCGCTGTAGATCCACCGCTCGGATCCCACGAAGAACGCCTTGCGCTGCGTCTGCTGACCACGCCGGAACAGCCGGATGAACAGCTCCCGCGCCTGCGGATCCTGAAGCGAGTTGCCCTCGATGTTCAGCTTCGCGTCGCGTCCCCCGATCATGTCCAGCGCGATGATCCGGTCCACCGTCCAGTCGGCGTCCGGGTGCTCCACGAACCACCGCGACCCGACCGCATAGGGCAGCCCGTCGATGCCCCCCAGGTCCTCCCCGTCGAAGAACGCCAGCACCACATCACCCGACGGTGGCGTCTCCGTGAACGCCCGGGCCAGCTCGAGCATCGCCGCCGTGCCGCTGCCCCCGTCGTTGGCGGCGGGGATCGGCGCGGCCCGCAGGATCGGGTCCTCTTCGTTGTCCGCCTGCCAGCGGGCGTCGTAGTGGCTGCCCACCAACGTCGTCGGCGCCAGCCCGCCCGCCGACTCGCCGTCCGTCCCGCCGATGCGCACGAGCACGTTCGTCAGCTGCACCGACTGCCCGCGAAACGCCTGCTGCCAGCTCTGTCGCGCCGGATCCCCCACCCAGGCGCAGCGCGCCGCCAGGTCCGCCAGCTTCTGCTCGAACAGATCCGCGCACGCCACGTGCCCAGGAGTCCCGGGCGCTCGCACCCCCAGCGCCACCTGATCGAGCAGGTGCTGCCACGCCCGCGCCGAGTCGAAGTCGTGTCCTGGCATCGCGCCTCCTACCGCCGCTCTTCGAGCGTCTCGAGCTTCGTGTCGAGCGCGTCGAGCTGCTCCTCGAGCTTCTTCAGCCGCGCCGTCAGCGCCCCGTTGGCGGGTTCCGGATCGGTGTCCGTGCGGGTCCGGATCGCCTGCACGGCCTGCTCGATCTGCTTGTGCAGCGCCGGCACCATCGACCGCTTCTGCAGGGCCTGGAGCGGCGGGATCGACGCGGCGTCGCCCACCGTGCCCAGCACCCCCACCGTCACCTGGAGCCCCCGCAGGTTCAGATCCGACAGGTTCGCCTCCGCGTCCCGGGCCACCGGCTTTCGGGCGGCCTTGCGCGCGTCTGCGGTGAGCTGACGGTTCGCGATCCGCGCCGACGCCCGAAGCGCCGCGCTGCGCAGCCCATGGGCCACCGACGGCGCCCGAAAGCGCGCGAGCCTGCCGATGTCCCTGCCGTCCCCGTGCTCGCCGATGCTCTCGATGGCGACCTGGTGCACGACGCCGTTGTGTCCGGCCCCACCGCCCAGCGCCCGACGCAGGTCCGGCAGCGCCTCGGACTGCACCAGCCGCGCCAGCCCCTGCAGCCCGGACGCGCGCACCGTGTCCGTGGTGCCCCGGCTCCAGGCCGTGCGCATCGCGGCCACCACGGCGGCGTCCCGCTCGCCACCCGCCAGCGCATCCAGGATCGCCTCCTGCAGCCGCACGTCCGACTCGATCCCCGGCGCACCCTGCAGCGCGGCCACCAGGGTTCCCCGGGACGTGGCGTCCTTCCACGCCCCCAGCGTTCCCGCCGCCAGCCGACGCCACAGCGGGTTGGCCTGCTCGTCCGCCAGGATCCCCTCCACGGCCGCCCGCAGCTCCACCGACGCGGGCCCCTTGCGCTCCCCGACGGCGTGCAGCGCAGCCCGACGCGCGTACGCGGACCCGGTCTGCGCGAGCAGCGCGCTCCACTCCGCGTCCGTCTGCTCCTGGGCGATCTCCGCCAGCAGCCCCCCGTCCGGATCCACGGCCACCCAGGCCAGCGTGCCCGCCAGCGGGAGCACCACCGAGGCGCTCTCCGTCCCGTCCAGCCACAGGCGCGTGCGGCTCACCCCCTGGTCGGTGGCGATGTCGAGATCCACCGGCAGCACGAAGAGCGGCACCAGCCCGCCGACGGCCTGCGTCTGCTTCACCGCGACCCGCACCGTGCCCTGCTCGGCGTCGATGGCGTGCTCGACCTCGAGCCTGGGATGACCCGCCAGGTACACCCACTGCTGGAAGAACCAGTCGAGCTTCAGACCCGTCTCGTCCTCGAAGATCCGCTGCAGATCCCCCGTGTCCACGTTGGTGTGCTGCCGCTCCCGGCAGTAGCGCCGAAACGCGCGACCAAAGTCCTCCTCCCCCAGCAGGACGCGCAGCATCTGCATGACGGATGCGCCCTTTGTGTAGACGTGGTTGTTGATGCGGTCATCGGTCCGGGACAGGAACGTCACCACCAGGGGCCGCGGGTCCTTGTTGTCCGCGCCGATCACGCTCCGGTACCGCCCGAACACGCGGTCGCTGTACAGCTCGGGCCCGTGCGCGTACTGCTGCCACCAGCCCTCCAGGAACGTGGTGATGCCCTCGTTGAGCCACATGTGGGACCAGTCCCGCAGCGTGAGCTGATCGCCGAACCACTGGTGCGCCAGCTCGTGGGCCAGCACCGACTCGGTGCGCGGTCGGGCGTGCTCCGCCTCGCGCTCCGGATACAGCAGCCGCCGCGTCAGCACGGTGGCGGTCGTGTTCTCCATGCCGGAGTAGATGAACCGCTGCACGAACACGTGGCTGTAGCCCGGGTAGGGGTACTCGACCCCCGTCGCCGAGCTCATGAAGTCGAGCATCTCGGGGGTCCGGGCCGTGGCCCGCCGCACGCTCGCCTCGTCCACGTCCGGCGGATAGAAGTTCAGCAGCGGCCGCCCCCGCCACTCGCCGCCCAGGGCGTCGTACTCCGCCGCCGCCACCATCACGAGGTAGCTGACCAGGTCCTGGTCCTGCAGCGCGTAGGTCCAGCTGGTCCAGCCCGGAGCCCCTGGGGTGGGCCCCTTCTCCGTCAGCCTCCCGTTGCTGACCACCGTGAAGCGGTCCAGCGCGCTGAACCGCCCCGTGTAGACGAAGCGATCATCCGGCGCGTCCCAGGTGGGAAACCAGTGTCGGTTGTCGGTGTCTTCGCCCTGGCTCCAGACCTCGTCGTAGGTGTCTGGCGACTCGGCCCCGGGCCGGCGGAAGTGCAGCCCCATGTCGGGCTGCGCGGCGTACGTGATCGCGAGGACGTGGGGCACGTTCACGGTGGATGCGCCGGGCAGCGCCACGGCGATCTGGTCGCTGAGCACCCGGAACGTCGTGGGCTGCCCGTCGATGGTGATCCCCTCGACTCCCAGCCCCACCGCGTGCAGCCGCAGCTCCCGCAGCCCCGAGCGCAGGAACGTCAGCGTGTGCGTCGCCGTGCCGTGCACCCGCCCACCGAGCACGTCCAGCGTGAGATCGAGGTGCAGCGAGCGGATGTCCACGGTCCGGTCCGTGGCCACGACGTCGCGGCCATCGGACTGGAACGAGGGGGCCGCGTCGTCGGCGCGCGCCCCGGCGGCCGCGACAGTGACCAGCGAGGCACCGAGCAGGGCGATGAGGAAGGACGGCGCGGCTCGTGACATGCAGGTCTCCGGCGGTGCGGAACCCTAACAGAGCCCCCGAGGACCCTCGCCGGCCTGCGTAGACTGCGGGTGCCGTGTTCACAGACCTCAGGCAGTACGACTCGCTCATCGGAGCCATCGAGGCCGCGACCTCCGGCGGGCTGGATCCGCTCGGCGCGCCCACCGCGCAGGCCGGGATCCACCTGTACGCGCTGGACGGCAGCTGTCGGTTCGTGACCTACCGCGAGGTGCTGGACGACGCCCGCCGGGCCGCCACGTTCCTTCGGAGCAAGGGGGTCGGGCCCGGAACCCCCGTCGTCATCGCCCTCGAGACGGGGCTGGACTTCCTGCACCTGTTCTTCGGCACGATGCTGGCGGGCGGGATCCCGGTGCCCCTGGCTCCCCCGGTGATCTTCGGGGACTACCGCCTCTTCTTCGCCCGGGGCGAGCGGATCTACGCGCGGCTCGGGGACTCGGCCCACTGGATCGGGGACGCGGTGACCCACGCCGCGCTGCTCGAGCTGGCGGAGGACCGGCGGCCGCCGGTGGCGAACACCTGGCCCGTGGAGGCGATGCGCGCCGCCTGGGAGCAGCTCGCGCCCATCGAGGGCGAGCACCTGCACGAGGTGGCGCTGATCCAGTTCACCTCCGGCAGCACGAGCGAGCCCCGGGGCGTGATCCTGAGCCACCAGAACCTGCTCGCCAACATCGAGGCGATCCGGCGGGGGATCCTGGCCACGGCCGACGACGTCATCGTGAGCTGGCTGCCGCTGTATCACGACATGGGGCTGATCGGCGGGCTGCTGTTCCCCATGGTGGCGAACCTGACCCTGGCCCTCATGTCGCCCATCCGGTTCATCGCCGACCCCATGACGTGGCTGCGCGCGATGCACGACCACCGCGGAACGATGTCGCCGGCCCCCAACTTCGCGTACGAGCTGGCCACCCGCCGCTGCCGGAACCGGGACGCGGAGCTGGCGGAGCTGGACCTGTCCCGCTGGCGCGTGGCGCTGTCGGGGGCCGAGCACGTGCGGCCCGAGACGATGGCGCGGTTCACGGCCCGGTTCGGGCGGCGGGGCTTTCGCAGGGCGGCGTTCCTGCCGGTGTACGGGCTCGCGGAGTCCTCGCTGGCGGTGTCGTTCTCCGACTCCCAGCAGGCCGCGCGCAGCGTGATCATCTCGCGCCGGGCGGTGCTCCGGGACGGGGTCGCCCGGCGCCACTACCCGAGCAGCCCGCCGGAGGACGCGTGGCGCGTCGTGTCCGTGGGTCAGCCGGTGTGGAGCACCGAGCTGCGGATCGTCAACGCCGACGGAACCGCGGTCCTGCCGGGCTTCGTCGGACAGATCCAGGTCCGGGGCCCGTCCGTCACGAGCGGCTACTGGAACGACCCCGAGAGCACCGCGAACATCCTGGCGGACGGCTGGCTGACCACCGGGGACCTGGGCTTCCAGCTCCTGCTGCCCGGCGACCGCGAGCCCAGCCTGTTCATCGTGGATCGCCTCAAGGGGCTGATCGTGAAGCGCGGCCGGAACCTGTACGCGGCCGACGTCGAGCAGCTCGTGTGGGAGGTGCCGGGGGTAAAGGCCGGCGTGGCGGCGTTCGGGGCGCTGGGGGAGGGGCGACGCGGCGCCGAGGAGATGCTCATCGTGATCGCCGAGGTGGCAGATCCCACCGACACCGACGAGCGCAAGCGGATCGAGCGGGACTGCCAGGAGTCCGTGTCGAGCGCCACGGGAATGCTCATCGACGAGCTGGTGCAGGTTCCCCGCCGCTCGCTGCCGCGCACCACGAGCGGCAAGATCCGCCGGCTGGAGGCGCGCAACCGCTGGTCCGCCGGCGAGTACGGCTGAGCGCCTACCAGACCCCGGGCACCATCCTGGAGGTGCGCGCCTGCCACTCCCGGTACGGCTCCCCGAGGGCCGCGGCGAGCATGGCCTCCTCGTCCGCGATGCGCTGCCGGTAGTACACCGGGAAGCCCACCAGGGCGAGGGCCAGCCCCGTGCCGGACGCGAGCAGCACCTGGGTGCCCGCGAACAGCAGCATCGCCCCGGTGTACGAGGGGTGGCGCAGCACCCGGTAGGGCCCGGCGGTGATCAGCGTGTGCCCGGACCGGACCCCCAGCCGCCAGGTGAAGTGCCGCCCCAGCGTGCGGATGGACCAGCCGCGCAGCCCCAGCCCCGCGGCGAACACCGCCAGCCCCACCGCGGACGTGATCCAGGTCCGAGGCAGGCTCTCGGGCAGGACCAGCCGATCCAGCGGCGCCACCAGGCAGCACACCCCCGTCAGCAGCACATACAGGGGTTGCAGCCGGTTCTGCTCCACCGGCAGCGCCCGGTCGCCCGCCGCGGGATCCAGCCGCCCGGGCCGGAACACCGCCTTCTCGAGCCCCGCCGCCACGCCGAAGCAGGACAAGTACAGCGCCAGCAGGGGCAGCTCCGACATGCCCGCAGGGTACACTCGCGTCCATGACTGAGGACCAGATCCGGGACAAGCTGGCGACCATCCTCATCGAGGACTTCGCCAAGGACGAGGCCATCGCCCGCGACGGCGAGTCGAGCTTCCGCGGCGACCTCGCCATGGACTCCCTGGACGTCGTGGACCTCGTCTTCTTCATCAAGCAGGAGCTCGGCGTGGACGCGAAGATGGAGGCCTACCGGGACCTGCACACCGTGGACAAGGTCGTGCACTTCGTGCTCGGGCACCTGTCCTCGGACGACTGACCGCCCGTGCGCGTGCGGCCGCGGCTCGGACTGCGCGCCCTGGCCACGGGGATCGGCCTGCCCGCCTCGATGGTCTGTACCGAGGACCGGCTGGCGGCCCTGGCTCCTGATCGCCCCGGGTCGCCGGACCGCACCGCGCACGTCATCCAGAGCCTCGGGGTGGCCTGCCGGGGCGTCGCCGGGCCCGACGAAGACGCGGTGACCCTGGGCACCCTCGCCGCCGGATCCGCCCTCGCGGGCCGCGCCCCGCCGGACCTGCTGGTGTTCTGCTCGTCCACCGCCCCCTCCTGGACCGGCGCCGGCGCCTCGATGATCGCGGCGGCCCTGGAGCTGCCCCCGCTGCTGGCGTTCGACGTCAAGGCGGGATGCAGCAGCACCCTGCACGCCCTCGCGCTGGTGGCCCGGTGGCTCGAAGACGGCCAGACGGCCCTCATCGTCGGCGCCGACACCTGGACCCGCGCCAGCCCCCAGGCGGATCGCGGCGCAGCCCTGACCCTGGGAGACGCAGGCGCCGCCGTGCTGATCGGCACCTCCCCCGCCGACTCGGGCCTGCTCGGGGGCGCCCTGGGCACCTGGCCTCGTCACCGGGACGCGCTGGGCGGGACGGGGCGGCTGCCTCCCACCGTGTTCGCGCCGGAGCCCGGCGACTTCGAGGTCCGCGGGGATCCGGACCGGCTGCGCGCCGTGCTGCCGGAGATCAGCGACGCCATCCGGGCCGAGGCCCTGCAGACGCACGACGGCCCGGTGCACCGGCTGCTGGCCCACGCCGGCGCCCCCGAGCTCATCGCGCGCAACGCCGCCGCCTGGGGGATCCCCGCCGACCGGGTGCACCACCCCCTGCGGGAGCACGGTAACTGCGGCGCGGCGAACCTGCTGCTCGCGTGGCACGGCCTCGCCGCCGCCGACCCCGGGGAGACGTGGCTGCTGCACGCCGTGGCGGGAGGGATCTCGGCGGGAGCGCTTCTGTGGCGCACCTGATCCTTGAGCCCGCGGCGGGCGTGACCGAGACCCTGGGCTTCCTGCGCCAGTGCATCGCCGACGGCGACGTGGCCGGCATCCTGCAGCCCGGTCAGGCCCCCCCAGACCCCCCGTCGCTCCCCGGATCCGCCGATCCGCCGGCCCTGGCCCTGTGGACGTCCGGCTCCACGGGGGAGCCGAAGGGGCTGCTGTTCGGCCGCGACCGCCTCGATCTCGCGGCCCGGGTCATCGCCCGCTCCATCGATCTGCGTGGGCGCGTCGGGCTCGCCCTGCCCCTGCACTACAGCTACGCCCTGGTCGGGCAGGTCCTGGCATCGCACGCCGCGGGCGCGACGGTCATGGACCTGCGGGGGCGCGACCTGCCCCAGGCCCTGCACGCCGAGCGCATCGAGGTGTTCTCGGGCGTGCCGTTCCAGCTCGGCCAGCTCGTGGACGCCGTCGAGGAGGGCGCCCCGGCCCCGCCGCTGCACACCATCTGCTCCGCCGGCGCGCCGCTGTCCTGCGCCCTCGCCCTTGCCGTGCGCCGCGCCTTCCCCCACGCGACGCTGTGGAACCAGTACGGCGCCACCGAGCTGGGCCCGCGCCTGGCGGCCATCCCCCACCACGATCCGGCCTTCGCCGCGGCCCTCGCGGCGGGCGATCCGCCCCCCGCCGGACGCCTGCTCCCGGGGGCCGAGGCCCGGGTCCTCGACGGGGTGCTGCACGCCCGCACGCCCTGGCAGGCCCTGGGCACGCTGCACCGCATCGACCCGGACGCCTGGCACGACACCGGCGACCTCGCGCGCCTGGATGGCGACCTCGTCACGGTCCTCGGCCGCGCCGATCAGGTGCTGCTCGTGGGGGGCGAGAAGGTGCACCCCGCGCCCATCGAGGGGGTGCTCGCGGCCCAGGGCGTGGCGGTGGCCGTGGTGGGGCGTGCGCACCGCAGGTTGGGCCAGGTGCCGGTCGCGTTCGTGGTGGGCGATCCCCGCTCCGAGCCCGCCCTGTGGCAGGCCGTTCGCGCCGAGCTGCCCCCCCGGGCCCGCCCTGCGAGCATCACGTGGCTGCCGGCCTTGCCCCGCCTGAGCTCCGGCAAGGTGGATCGGGCGGCCCTCGTGGCGGCGGCGGAGCGATAGACTCGCCCCATGCCCTCCGCTGACGTGCTCGCGCTGCTCGTTCCTTTCGTCACGGTGCAGGATCCGCGGCAGGCGCTGCGCCTGCAATCCATCGAGATCGCCATGCTCCTGGAGTCCATCGAGGACACCTTCGACCTGCGGATCCGCGCCTCGGACTACGACCCCGCCGCGTTCACCCGCGTCGACCTGCTGATCGCGTGGATCGAGCGGCTGCGCGCCGCCACGTGAGCGCCTCGACCTACCTGCACCCCGCCGGAGGGGTGGGCATCGTCGCCACCGGCGCGGCCCTGGGCGAGCAGGTCGTGGACACGGCGACCCTGGCGCAGCGGCACGGCTGGGACGAAGCCACCGTGGCCCGGATCCACAAGGGGGCCGGGGTCGAGCGCCGACACCACGCCCTGCCCGACACGACCACCGCAGATCTGGGAGCCCGGGCCGCCCGCGCCGCCCTGGCGACCACCGCCCACTCCCCAGCGCGGCTGCTCGTGGCCACCGTGTCCGCCGACACGCCCCTGCCCGCGTGCG
>CALAGR010000127.1 GCA_937891735.1 uncultured Pseudomonadota bacterium | reverse complement strand
CGTCGCAGATCTCGGAGGCGCCGTTGTACACGTCGGTGTTCGTGTCGTCGCAGTCCACGCAGGCGAGGTACGTGTCGCCGTCGGCGTCCACTTCGTCGGCCGGCACCACGGTGTCGCAGTCGTTGTCGATCCCGTCACACAGCTCGGGGGCGCCGGGGTAGGTGGTGATCGCCCCGTCGTCGCACTCGGCGCAGGCCAGGAAGCCGTCGGCGTCCCCATCGACCTCGTCCGCCGGCACGAAGGTGTCGCAGTCGTTGTCCAGGGTGTCGCACAGCTCCGGGGCCGACGGATAGCTCGTGGCGTCGGCGTCGTCGCAGTCCGCGCAGGCGAGGAAGGTGTCCGAGTCGCCGTCCACCTCGTCCGCCGGCACCACGGTGTCGCAGTCGTTGTCCACCCCGTCGCACGCCTCGAGGTTCCCCGGGTAGCGCGTGGGGTCGGCGTCGTCGCAGTCGCCCGCGCAGCCCGGCACGCCGTCGCCGTCGCCGTCCGGCTCGTCCGCCCCGGGAGACCCGTCGCAGTCGTTGTCCAGCCCGTCGCACAGCTCCGGCGCCCCGGGCCAGGTGGTGCCGTCCGCGTCATCGCAGTCGCCGCCGCAGCCCCGGTAGCCGTCCGCGTCGCCATCGAGTTCCTCGGGGAACACCACGCCGTCGCAGTTGTTGTCCAGCCCGTCGCACAGCTCGACCGCACCCGGGAGCGTGGTCGGATCCGCGTCGTCGCAGTCACCGGCGCAGACCCGCACCCCGTCCGCGTCGGCGTCGTCCTCGTTGACGGTGCCGTCGCAGTCGTTGTCCACCCCGTCACAGACCTCGTCGGCCCCGGGCAGCGTGCCGGCGTCCGCGTCGTCGCAATCACCGGCGCAGATCAGGACCCCATCGCCGTCCGCGTCCGCTTCGTCCGCGGGCACGACGTCGTCGCAGTCGTTGTCCACCCCGTCGCACAGCTCGTCGGCCCCGGGCCGCACGGCCGGATCGGCGTCGTCACAGTCCACGTCGATGGGCGCTCCGTCCCGGTCCCCGTCGATGACGACACCGAGTCCGCGCCCGATCAGGCTCACGTCCTGCCGTGACCGTCCCTGCACGTTCGACGCGAGGAACCCGAGCACGACCGCGGACTCCCCGGCGGCGCTCGGCACGTACCAGACGGTGACCGTGACGGGCTTCCCCGGCTCGATCACCGACGGCACTCCGGGCTCGATCCGGAAGGTCCCGCCGCCCGGCGGCTCGAAGATGGGGGCGAAGTCCGCGCGGGCACCCGCGAGCACCTCGATGGTGATCGTCGCGCTGACCGACTCGCCCACCGCGGTGTCCGGGAACCGGAGCTCGCTCACGTCCGTCTGGATGAGGAGCGCGGGGCCGCAGCCCGCTCCGAGCAGGGCGCCCAGGAGCAGAAGAAGGGCGAGTCCCGCGCGGGACGAGGAGGATTCCGGCGATGTCGTCAACACGGGGGCGATGATACCGCGACACGAGCCCGCTAACATCCGCCGCCATGGCTTCTGCACCCACCGCCTACGTCGTCAGCCAGGGCGAAGAGCTCCTGACCGGCCTCACGCTGGACACCAACGCCTGGTTCCTGTGCCGCTCCCTGACCGAGATGGGGCTTGTCGTGCGTGGCGTGATCACGGCCGGTGATCGGCTCGAAGAGATCGAAGGCGCCCTGCTCCGCGCCACCACCGGGGCGGACGTCGTGGTGTGCACCGGCGGGCTCGGTCCGACCACCGACGACCTGACCTCCGAGGCCGCGGCCCGGGCCTTCGGGCGACCCCTCGTCCACGACGACGAAGCGATGGCCCAGGTGCAGGCGCGCTACGACGCAGTGGGTCGAGCCATGGCCCCGTCCAACCGAAAGCAGGCATCGATGCCGACGGGCGCCGCGCTCCTGGTCAACCGACAGGGCACCGCGCCGGGCTTCTCCATCGATGTCGGCCAGGGCCGGCTGTACTGCCTGCCCGGCGTGCCGTCCGAGATGAAGTCGATGTTCGCCGAGATCGTCAGCCCCGACGTGCGCGCGTTCGTGGCCATCGATCCGCCGCTGCGTCACACCTTCCGGGTCATGGGCCAGGGGGAGTCGCAGCTCCAGGGCCTGCTGGGGGACGTGCCGGAGCGGTTCCCCGGCGTCACTCTCGGCTTCCGGGCCCAGATGCCCGAGAACCACGTCAAGCTCGTGGCGGAGCCCGCGACCCCCGGCTGGGACGATGCCGTCGCCCTGGTCCGCGAGCGGCTGGGTCGCGACTGCTTCACGGAGGACCCGACCGAGGAACTCGCGGCGGTGATCGGTCGCCTGCTCCTGGCCCGGGGCCACACCCTGGCCACCGCGGAGAGCTGCACCGGGGGCTGGGTTGCCCACCTCATCGTGAGCGTGCCGGGCAGCTCGGCCTGGTTCGAGCGGGGCTGGGTGACCTACTCGAATCGCTCCAAGCGGGAGGAGGTCGGGGTGCCCGCCGCGGTCCTGGAGGAACACGGAGCCGTGTCACAGGAGACCGCGCGGGCCATGGCCGACGGAGCCAGGGCCGCCGCGGGCGCCGACTGGGGCGTGTCGGTGACGGGCGTCGCCGGTCCCGACGGGGGGAGCCCGGACAAGCCCGTGGGCACGGTGTGGGTGGCCATCGCGGGGCCGACGGGCACGCGGGATCGCCAGCTTCAGCTCGGCGCCCGGGACCGGACGATGAACCGCCGATTCTCCACCTGGCTCGCCCTGGAGATGCTCCGACGGCAGCTCCTCAGGACGCCGGTTCCCGAGGCTCCCCAACCCGGGCCAGAAACTGTCCCGTAGCGCTGTCAGGCTCCTCTCATCAAGGCACTCAAAACGGTGCTCGATCCGCAGGAAGTGCATGCTATACCCCGGTCTCCCGAATCACTTGGGGGATGCAACCAATCGCACTTGACCTGAACGTTCGTTCAGTATAGTGTCGGGACCGTAGCGCGTGACTCGCCCGCGTCACCACCCCGGAGAAGACATGGCCAGGAAGAACTCGTCGACAAGCAAGACCTCCAACGACCGTCAGACGGAGGACGGCGCCCGGCGGCGCGCTCTCGACCTGGCCGTCGCCTCCATCGAACAGCAGTGGGGCAAGGGCTCCATCATGCGGCTGGGCGAAGACCAGCGACTCGGCGAAGGCATCCGCACGATCTCCACCGGCTCCATCGGCGTAGACATCGCCCTGGGCATCGGTGGCCTGCCCCGGGGCCGCGTCGTCGAGATCTATGGCCCCGAGAGCTCGGGCAAGACCACCCTCGCGCTCCAGTGCATCGCCGAAGCGCAGAAGGCGGGGGGGCTCGCGGCCTTCATCGACGCCGAGCACGCCCTGGATGTGGGCTACTCGCGCAAGCTCGGGGTCCGCACGGACGACCTCCTCATCTCCCAGCCGGACACCGGTGAGCAGGCGCTCGAGATCGTCGAGACCCTGGTCCGCAGCGGCGCCCTGGACGTCATCGTCATCGACTCGGTGGCCGCGCTGGTCCCGAAGGCGGAGCTCGAAGGGGCCATGGGCGACTCCCTGCCCGGCCTTCAGGCCCGGCTCATGAGTCAGGCCCTGCGCAAGCTCACGGCCGTCGTCAGCAAGAGCGACACCATCGTCATCTTCATCAACCAGATCCGTCACAAGATCGGCGTGATGTTCGGCAGCCCGGAGACGACGACCGGCGGCAACGCCCTGAAGTTCTACTGCTCCGTGCGCATCGACATCCGTCGGATCGGCTCCATCAAGCAGGGCGAGACGATCATCGGCAACCGCACGCGCGTGAAGATCGCCAAGAACAAGATGGCTCCGCCGTTCCAGCAGGTCGAGTTCGACATCCTCTTCGGCCAGGGAGTGTCCAAGAGCGGCGAGATCGTGGACATGGCCGTGGACATGGGCCTCATCCAGAAATCCGGGTCGTGGTATTCCTTGGATGATCAGCGGATGGGACAGGGCCGTGAGCAGGCGCGGCTCTACCTGATCGAGAATCCCGAGACGATGGACTCCATGCAGGCGAAGATCCTGGCCGAGCACGCCATCGGCGAGGAAGCGATGGTCGCAGCGACCCCGGTGGCAGAGGCCTGATCGCCTCATCCTCGGAGCCTCGCTGAAGCGGTAGAGCGTTGAGGCGAGGACTCCCGTGGAACTGAACGACATCCTCCGGATCGGCACCGCCAACGGCGCCAGCGACATCCACCTTCGCGTCGGCATTCCACCGATGCTGCGGATCCAGGGGACGTTCGTGCCCCTCCGGGACTATCCCCGGCTGAGCCCTGAACAGACTGCGTCCTTCGCGGCGCAGATCATGACCAAGGCCCAGAAGGAGAAGTTCGCGCGGACGATGGAGCTCGACCTGGCCTACGGCGTCCGAGGGCTCGGTCGGTACCGCGTGAACGTCTTCAGGCAGCGCATGACCCTCGGTCTCGTGTTCCGCACGATCTCGAGCAAGATCCTCAGCTTCGAGGATCTGAACCTGCCGGCCGTGTTGAAGAAGGTCGCGGACGAACACCGGGGACTGGTCCTCGTGACCGGCACCACGGGGTCGGGCAAGTCCACCACGCTCGCCGCGATCATCGACTACATCAACAACACCCGCAGCACCCACATCCTCACCATCGAGGACCCGATCGAGTTCATGCATCGGGACAAGCGCTCGGTGATCACCCAGCGCGAAGTCGGCACCGACACCGTTTGCTACAAGGACGCGCTGAAGTCCGCGCTTCGCCAGGACCCGGACGTGATCCTCGTGGGCGAGATGCGGGATCTCGAGACCGTGGAGATCGCTCTCGAGGCGGCCGAGACCGGGCACCTCGTCATGTCCACGCTGCATACGATGGACGCGACCGAGACCATCATTCGCATGGTGTCCTTGTTCCCGCCGCACCAGCAGGACGGCGTGCGGCTGCAGCTCGCGGGCATCCTGCGGGCCGTGGTGAGCCAGCGACTGGTCCCCAAGTCCGACGGCAAGGGGCGCGTGCCGGCCATCGAGATCATGATCAACACCGGTCAGGTTCGCGAGTACATCGAGAACCCCAAGCGCATCAAGGAGCTCAGCGACGTCATCGCCAAGGGCAAAGCCACCTACGGCAGCCAGACGTTCGATCAGAGCCTGTACGGGTCCTACAAGCAGGGGCTCATCACCTACGAGGACGCGCTCAAGTACGCATCGAACCCCGACGACTTCGCGCTGCGCGCCTCCGGGGTGGTGTCCGCCTCCGACATGTACTGACGGCCTGGGCCCTCCGCCGCGTCCGCCGCACTTGAGTGCGCCGCGGCGGGCACTAGAATCCCCCGACCCACGGGCTGGCAACGTCGCCGCGCGCCCGTCGGGGCCCCCGCGGGGTCCCGGGAAAGCACCGACATGAAGGCCGCCGACATCCGCCGCAGCTTCCTGGACTTCTTCGCGAGCCGGCAGCACTCCGTCCAGCCGAGCAGCTCCCTCGTGCCGGGCAACGATCCCACCCTGTTCTTCGTGAACGCCGGCATGGTCCAGTTCAAGGACGTGTTCACCGGCGTGGAGTCCCGGGACTACAAGCGGGCCACGTCGGTCCAGAAGTGCATGCGGGTGTCCGGCAAGCACAACGACCTGGAGAACGTCGGCTTCACGGCCCGGCACCACACGCTGTTCGAGATGCTGGGCAACTTCTCGTTCGGCGACTACTTCAAGGAGGACGCGATCCGCTGGGCCTGGGAGTTCCTCACCGAGGTGATGGAGCTGCCCAAGGACCGCCTGTACGTCTCCGTGTACCTGGAGGACGACGAGTCCTACGACCTGTGGCTGGCCCAGGGCGTGCCGGCGGATCGGATCGCCCGCTGCGGCGCGAAGGACAACTTCTGGTCCATGGGTCCCACCGGTCCCTGCGGCCCGTGCACCGAGATCCACTGGGACCTCGGCGAGAACTTCGTGCCCGACAACGAGCCGGATCCCTGGGGACGGGGCTGGGACGCGGGCCGGATCATGGAGATCTGGAACCTCGTGTTCATGCAGTTCGAGCGCTACGAGGTGGATGGCACGATCCACCAGCGGGACCTGCCGAGCCCCTCGGTGGACACCGGCCTGGGTCTGGAGCGGCTCGCGGCCATCAAGCAGGGCCACACCTCCAACTGGGAGATCGATGAGCTCCAGGACCTGATCCAGCTCGCTGGTCGGATCGCGGGCGAGGAGTACGGCCGGGATCCGGCGGACGACGTCGCCATGCGCGTCATCGCCGACCACGCCCGGGCCGCGGCCTTCCTGATCGGCGATGGCGTCATCCCGGCCTCCGACGGCCGCGGCTACGTGCTCAGGCGCGTGATGCGCCGGGCGATCCGCTACGCCGTCAACCTCGGCATCCAGCGGCCCTTCCTGCACGAGATCAGCGACCGGGTCATCGACCTGATGGGCGCGACCTACCCCGATCTGGAGGAGCGCCGGGCGACCATCTGCAAGTACGTTGAGGGCGAGGAGCGGGCGTTCCGCCGCACGCTGGACCGGGGCATCGCCCTGATCGACGCGGCCTTCGAGGGCATGCGCGAGCGGGGCGAGACCCAGCTCGATGGCTTCACGGCGTTCCAGCTGCACGACACCTACGGGTTCCCGCCCGATCTGACCCAGGTCATCGCCGGCGAGAACGGGTTCACCGTGGACATGGACGGCTACGCGGAGCACATGGAGGGCCAGAAGCAGCAGGGGCGCGACAACTGGCAGGGCTCCGGGGCCGAAGCGGTGGGGGAGCTGTACCGGGGCCTCGAAGCGGGCGGCGGCACCTCCTTCATCGGTTACAGCACCCTCGAAGGCGCGGCCGTCGTGCAGGCGCTGCTGGTCGACGGCGCCCCGGTGGGGCGGGCCGAGGCGGGGCAGACGGTCGAGGTCATCGTCGACGCGACGCCGTTCTACGCCGAGTCCGGCGGCCAGGTCGGAGACACCGGCGTCATCGAGGCGGACGGGCTGCATCTGCCGGTGAGCGACACCACCCGCCCCGCGGGATCGGTGTTCGTGCACCACGGCACGGTGGAGCGGGGCGTGATCGCCGTGGGCGATACCGTCGATCTGCGGGTCGATGCGGACCGCCGCGGGGACATCGTCCGAAACCACACCGCGACCCACCTGCTGCAGGCGGCGTTGCGGGACGTGCTCGGAGATCACGTGCAGCAGCGCGGCTCGCTGGTGGCGCCGGATCGCCTGCGCTTCGACTTCAGCCACTTCGACGCGCTCTCCGAAGCCGAGCTGACGCAGATCGAAGAGCAGGTCAACGCGCAGGTGCTGCACAACGCCACGACGTCGATCGCGCAGATGTCCATGGACGAGGCCCGCGAGCTAGGGGCCATGGCGCTGTTTGGGGAGAAGTACGGCGACGTGGTCCGAGTCGTCCAGGTCCCCGGCTTCTCCACCGAGCTGTGCGGCGGCACCCACTGCTCCGCCACCGGCCAGATCGGGCTGGTCAAGATCGTGACCGAGGCGGGCATCGCCGCCGGCGTTCGGCGGATCGAGGCGATCACCGGGCGCGGCGCCCTCGCCTGGGCCCGCGGGCTCAGTGATCGCGAAGTCGCCCTGGCGGCGCAGCTCAAGACCCCGCCGGCCGAGATCACCGACAAGATCGCGCGCCTGCTGGAGGACCGTCGGGCGCTGTCGCGGCAGGTCGAAGACCTGAAGCAGAAGCTGGTGACGGGCGGTGTCGGCGGCGGGCCCGAGACCCGGACGATCCACGGCGTGCAGGTGATCGCGGCGGTCCTGGACGGCGTCGACGGCAAGGAGCTCCGGGGCCACGGCGACGCCCTGCTGGACAAGCTCGGCTCCGGCGTCGTGGTGCTCGGCGCGGCCGACCACGACAAAGGCAAGGCGAGCCTGCTCGTCAAGGTGTCCCGGGACCTGACGGATCGGGTGCGCGCCGGCGATCTGGTCGCGGCCCTGGCCGTGGACGTGGGCGGCAAGGGTGGCGGGCGACCGGACATGGCCCAGGCGGGCGGGCGGCTGCCCGAGAATCTGGCCGGCGCCATCGAGAAGGCCTGGGCGCTCGTAGAACAGGCCCTCGGGTGAGGTAGTCTCGCCCCGGGCAGTCTGGGGAGGCTGTGGGAGGCGCGTGGGGACCTTCGACAACAGCGCACCGTCGCCGCACTGGGGCACGATCATCTCGATGGCGGAGCACGCTCCGTTCGGGGTGATGGTCCTGGACGCCGAGGGTCGCATCGCGTGGGAGAACGACTCCCTGCGGGCCATGCTCGCCATCGAGCCCGGTCAGCCGTCGCCCGCCCTGGGCGCCCGGGTCCGGGATCTCCCGAACATCCAGGCCGCCGGCGCGGCCGAGCTGTTCGACCGGCTGCTCGAAGGTGGGCGGCTGAAGAACCTGCTGCTCGAGTTCGAGACCCTGACCGGGCGGAACGTGAGCCTGTCCTTCGACGCGGGCCCCATGCGCGGGGACGACGGGACGATCGAGGGGTTCTGGCTGATCGGCCACGAGGCCGCCGACGCCGACTCACCCCAGGCCGGCAGGATGATCGCGGTGCAGCGCATGGAGATCCTGGGTCTCGCGGTCACGGGGGTCATCCACGATCTCAACAACATCCTGACCGCTCTCAGCGGCACGTTGGAGCTGGTGCGCGGAGGCCAGCAGGCCGGCCCGGACCTCGTGACCGCGCTCGATGGGATGGTGCGACGCTCCCAGGACATCGCGGGGCGGCTCCTCGAGGTGGCTCGCCCCGGCGACACCGAGCACGAGCCCATGGACCTGCGCACCCCGGTCCGTCAGGCCGCCGACCTCATGCGCAACGGGCTCGGCCCCGCCATCCAGGTCGAGGTTGACCTTCCCCAGCACCAGGTCCCAGCCCTGTGCAACCGCACGATGCTGCTGCAGTGCCTGTTCAACCTGGGCACGAACGCGCGGGACGCCATGGGAGGCGCCGGCCAGATCAGGATGACGCTGACCGTCGTTCGAGACCGTGGTGAATGTGCACGGCGAGGCTGGCCCGGGCGCCGGTACGCGCGGCTGATCTTCCGGGACGCCGGGCCCGGGATCCCCGCCGACAAGGCCGAGCGCGTCTTCGAGCCCTTCTTCACGACCAAGGGCGATCAGGGCACCGGCATGGGTCTGGCGATCGTGCACCGCGCGGTCCTCGACCACAGCGGCACCGTCGCCCTGGTCCCATCCCAGACGGGCGCGACGTTCCAGATCGAGCTGCCGCTGTACACCGGCCCCGTGGAAGACGACGAGCCCACGCGCACGTTCACCTTCCCGGCCCCGCTGCGAGCCGAGGGCCCGCCCCTTCAAGGGCGCCGGGTGCTCGTGGCGGACGACGAGGAGGCCCTCCGTCTGATGCTCCGCCAGGCGCTGACCCTCCGCGGCGCCGAGGTGACCGCGGTGCAGGACGGCCCGGCGGCCCTCGCGGCGCTCCAGGCCTCGATCGAGGAAGGCACCGTGTTCCACGCCGGGCTCATCGACATGCGCATGCCGGGGCTGCATGGCATCGATCTGTTGACCGCGCTGCGCGGTCGCGCACCCGAGCTGACCCTCATCGCCAGCTCGGGCCTGGACCCGAGCCTGGAAGACGCCGAAGAGCTGCGCAGCCTGGGGGTGAGGTTCCTGGGCAAGCCGTTCGCGCTGAGCGACGCCGTCGAGGCGATCCTGTCCCTGTGAGCGGCGGCCCCCCGGCGACGCGCCACCTGGTCCCTGCGGGCAAGGTCGCGGTGATGCTCAACGCCAACGCCGGGCGGGTGCGAAGGCGCCACGCGGCCCTGGTCCAGCGGATCCTGCCGGACGCGCTGCTCCTGTGGACGCGGTCCCTGGAGGAGGCCAACGACGGGGTCGAGGCCTTGCTCGAGTCCGGCGTCGAGACGGTGTTCGCGGGGGGCGGAGACGGCACGATCATCGACCTCGCCAACCGCCTGCTCCGCTACGAACACACACCCCGCCTGGGCGTGCTGCGGCTGGGCACCGGCAACGCCCTGGCCACCTGGGTCGGCGCGCGATCCATGGCCGAGGACCTGGCGGCGTGGGCCCGGGGGGACGCCCTCCGGGAGACCTCCATGCGGCTGGTGGAGGCCGGCACGGAGCGGTTTCCGTTTGGCGGACTGGGATGGGACGCGGCGGCCCTGAACGACTACAAGCAGCTCAAGGAGCGCATGGAGGCCACGGCCCTGCGGTCGCTGTCCCAGCAGCTGTGGGTCTACCTCGCGGCGATCTTCGGCAGGACCGTGCCGCGGCTGGCTATCGAACGCAGCCCCCCGAACGTGGAGATCCGAGTGCTCCGGGGGCAGGCCTGGCGGGTGCGCGCGGACGGCACCCCCATCGGCGAGCGCATCCCCGCCGGATCGATCCTGTACGCAGGGCCCGCCCACATGCTCGCGTTCGCGACGACGCCCTACTACGGCTACGCGATCCACATGTTCCCCCACGCCACGTCCGTCGCGAGTCACATGCAGCTTCGGGTCTCGGCCATGGACGTAGGCACCGTGGTCAACGAGATCCACCGGATGTGGACCGGCGAGCTGGAGCACGAGAAGCTCTACGACTTCCTGGTGCAGGAGGTGGACATCGCGTTCGACCGGCCCATGCCCTACCAGGTGGGCGGGGACGCCCGGGGGGTCCGCGACCGACTCGAGCTCGCGGTCGCGCAGGTCGCGATGCCCGTGGTCACCTTCCGGTGAACACTCACTCCGCCGGAGCGGGGTCCGGAACCGCGGGCTGGGAGGGCTCCGGGGCCACCTCGGAGAGCGGGTGAGTGTCCAGGAACTGCAGCGCCTTGCCTGCCCACCGGCTCTCGCCGTCGGCCGCTACGAGCGCGCCCAGGGCGGCGCGGGCGTCGGCCTGACGATCCAGCTTCCACAAGGAGAGCCCATGCCGGTACCGGGCCTTGCCGGCGGTCGGGGCGTCGGGGTACGTCACGCTGGACAGCCGGTAGCGACGCTCTGCGGCGCTCCACTTTTTCTGCTTCCAGTAGAAGTTGCCGACCTGGGTCGCCGCCGCGCCCAGGCGTCGATTGGCCTTGAACCGGAGTCGATCGACCTCATCGAGGTACTCCGACTGCGGGAACCGCCCCTCGAAGTCGCCGAGGTGGCGCAGTCCCAGCCGGGTGTGGGCCTGATCGCGCTGGGCCACGGTGGGGGCCAGCTTGAACTCGGAGCGCGCCGTGCGATAGACGGCGTAGTCGATCTCGGCGTGCCGGGGATGCAGACGGGCGAAGCCGCGGTAGGCGTCCACGGCCTCCAGGTAGGCGGCCTTCTCGAACAGGCAGTCGGCCACCCGCAGCTCGGACAGCACCGAGTACTTGTTGAACGGGAAGTGGTTTCGGACCTTCTCGAAGCTCAGGATCGCCTCGTCGTAGTACCCGCGCTTCATCTGGCGAAGCCCCTGCTCGTACAGCTGCTCGGGATCCTCGGGCTCGGCGGCCACAGCGACGCCGCGCATGGGGAGCCACGCGAAAAAGAGCAGGGCCAGGATCAGCAGGGGAAGTCGTCTAGCCACCAGGGTCCTCCGAAGCGGCGCACTGTTGCAGACCCGGCGGCTCCCTCGCAAGGGGCCGAAGTTTGACAGAATTGCGTGCGTGCCCAGGTTGCGCCGACCGGCGCCGGACTGGGTGCCACAGGAGGACACATGATGAGCGGCGGTGATTCCGGCCATTCTGGCCCCACGCGACCCCTGGACTTCAGCACCTTCCTGCTCTCCCTGGGCACCTCGGCGCTGGTCCAGATGGGGGATGCGCCCGTTCCCGGGCTCGGCGAGGTCGAGCTCGACATGGAAGGCGCGCGACAGACCATCGACATCCTGGGGATGCTCGAGACGAAGACCCGCGGCAACTGCACCGACGCCGAGACGAGCCTGCTGCGCAATCTCCTGCGCGATCTTCGCCTGCGCTTCGTGCAGGCCTCCGCTGCTGCTGGAAAGTGAGGCGCCCCGATGCGAAGTGACAAGCTGACAGTCAAGAGTCAGGAGGCTGTGGCCTCCGCCCAGGCGCTGGCCACCGAGCTCGGCCACCAGGAGGTGGATGTCGAGCACCTCCTGGTCGCGCTGATCCAGCAGGAAGGGGGCGTCGTCCCCGGGATCCTGGGCAAGGTCGGCACCAACAAGGGCCAGCTGATCGAGCTGATGGACGTCGCTCTGAAGCGCAAGGCGAAGGTGTCTGGTGGCAACCAGTTCGTCAGCAACCGCCTCAACGAGGTGGTGAACAAGGCCTTCACGGAAGCCAAGGGCCTCAAGGACGAGTACGTCTCCACCGAGCACCTGCTGCTCGCCATCACCGGCGACAAGGGCTCCGCGGGCAAGGCCCTGCAGGAGATCGGCCTCAAGCGCGACGTGGTGCTCAGCGCCATGGCCGAGGTGCGCGGCTCCCACCGGGTCACCGATCAAAACCCGGAGGAGAAGTTCCAGGCGCTGGCCAAGTACGGCCGCGATCTGACCGACGCGGCCCGCGCCGGCGAGCTCGATCCCGTCATCGGACGAGACGAGGAGATCCGCCGGATGATGCAGATCCTGTCTCGCCGCACGAAGAACAACCCCGTGTTGGTGGGCGAGCCCGGCGTCGGCAAGACCGCGCTCGCCGAGGGCCTCGCGAACCGCATCGTGGCCGGGGACGTCCCCGAGACCCTGCGGGGCAAGCGGCTCATCTCCCTGGACCTCTCCTCGATGGTCGCGGGCAGCAAGTACCGCGGGGAGTTCGAGGAGCGGCTGAAGGCCATCCTCAAGGAGGTGCAGGACGCCAACGGCGAGATCATCTTGTTCATCGATGAGATGCACAACCTGGTCGGCGCCGGCAAGACCGAGGGCTCCATGGACGCGAGCAACATGCTCAAGCCCGCCCTGGCCCGCGGCCAGCTGCGGTGCATCGGCGCGAGCACCCTCGATGAGTATCGCAAGCACATCGAGAAGGACTCGGCGCTCGAGCGTCGCTTCCAGCGGGTGTGGGTGGGAGAGCCCTCCGTCGAGGACACGGTCGCGATCCTGCGCGGCCTCAAGGACGCCTACGAGGCCCATCACGGCGTGCGGATCCAGGACGCCGCGCTCCTCGCCGCGGCGCGTCTGTCCCACCGCTACATCGCCGACCGCTTCCTGCCCGACAAGGCGATCGACCTGATCGACGAGGCCGGCGCCGTCGTGCGCATGGCCATCGACTCCCTGCCGGTCGAGATCGACCAGCTCCAGCGCCGCATCATGCAGCTGCAGATCGAGCAGCAGGCCCTGGGCAAGGAGAGCGACCGGGCGAGCAGGGATCGGCTCGGCGTCATCGAGCGCGAACTGGCGGATCTGGTCGAAGAGTCGAGCGGGCTCAAGGCCCGATGGCACGCCGAGAAGGACGCGATCACCGCGATCCGCGACAAGAAGGGCGCGCTGAACGACGCCCGGCACGGCATGGAGCGCGCCGAGCGGGACGGCGACCTGCAGAAGGCCGCAGAGCTGAAGTTCGGCATCATCCCCAACCTCGAGGTGGAGATCGTCCAGGCCTCCGATGCCCTCGCTGCGCTGCAGGGCGACAGCCCCATGCTCGTCGAGGAGGTCAACGAGGACGTGATCGCCTCGGTGATCGCCCGCTGGACGGGGATCCCCGTGGCCCGCCTCAAGGAGAGCGAGACCGCGAAGCTGATGCGCATGGAGGACGACCTGCGCAACCGCGTCGTGGGCCAGGACAACGCGCTCGAGGTGGTGTCCCGCTCGGTCCGCCGGGCCCGGGCAGGCCTGCAGGAGGACGACCGCCCGATCGGCTCCTTCATCTTCCTGGGGCCCACCGGCGTCGGAAAGACGGAGACCGCCAAGGCCCTCGCCGAGTTCCTGTTCGACGACGAGCACGCCGTGGTGCGCATCGACATGTCCGAGTACATGGAGAAGCACGCCGTGTCGCGGCTGGTCGGGGCGCCCCCGGGCTACGTCGGATACGAAGAGGGAGGCACGCTGACCAACGCGGTGGCGAACCGCCCCTACTCGGTGGTCCTGTTCGACGAGATCGAAAAGGCCCACCCGGACGCGTTCAACATCCTGCTGCAGATGCTGGACGACGGCCGCCTGACGGACTCCCACGGCAAGACCGTGGACTTCCGCAACACCGTCATCATCATGACCAGCAACGTCGGCGCCCACAAGATCGTGGAGCACCAGGGCGACTACGAGAAGATGTCCGCGGCCGCGATGTCGGCGCTGCAGGCGAAGTTCCGGCCCGAGTTCATCAACCGGATCGACGAGGTGGTCGTCTTCAACCCCCTGACGCGAGAGAACATCTCGGGGATCGTGGACATCCAGCTGCGCGGGCTGGAGGAACTCCTGGCGGGGCGGGAGATGACCATCGAGCTGTCCGACGCGGCGAAGCTCCTGCTCGGCGATCTGGGCTACGACCCGGCCTACGGCGCGCGTCCCCTGAAGCGCGCGATCCTGCGCTGGCTCAAGGATCCGCTGTCCACCCACGTGCTGGAGGGCACGTTCGGCGCGGGCGACCACATCGTCGTGGACGCCGAGGACGGCTCGTTCATCTTCGGGCGCGGTGTCCGGGATGAAGACGGGGCCGACGGCGGTGGCGACGAGCCGCTCCAGCTCTCGGACGGAGGGGCCGCCGCCCCAGCCTGATTCGCTGCGCTGCAGGTCGGCTGCGCTCAAGTCCTCGCCCGCCACTCCGATAGGTGTGCGAGGAGGCCGCAGAGTTCACATGACCGATCCGGGCTTCAAGCTGGACCCCCTGGGAGACGCCAAGACGGTGCCCCGAACCCTGGTCACGGACAGGGGGATGTTGGAGGCCCTGATCACCGCCGAGCGGGGGCGCGTTCGCCCGGCGCTCCAGGTGGTCGGCGGCGCCGACTTCGGCACCCTGTACGCCTTCCCCGAGGATCGGGTGATGGCCGTGGTGGGGCGCTCGGAGACCTGCGAGTTCCCCCTGAACGACCCCTCCGTGTCCCGCCGCCACGCCCGCTTCACAATGAACGCGGACGACGGCGAGCTGCGGGTGTTCGTCGAGGATCTCGGCTCCACGAACGGCACCCAGGTCAGCAACGTCGCCGTCAGGGAGCCCGTCGCTCTGAAGGACGGCGACAAGGTCTGGATCGGCGACGTCGAGATGCGCTTCAAGCTCATGGACTCGGACGACATCCGCTTCCAGAGCGGCATGCAGAAGGAGATGGAGGCGGCCCAGCGCGACGCCCTCACCGGGCTGTACAGCCGCCGGTACATCACCGACCGACTGCCTGGGCTCGTACAGGGCCACGGACGGAACCGGGTGGCCCTGTCCATCGCGCTGCTGGACATCGACCGCTTCAAGCGGGTCAACGACACCTTCGGGCACGTGCAGGGCGACGGCGTGCTCTACGCGGTGGCCGAGGCGGTCCGCTCCTGCATCCGGGGCGCGGACATCGCGGTGCGCTACGGCGGGGAGGAGTTCTGCGTGATCCTGCCCGGCGCTCCCCAGCGGGTCGCCCAGCGCATCGGTGAGCGGATCCGCGTGGCGGTCCGCGAGCGGGACTTCTCGGCGAGCCTGGAGCCCGGATACACCGTGACGGTCAGCGTCGGCGTCGCCACCATCGGCCGGGACGAGACCATCCCCGAGTGGATCGAGCGGGCCGACCGGGCGCTGTACGCCGCCAAGTCCGGCGGGCGCGACCAGGTCCGCCTGGCGATGGCGCCCCTGGAGTCCAACGCCGCGACCCGGGACCGCATCCCGCCCGACCCCGAGCTGCAGGCCGAATACGAGCTGCGGCACGAGGGCGACCCGAAGAAGCCGAAGTAGCCGAAGTAGCCCTTACCAGGGCCGGCTGTCGATCTTGTCGCAGCCCTGGCATCCCCTGGTGAAGCAGCCGCCCTCGCCGATGGGCGCGGGCTTGTGCAGCTCCAGATACCCCATGCCCTTGAGCTCGAGCAGGGGGCGATCCATCAGCACCGGGTCCAGCCCGAACCGGTCGAGCCGCACATCGCACTCGATACAGCGCGTCTGCAGCGGCGCGGTGGCGGGATCCGCGCCCCGGGCCACGTCGCGGTAGACCAGCACGTCGCGCCGGCAGGCGGGGCAGTGAGTGGTGGGCAGGTTCATGACCCGCCACCCGCCGTGTACGCGGCGATCACACCGCGGGCCGCCGCATCGAGCCCGTCGAACGCCACGCCCATCCCGGGGTGGCGCGCGCGGCCGCCGGCGACGTCGGTGTTCCACCGGACCAGACCGCTGCACTCGACGCGACCGATCCCGGGGACCACGAATCCGAAGCGAAGCCGCGTGCCGGGGGCGGCAGGCACGGGGGCGTCGATGAACATCCCGCCCGCAGACAGGTTGCGGGCCTTGTAGACGTAGACGCCCTCGTCATCCTCGACCCGCACCTCGACGAACAGGGACCGTCGGGTGGCCGCGCGCTTGACCTGTTCATCGCTCACGGCGGCTCCTCGTCGGGCACCGGAGGTTCGCGGGGCGCCGGGTTCTTGATCGGCAGACGCTCGCGTGGTATCCACGGGTCGCCTCGCGAAGACCCATCAAACAACGGATCGATGGGGCGCGTCAACGTGGCGATGCTCCCGCAGTCAATCGACCGGCGAGCCGCACACCACCGATAGGACAGACATGGCGGGCCATAGCAAATGGGCCAACATCAAGCACCGCAAGGGCGCCCAGGACATGAAGCGGGGCAAGGCCTTCAGCAAGGTGGTCAAGGACATCATGGTCGCCGCTCGCATGGGCGGAAGCGACGTGGATGCCAACCCCCGGCTGCGTCTGGCGGTGGCGAAGGCCAAGGCCGTGAGCTTGCCTCGAGAGAACCTCGACCGGGCCATCAAGAAGGGCGCCGGTGAGCTCGAGGGAGCCAACTACGAAGAGGTGATGTACGAGGCGTACGGACCGGCGGGCGTGGGCATCCTCGTGGAGTGCCTGACGGACAACCGGAACCGGACGGCCTCAGAGGTGCGCTGGGTGTTCAGCAAGCGCGGCTTCTCCCTGGGGGCCAGCGGGTCCGCCGCCCACACCTTCAATCGGCGCGGCGAGGTGATCGTCAACGGCGAGGGCATCGACGAGGACACGGTCATGCTCGCCGCTCTGGAGCACGGAGGGGACGACGTGATCCCCACCACCGACGAAGACGACAACCCCATGTTCCAGGTGATCTGCGAGGTCGGCGAGCTCGAGACGCTCCGCGAGGGGATCGAGGGCGAGGGCCTGACGGTGGACAACTACGGGCTCACCTGGCTGCCCACGATCGGGATGCCGGTCGAGGGCGACGACGCGACGCGGCTCCTGGCGCTGATCGAGGCGCTCGAAGAGCTCGACGACGCGCGCTGCGTGTACTCCAACTACGACATCTCCGACGAGGAGATGGAACGCATCGCCGGCGACTGAGCTGCCGAAGCCCCCTCCAGCCCCTCACGTCGTCCTCGGAATCGACCCCGGCAGCATCATCGCGGGGTGGGGCGTCGTGTCCCAGGAGGGCAACCGCTTGTCCCACATCGGCAGCGGGGTCCTTCGTCCGAAGGCCGGCGGGGAGCTCCCCGAGCGCCTCAAGCAGCTGCATCGGGACCTGTGCCTCGTGCTCGATGCGCACGCCGTCGATGCGGTGGCCGTCGAGGCGGTCTACGGGGCGCGGCACGCCCGATCCGCCCTGGTCCTCGGCCACGCCCGAGGTGTGCTGCTGCTCGCTGCAGCGCAGCGGGAGCTGCCCATCTACGAATACGCGCCGGCGGCGGTCAAGAAGGCCGTCAGCGGGGACGGCCGGTCGGACAAGGAGCAGATCCGCAAGATGGTGCAGCTGCTCCTGGGGGCCCAGTTCGATGGGCCCGCCGACCGCACCGACGCCCTCGCGGTCGCCATCTGCCACGCGCAGGTGGGGCAGTTCGCGGGCAAGCTGGCCGAGCTGCACCGCGAGCAGAAGCGGGCCGGACGAGGCAACCGGCGACACCCCGCGCTCCGCCTGACCCAGAAGGGGAGCTGAGATGATCGGACGGATCCGCGGGTTGGTGATCGAGCGGGAGCCGGATCGCGTGCTGGTCGAGACCGCCGGCGGGGTGGGCTACGAGGTCCGGATCGCGCCGCGCCTGCTGCTGGAGCTGCCCCCGAACGGGGTGGAGGTGACGCTGTACGTGCACACCCAGGTTCGGGAAGACGACATCACGCTGTTCGGGTTCCTCAACCGCGTGGATCGCGCGGTGTTCCGGCTGGTGATGAACGTGCAGGGGATCGGCCCGAAGCTCGCCATGGCGCTGGTCGGCACCACCGAGCCCGAGGCCCTGGCCAGCGCCATCGCCCGCGCAGACGTGGCGGCGCTGACCCGCGTGCCGGGCCTGGGCACGAAGACCGCCAGCCGGCTGGTGCTCGAGCTGAAGGACAAGCTCGACACGCTGCTGATCGCGTCGGGCCACGAGTTCGCCGAGACCGCTGCGGGCGCGCTCGTCAGGCCCCCCACGGAGCCGCCGGCCATCCAGGACACGCGGGCCGCCCTCGCGGCGCTCGGATATAACGACCGCGAGATCGCCCGCGCCCTCAAGGGGGCCGCGCCCCAGGACGACGACACGGTGCAGAGCCTGCTCCGTCGTACCTTGAAGACGCTGGGCCCGAGCTGAGGAGAGGCGTGGAGTTCGACGACCGAGAGGTCAGCCCCGAGCTGATGGAAGACATCGAGGAGGTGTCCGACGAGCTGAAGCTGCGCCCGGCGACGCTGGACGAGTACATCGGCCAGGGCGCGATCCTGTCGAACCTGCGGGTGTTCATCCAGGCCGCCAAGAACCGCGAAGAGGCCCTGGATCACGTGCTGTTCGCCGGTCCGCCGGGGCTCGGCAAGACCACCCTGGCCCACGTGATCGCCCGCGAGATGGGGGTCAGCCTGAAGTCCACGAGCGGGCCCGTGATCGAGCGGGGCGGCGATCTTGCGGCGATCGTGTCGAACCTGGAGGAGGGCGACGTCCTCTTCATCGACGAGATCCACCGGCTCAACCGGGCGGTGCAGGAGATCCTGTATCCCGCCATGGAGGACTACGAGATCGACATCGTGCTGGGCCAGGGGCCCGCCGCGCGCGCCCTGAAGTTCAACCTGCCGCAGTTCACCCTGGTCGGAGCGACCACCCGAGAGGGCCTGCTCAGCGCGCCGTTCCGCGGACGCTTCGGGTACGTCGCCGTGCTCGATTTCTACAGCCCCGAGGAGCTGGCCGCGATCGTGCGCCGCTCCGCGACCGTGCTGGGGGTCGAGCTGGACGACGACGCGGCCCTGATGCTCGCCAGCCGGTCCCGCGGCACGCCGCGCATCGCCAACCGGCTGCTGCGCCGGGTCCGGGACTTCGCGGAGGTCGAAGGCGACGGGCGGGTCACAGTCATCGGCGTGGACGCCGCGCTGCGCCGGCTCGATGTCGATGCCCGCGGTCTGGACAAGATGGACCGGCGGATCCTGGGGACCCTGGTCGAGCGCTTCAACGGCGGGCCTGTGGGCATCGACGCGCTGGCGGCGGCCATCTCAGAGGAGCGCAGCACGCTCGAAGACGTCTATGAGCCCTACCTGCTGCAGCAGGGCTTCCTGGTGCGCACCCGCCAGGGCCGCATCGCCACGCGGCTGGCGTACACGCACCTCGGCAGACCCCTGCCGTCGGGTCAGGCAGGACTGTTCTGATGACGCTTCAACGTGGCTCTGTCGCGATGCCCGGGCTGCTCTCGGTCCTGGGTCTGCTCGCCCTGACGCTGTTCTCGGTGCGCGCCGCCGGCTGCTCCGGGTCGGACAGCGGGTTGCCCGTCATCTCGATGTCGGTGGACGGCCACTCCGTGCGCGCCGAGGTCGCAGGCACCGTGGCCACCCGGGCCCGGGGCCTGATGTACCGCCGCACGATGGCGAAGAACAGCGGGATGCTGTTCGTCTACGAGGACCCGGAGCCGCTGTCCTTCTGGATGAAGAACACCTACCTGCCGCTGACCATCGCGTTCATCGACAAGGCGGGGGTGATCGTGCACCTCGAAGACATGCAGCCCCTGACCACGACCTCGCACCCGTCGCCCAAGGCCGTGCCCTACGCGCTGGAGATGAACCAGGGCTGGTTCGCCGCCAAGGGCATCGAGGTGGGCGCCAAGGTGACCATCGAGCTGCCGCCGGAGCTCCAACCGGAGGCACGGTGAGCCGCCGGACCCTGCTCCGCCCCGTGGCGCTGCGGGGGGTGGGCCTCTTCAGCGGCGTGGCCTGTTCGGTGCGTCTGGGGCCCGGGTCCCCTGGCGCGGGGTGGCGCTGGCGGGTGGGCGGCGCCTGGCACCGCCTGGGTCCAGAGCAGCTGGCTCCCCTGCCCCGCCGCTCGCGCCTCGTCGCCGGGGCGGACGCGCTCGTGCTGCCCGAGCACCTGCTGGGCGCCCTGGTGATGGCCGACGTGGACGATGTGGACGTCGACGCCCCCGACGGTGAGGTCCCGCTGCTCGACGGCTCGGCGCTGCCCTTCGTCCGGGCGCTGATCCACGCGGGGCTCGATGCGGCCCCCGGTCGCTTGCGGGTCGAGGTCACCTGGCAGGGCCAGACCGTGGCGTGGGCCGGCGGCTTCGGCCCCGCCCGCGCCCGCACCTTCATCGCAGGACCCGCCGCCCGAGCCGCCCGCGACGCAGGGCTGTTCCCCGGAGCCCGGCCCCGTTCGGCGCTCGTGCTGGACGGCCAGACCCGCCTGCTGGGGGGACGAGGCCGGCGCCTCCCTTCGGAGCCGGCCTGGCACAAGCTGCTGGATCTGCTCGGTGATCTCGGTGCCTACCGCGCCCTCGGGCCCTTCGAGGGGACCCTGTCGGCGCACGATCCCAGCCATGACCGCAACCCAGCGCTGATCGAGGCGGCCCTGCACCGCGGCACGCTCCGGCGCCCCCTGGACCGCGCGGCGTGACCGTGCAGGACCACGCCCCCAGCTGGCTTCGTGGCCTGCACGACGGCGAATCGCCAGACGTCCACGAGCAGCTGCTGCACAACCTGGGTGGAATGCTGCAGGGGTGGGCTGCCTGGCCCGAGGCCATGGACTTCCTGCGCCCGGACTCCCCGAACCACGGCTGGAAGGCGTTGATGACCCGCCTGTACCGCGCCCGGTTCGACCGGTTCCTCCCCCCGGCGCCCGCGCGGATCCTCGATCTGGCCTGCGGCTCCGGCCGCTTCATGGCCCCCCTGACCGCCGAGGGCTACGAGGTGGTGGGCGTGGACGCGACCCGTCCGTCGCTCGAGGCCGCGGCCCGCCACGTCCCGGGTGCGAAGCTGATCTGGGGCGACGTCTGCGACCTGCAGGACTTCGTCGATCAACCGGTGGACGCGGCCCTCGCCATCGAGCTGCTCTGCTACCTGCCGGATCCGGGGCGGGTCCTCGCCGCGCTGGCGGAGCGCATGACCCCCGGAGCGCCCTTGATCGTGTCGGTGGAGGCCTGGCCCGGAGCGTTCCTGAGCGACCCCGGGCCGCCCGAGGCGGTGGAGCGTGCCCTGCAGCGGCACGAGCTCGTCGAACCGGGGGCGCGCCACGTGCGCTGCTACACCCGCCAGGAGCTGCACGATCTGCTGGTGGTCGGCGGGTTTCACCCGGTGCTGATCGAGGGCAGCCACTACGTCCTGGACGGACCCCTGGGCGCGCTGGCGGATCCCGGGCGCCTCGACGGCGCGGTCTACGACGAGAGCCTGCTCGCCCTGGAAGCCCAGCTGCGGCAGCACCCGGACCTCGGCGTTCTGCCCCGGGCCTGGCTCGCTGTCGCGCGGGCTCGCTGACTCGCGGCTATCGTGCCTCCCAGCCCCGAGGAGAGTGACAGATGCGCGTGATGTTCGTGTTCAGCCCGCGCTACTACTGGCCCTTCGTCAGTGAGGGCGACAACTACCTCGTGCCGCAGTCGCTGGCCTACCTCGCGGCGGCCGCCCGAAAGGCTGGTCACGAGGTCAGCGTGTACGACTGCATGCCCCTGAAGATGGGGTGGCAGTCCCTCGAGCAGACGATGCGGGACGAGGACCCTGACGTGCTCTGCATCGGCGAGAACCACGCCCTGTACGCCCACGAGGCCATGCGGGTGGTGGAGATGGCGGCGGACGTGATCCCCCGGGCCAAGCGGCTCGTAGGGGGCGCCCACTTCACCAACCTGTACGACAAGTACATGCGCGAACACCCCATCGACTTCGTCGTGCGCGCCGAGGGCGAGGCCACGCTGGTTTCGCTGCTCGAGGAACTCGGACAGGACAAGCCGGACCTGTCCCAGGTCCCCGGCATCGTGTACCGCGAGGGGGACGGCCCGGACGCCGAGCTCATCAAGACGGCGCCGCGGCACCTGATCGAGGACCTGGACTCCCTCGCCATGCCCGCCTACGACCTCATGCCGATGCACCTGTACGGCACCAGCAAGCTGTCGTTCTCGCCCGGCGGGAGCACGATCCACCACAGCCGCGGCTGCACCGCGTCGTGCAGCTTCTGTGTCTGGTGGACGCAGATGGCCCATCGGGACGAGGACGAAGACGGGCTGATCCACCTGCGGCCGCGCTGGCGCACGAAGTCGGTGGGCAAGACCATCGAGGAGATCCAGGAGCTCTATTACAAGTACGACAAGCGCTGCTACGTCTGGGTGGACGAGTCCTGGAACATCGACGCGCGGTGGAACGACCAGTTCGCCGACGAGATCCTGCGGACCGGTATGGACATCACCTGGTTCGCGTTCATGCGCAGCGACTGCATCATCCGGGACGAGAAGCGCGGCATCTTCGAGAAGCTCGTGGCGGCCGGGCTGCGCCACCTGTGTATCGGCGTGGAGCGGGCCGAGGACGAGCGCCTCAAGGAGTTCAACAAGGGCTTCTACAACAACGACCAGCTCCGCGAGACCTTCCGGATCCTCGACAAGTACCCCCAGATCTTCAAGCAGGCCACCTTCATCGTGGGCACCAAGTACGAGACCCGCGAGTCCATGTTCCGCCAGGCCGAGCTGGCCAAGGAGCTCAACGTGGACTACCCGGCGTTCCACCCGATCACGCCGGTCCCGGGCACGCCCCTGTTCGACGAGGCCATGCAGGAGGGCTGGATCAGCCTGGACGACTTCACGGAGTTCGACTGGATGACTCCGATGATGGACAGCGACTACATGACCCGCGAGGAGATCAGCCGCGCGCTGTACGACATCAACCGCCAGTTCGTGAACCCGAAGTGGCTGCTCAAGGGCCTGTCCTCGGGCAATCGCTACAAGCGGCAGATGTACCAGTGGTGGCTCAAGGTGGCGCTCGGCGTGACCTGGGACGCCGTCAAGCAGCGGATCAACCCCATCAAGGAGCAGTCGTACACCAACCTGGTCAAGCCGGAGTGGTACGACACCTGATCCCGGGGCCTACTCCTCGGAGCGGCCGCAACGGAAGCCGACGTCCTCCGCCGCGTAGTCGATGCGCACGCCGATGCGCGCCGCCGGCCGCAGGTGCTCGGGCCCCGCGCTCCAGGCCCCGCCCTTGATCACCCGCAGCGTGCTCTGGCCCGCGACCGTGGCCTCGCCGGAGCCGGGCCCGCGCTGGGGCTGGTGATCCGCGTCCACGAGCTCCCAGACGTTGCCCGCGAGGTCCGCGAAGGCGCCCTCCTCCAGCGCGTCCAGATCGGGCACGGGAGCGGCTCCAGAGCCCCCATCCGCCGAGGCGCAGGGCCCGCCCGGCAGGACGCCGTAGCGCGCGAGCTGGCACCCGGGCTCCGCGTCGCCCCAGGGATACCGCCCGGGCAGCCGGGCCGCGGTCTCCCACTCGTTCTCGGTGGGAAGCCGCTTGTCCCTGGATACGCAGTACGCCTGGGCCTGGAGCCAGGTCACGCCGGTCATGGGCAGGCGGTCGGCGGCGGGCCAGTCCAACCCCGGCGGGGTGCAGAGCCCCGCGTCCACGCAGGTCCGGTACGCGGCGGCCGTCACCTCCACCCGATCGAGCCAGAACGGGGACAGCGAAGCCTGGAAGCCCGGCCGTTCGTCGCGCTGGCCGGCCGGATCTCCCAGCAGCCCCGGGGCCGGCTCCACCAGGATCATGCCGTCGGGTCGTTCGGGCAGCAGGAGCAGCACCAGCACCGCGAGCACCAGCAGCCCCACGGCGGCCCCGGCGGCGGGGATCATCGGGCGGGCCCGGTCCAGGAGTTCCTCGAAGCGCTCCCCGGGCGCGACGGTGCCGTCCTTGCGGGCCGACACGGCCTTCGTCGGCTTCGGCGGGAGAGGTGTGGTGCGCGGCGGGGCGGCGGGGCGGGGCGACTCGGCCTGGGCCGCGGGGGCCGGCACGTCCGCCTCGGCCGGCGCCTTGGGCGAAGGGAGCGGCTGCTCCCTGGCGGGCACCGCGCCCCGGGTCTTCTCGGCGTCGATGAACGCCAGGCGCAAGCCGTCCACGGTCGTGGGGCGACTCTCGGGGGCGGCCGAGATCGCCTCGAGCAGCTCGTCCACGACTGCGTCGGCGTCGGCGAAGAAGTCGTACGGGCCCTCGTCGCCCGTGACGGCGTGCATCAACACGGCGCCCAGGGCATAGATGTCGGTCAGGGGGCTCACGACGCCCTGGTCCATCTCGGGTGCGTCGTACGGGTCCCGCAGCAGGAAGCCCGCGGCGTGGTCCCGGCGCCGGGTGCGGGCGGCGACCCCGATCCCCACGAGGCGTGCGCCCCGGGAGGTCATCAGGATGTTGGACGGCCGCACGTCGCCGTGCACCACCCCCTGCCGGTGCAGGTCGGACAGCGCGTCCATCAGGTCCATGGCCAGGGCGTGCACGTCTTCCGGGGGGAGCGCGCCGAGGGCGAGCCGGTCGGACAGGGCCACGCCTTCGACGAACTGCTCGACCACGAAGACGTCCTGCTGGTGCTCGAACACATCGAGGATCGGCACCAGGGTCGGCGCCCGCAGCACGCCGCACTCCGCCTTCAAGGCCCTCAAGGCGGTCCGGACGCCGGGCTTGCTGGCCAGCGCGGGTGAGACCCTGCGCAGCGCGACCTGGACGGCGTCGCTCTCCCGCAGCGCGAGGAAGACCTCGCCGGTGCGCCCTTCACCCAGCGGCCGCTCGACTGCGTAGCCCGGCACCGTGAGGTTCATCGACGCCGCCCCCCGGAGCGCTTCTTCTCCACGAGCAGGTCCGGCTGGAACCGGTCACGCCGCTCGGGCGGCAGCAGCCGGGTCGCGGGCAGGCGATGGGCGGCGCTGGCGTCGATACTCGGCCGGTCCGTGGTCATTCCGTGGTGCCGGCCCCCGAGGGCGCCGCGGATCACTCCCTGGATCTGCACGTCGTCACCCACCACCGCGCGGGGGCAGACCGCGGCCTGGACCACGACGGGGATCTCCTCGCCGATGCAGACCCAGCCTTCCACCACCGACCAGCCGAGCATCACCGGCCCGCCGACCCGCTCCGAGCAGGCCAGGCCCTCGATGCGCGCGCTGCACTCCCCCGCGAGCGACAGGTTCTCGGCGATCCCCTCGATGCGCATCGGAAAGCTGATGTTCGAGCCGACGTGGGCCCAGGGGTCGCGGGCGACCTCCACCAGGGGCGGCCCCGCGTCCGGCCCCGCGACGTCGGCCGACGGTGCGAAGGTGGGGGGCACGGCGAGGGTGCGATGGACCTCGAAGTCCACGCGGGTCAGGGGCCTCGCGCGGCGCCCCTGCTGCGCTTGCACCACGGCGAGCAGCTGCACGTCGTTCTTGCCCTCCTCGAGGTACGCGTCGAGCTCAAACCGTCCCTTGTGGTGGTCCACCGGGCGGCCGCTGAGGTACAGCTTCGCGTCCGGGTGGGTGCGACCGGACAGCGGCAGCAGCTCCCGGTCCGTGGTCAGCGGCGACTCGTACTGCTGATCGAGGAACAGCGGCGTGCTCGGATACCGCCCTTCGATGGCGAGCGCGTGGCGCGCGGTGGCGTGGCCGGCCTTGTTGACCTCGACCACGACCTCGTTGGCCCCGATGGTGATCGGGATCTGCACGGTGACCACGCCGCCGTCCCCCGAGGGGGTCTCCTGCCTGCCGTTCACCGTGACCGTGGAGTCGGGCTCCGCCTCGACCTGCAGCGGCATGCTCTCCTCGAACCACGGGCTCGCCCACCCCTGCAGGCTCACCTGCACCACCGGCGCGGGCACGGCGACGGGGATCCCGCGGCGCAGCCGTCCGCGACGTCCCACCACGTCCAGCGGCACCATGCCCTGCAGCAGGGGCCGCTCCAGATCCACGTCCAGGGACGCCAGGTCCCCCAGGCACCGCATGGCCGACACGGTCGCCTTGCCGCCGGTCATCGGGACGTCGTCGATGACCCCCTTGAAGCCCTCGGCGAAGGTGCACTCCACGTCGAAGCTCAGCTCGTCGGGATCGCCGGTCAGGCCCCGGGGCTTGACGGTGCACTCCCGGCCGAAGAACGCGTCGGGCACGAAGAAGCGGGCCACCAGAGGCTGCCCGGTGCGGCGCTCGGTCTGAATGGCGAGCAGGTTCCAGCCCGGGATCAGGTCGGCGGCGGGCAGAACCAGGCTGCAGCCGCCGTCCTTGCCGGCCTCGCAGCTCTGGCCCGTCGTGGTGAAGGTGTTGCGCCCCTCCGTCTCAAAGCTCAGGAGCACCCCGCCGCCGGGGTCCTGCACCTGCGCCACGACGGTCGCCACGCCCGCGGAGCAGCCCCCCAGGCAGACGAAGCAGGCGGCGACGAACAGGGCTCGTGCCGGCGCGGGGAGGGTCAGGTACACGCGGTGATCCGGAGCCACAGTGTAAAGAGGGACAGCCTCAACCCGTGAGCCGGTGGGCTACAGGAACATGCCCTTCACGCCGTGCCAGAGCTGGCGCGCGTTGATGGTCCGGATCTCGAACAGGTGCCGGTAGATCATCTTCGGGCGCAGGAAGAACTCCCGAAGAGCCACCCGCTGCATCTCGATCAGGAACTCCGGGGACGTGTCCCGGGGCACGAACACCATCTTCGCGGGATCGGGCTGGAACGTGGTCCAGTTCTCCCAGTCGTCCCGGTCCAGGCGTCCCTCGCGCCGCAGGTCCTCGAACATCTGGCTGCCCGGGAACGGGACGGTGATCGCGAACTTCGCGAAGTCCAGGTCGAGGGACTTGGCGAAGTCGATGGTCTGACGGGTCATCTCCTCCGTCTCGCCGGGCAGGCCGATCATGAAGAGACCCACGGACTCGATCTTCTCCTCGCGCATCAGCCGGACGGCGCGGCGCGTGGTCTCGGTCGTGAAGGTCTTGTTGACGTTCTCGAGCAGCAGATCGACGCCGGACTCCACCCCCAGCAGGATCCGGCGGCAGCCCGAGGCCCGCATGATGCGAAGGGACTCGCGATCCAGCCGGTCCACCCGGGTCTCGGACAGCCACACGAGCTTCTTGTGCAGGCCCCGCCGCATCAGTTCCTCGCAGAACTGGAACAGGATCTTCTTGTTGAGCGGGAAGATCGGATCGACGAAGCCGATCTGCTTCACGCCGTAGCGCTCGTGCAGGTACTCGTACTCGTCCACGATCTTGATGGGGTCGCGCTTGCGGTAGTTCGAGCCGGTGTACAGCAGCGAGCAGAACTCGCAGCGGTACGGACAGCCGCGGCTGCCGGTCATCGACAGCACCGGCCGGGCCACGTCGGCGAAGGGCAGCAGGCCGTAGCGCGTGTAGGGGAACAGGTGCCACGCCGGGTAGGGCAGCGCGTCCAGGTCCTCGATCACGGGGCGGGCCGCGGTCTTGACGACCTCGCCGGTGGCCTCGTCGATGTAGCTGATGCCCTGGATCCGGGCGTAGTCCGTCTGGCCGCGCTCGAAGGCCTGGACCAGCTCCTTGATGGTGTACTCGCCCTCCCCGTGCACCACGAAGTCCACCGCCGAGGTGGTCAGGATCTCCTTGTAGAAGATGTCGGCGTGCACGTTGCCCACGACGACCTTGCAGTCCGGCAGGGCCGCCTTGGTCTCGTTGGAGATGTGCAGCGACACCGGCGCGGACGGCGTCAGCATGCCGATGCCGAGCACGTCCGGCCGGAAGGCCTTGACCTGCTCCATCATCTCCGCGACGGACATCCCGTAGGTGAACTGATCGATCGCCTGTACGCGGTGGCCCTCCTGCTCGAGCACGGCCGCGATGTAGGCGAGCCCGATGACGGGCATGGGTTCCAGGAGCCCCTTGAACTTGCCAAGGGTCTCGAGGTTCATCGCGGGATTGATCAGGAGGATCCTCATTGCGCGGCAGGTTAGCAGCGGTCCAGGTCGATCGCTGGCGCCCTGCGGTGCCAGATCGCTACCCTTGATGGCGCCGCGCGCCGCGGCCTCCTCCGGAGACGTGCCCAGTGACTGCTCAGACCATCGACTACTCCCCTACGGGCGCCTTCTGCGCGGTGCATCCCGAACGGGGCGCGGTGGCCACCTGCGATCACTGCGGCACCTTCGCCTGCCCCGAGTGCGTCACGCTCAATGGGGATCAGCAGATCTGCGCCACGTGCATCCGGGAGCAGCGGGTCCAGATCGGGAGCAACCCGTGGGAACGCAGGAACGAGCTGGGGATCCTGCCCGCCGCCTGGCAGACGGTGCTGGAGGTGTCTGCGCGCCCGGGCCAGTTCTTCGCCTCGCTCGGCAACGGCGGCACCGTCTCGGAGGCCGCGATGTTCCAGGCCCTCGTGCTCGTGCCGGCGGTGGCCATGGGTGCCATCTACGGCCAGCTGATGCTCGCGGCGTTCGGGGACTCGTTCATCGCGCTGCTCGGCCAGTTCGGCAGCCAGATCCCCGCCGACGCGCTGGACGAGCTGCGCGAGGGCCTTCAGCCCAGCGTCGCCAAGGCCGTCAAGGGCATCGGACTGAACCTGCTGTTCGGGCCGGCGATCTGGATCCTCATGACGATGACCTTCGGGGTGGTCCAGCACGCGATCCTGTCCCTGGTGGGGGGCGCGAAGTACCCCCTGGAGACCACCTTGAAGGCCTGCCTGTACGCGGGCGGGATCCGGTTCTGGGAGATCGTCCCGCTCGTGAACTGGGTCGCGCTGCCCTGGCTGCTCGGCGTGCAGTCCGTCGGCCTCGCGGCGGTGCATGAGACCGACGGCTGGAGGGGCGCGGTGGCGGCTTGGGGGCCGGCCCTGGGCTGCTGCTGCTGCGGGTTCGTGGCGGCGTTCGCGGTGGGCTTCCTCGGGGCGATGGCAGGCGCCTGATGCTGCTGCGGCTGGACCCCTCGGCGCGGCGGCTGGAGCCGTTCGTCTCGTCCGGGCTCACCCTGTCCGGCGTGCTGCTGCTGTGCCTCGCACGCTTCTTCCCGTTCGGCCGGCTGCCGCCCCTGTGCACGTTCAAGCACCTGACGGGGCTGCCCTGCCTGACGTGCGGGATGACTCGGTCCTGGGTGTCGCTGGTGCACGGAGAGCTGCGGCAGGCGCTGGCCTGGAACCCCGCCGGCGCGGCGCTGTGCGCCATCACGGTGGTGGGCACGGCCTACCTGCTGGTGCGCATGGCGGGCGGACCTGCATTGCGCCTGGACACCTCGGCCGCCGAGCGGCGCGGCATGCGCATCGGGCTCGTGCTGGGCGTGGCGGCGAACTGGGCGTTCGTGTTCACCGCCGGGAGGGTCTGAGGTGGCCTCGCCCCCCCGCGTCCTGGCCGGCGGGCGGACCGATGGACCGGACGTATCCGTGCTCGTGCCCGCGCGGAACGAGGCGAGCTCCCTGGACGTGCTCGCCCTCCGGGTGCGCGAGGCGCTCAACGCACAGGGGCTGAGCTGGGAGCTGATCGTCATCGACGACGGCAGCACCGACGACACGGCCGCGGTGATCCGCGCCCTCAGCGCGCAGGAGCCCCGGGTGCGGGGCCGGATCCTGGCCGGTCACCAGGGCAAGTCCGCGGCCCTGGCCTGTGGGATCCAGGCGGCGCGGGGCCGGTACGTCGTGCTGATGGACGCGGATCTGCAGGACCTGCCCGAGGAACTGCCGGTGCTGCTCGGACCCGTGCTCCGGGACGAGCTCGATCTGGCCCAGGCCTGGCGCATCGAGCGGCAGGACGCCGCCCTGAAGGTGGCCGTGTCGCGCGTCTTCAACGGCCTGTGCTCCGCGTTCTCGGGGCTGCGGGTGCACGACGTGAACTGCGGCTTCAAGGCCATGCGCAGGGAGGTGGCAGCCCGGCTGGTCCTCGCCGAAGGCATGCACCGCTTCATCCCCGTGCAGGCGTGGCGCTGCGGGTTCCGGGTGGGCGAGGTGCGGGTCCGACACGCCCGGCGGGCTTTTGGCCGGTCCCGCTACGGGGCGTTTCGGTACCTGCAGGGGCTCAACGACCTCGTGGGCGCCGTGCTGCTCCCCCGGATCCTGAAGACCGTGGCGCCGCTCCTGACCCCGGTGGGGCTGCTCGCCCTGCTCCTGGGCACGGGGGCGGGCGCGATCCTGCTGGTGCACGTGGTCCAACAGCGCACCGGACAGCTGTGGGAGCTCGGCCTGAGCACCCTGGGGCTCGCGGGCTTCGGGCTGCTGTGCCTGGCCCTGAGCACCCTGGAGCGTCTGCGGGCGTCGGTGGACGGCCAGAGCCGGACGCGCACCTTCGTGCTGGGCGAGTCCATCGAGGGCGACCCGGCGCGGTCAGAAACGGGCGCCGACGCCCGCTGAGGGAGCAGCCGCGACCCCCGGGTTTGGTGGCTATGCTGCCCGGCATGCCGCTCCCGGCGCGCCCACTCCAGATCGTCGGTTCTCTGGCCTCCGCGCGAGTGGGCCGCTCCGTGCCGCTCAAGGTGACCCACCTGCTCACCTACCACTGCAACGTGGAGTGCGGCTTCTGCACGCGGATCCACGCCGAGTCGGGGCACATGGCCTCCGAGCAGGTGGTGGGCATGATGGAGTCCTTCGCCCGCATGGGCACGCGGTGGTGGGTCTTCAACGGCGGCGAGCCGACCCTGGTCAAGAGCCTGGGCGAATACATCGCCGCGGGACGGCGCCTGGGCTTCCACCGGTCGATGGTGACCAACGGCACCCGCATCAGCGAGCGGATCGACGAGCTGCGCGATCTGGATCTGGTGATCTGCTCGATCCACGGGGATCGCGTCGAACACGACCGGGTGGTCGGGCGACAGGGGAGCTACGAGGCGGCGATCCGGGGGCTGGAGCTGCTGCGCAGCCACGACGTCGCGGTGTGCCTGCTGTGCGTGCTCAACGAGCGCAACCGGTCGATGATGGATGATCTGCTCCAGCTCGGCGAGCAGCTGGGCGCGGGCGTGGCGTTCCAGCCGGTCATCGAGACGCGCCTGGGCGGAGCGGAGATCGCCGACGGCCTGGTGCCGCGCCAGCAGGCGATGGCGGAGGCCGTGGACTGGCTGATCGGCGAGAAGATGGCGGGTCGACCGGTGTCGTGCAGCGCCGACTACCTCGAGGCGATCCGTCAGACCTGGCCCGGCAAGCCCTTCGGCCTGAAGTGCTGGGCTGGACGCCTGTTCTGCGAGGTGACGCCCGAGGGGTACGTGGTGCCCTGCTGCTCCGAGGAGGAGTACGTGGCCGCGGATCGCCACGGCCCCACCGTCGGCTGGGAGCGCGCCTTCGGGGCCCTGCCCGACCGGTCCGGATGCCAGGCGTGCTGGTTCAAGGGTCCCCAGGAGTTGAACCTGCTGCTCGGCCTGCGGCCGCGACAGGCGATGCGCGCAGCGTCGAACCTGGCCCGCGGCCGGCTGTTGTGGGACTGAGCGCGTGCACTTCGTCTTCGTCCAGAAGGACCCGATCCCCAACCTCGCCACGATGTGCCTGTCCGCGGTGCTCAAGGCGGACGGCCACACCACCCATGTCCTGATCGATCCCGCCGAGCGCGACATGCTCAAGGCGCTGCGGCGGCAGCAGCCCGATGTGCTGTGCCTGTCGGCGACGACCGGCCAGCACGTGTGGCAGCTCGCCCTCGCCCGGCAGGTCAAGGCCCGGTGGAGCACCACCGTGGTGATGGGGGGCCCCCATCCCACCTTCTATCCGCGGGTGCTCGAAGAGAACGACTGCCTGGACTACATCTGCGTCGGCGAGGGCGAGGACTGCCTGGTGGAGCTGGCGCGGGCCCTGCGGGACGGCACCGATCCCAGCGGGATCCCCAACCTGGGCTGGCGGGACGACGACGGCACGCCGATCTACAACCCGCTGCGGGTCCTGGAGCAGGAGCCGGAGCAGTGGCCCTTCCCGGACCGCTCGGTCTACGACCACTACGACTTCGTGCGCAAGCGACGCACGGTGTCGGTGATGAGCGCCCGGGGCTGCCCCTACAAGTGCACGTTCTGCTTCAACGTCACGATGCAGGAGATGTACCGCGGCAAGGGCAAGTACGTGCGCCAGAAGCCCGTGGCCTCCATGATCGAGGAGATCAAGGAGATCCAGGCGAACTACCCCTGGGTCCGTCAGATCGGCTTCGCCGACGACATCTTCGTCCTCAACTACCGCAAGTGGGGCAAGGAGTTCCTGACGCGGTACGCCGCCGAGATCGGGCTGCCGTTCTCCTGCCTGCTGCGGCCCGACCTCGTCACCAAGGAGGTCGTGCAGTCCCTCAAGGAGGCGAACTGCAAGCTCATCAAGGTGGGCCTCGAGAGCGGCGTGGAGGAACTGCGGGTGGGCGTGCTCAAGAAGGGGCGCCTGGACAACGAAGGCATGCGGATCGCGGGCCGGCTGATCAAGGAGGCCGGCATCAAGCTGTACACCTTCAACATCGTCGGGATCCCGGGCGAGACGGTGGACATGGCGTTCCAGACGGCGGACCTGAACATCGCCATGGGCTCGGACCACGCGTGGGCGTCGATCTGCCAGCCCTACCCGGGCACCACGCTGGAGTCCTGGAGCATCGAGAACGGCTACCTGGGGGCGGACGGCGGCGACAAGGACTTCCAGTACAGCTACTTCATCGACACGCCATTGAAGCTCGACCGGAAGGAGGAGCTGTGCAACTTCCAGAAGCTCCTGCCGGTGCTCGTGACCTTCCCGTGGCTGCGCCCGGTGGTCCGTCAGGCGATCAAGCTGCCCCCGAACGTCGGTTTCGAGCTGATCTTCAAGGCGCACTACGCCGCAGGCCTCGTGCGGACCGGGCAGATCGACCTGCGCGACATGGCTCGCCTGATCCCGCTGACTACGAACTACTGGACGAATCGCGGCGGCACGCTCGACCCCGGAACCATGTAGCTGCTGGGCGCGCGGCCCCACGAGCGGCAGAATGCGCCGATGCCGCCTCGGACCAGTCAGCCTCCCGCCGTGTCGGTGATCATCCCCGCCTGGCGGGCGGCGCGACACCTGCCCGCCTGCCTGCAGGGGCTGGAGCGTCAGGTCGGGGCGCCGGCCTTCGAGATCCTCGTGGTCGACGACGCCTCCCCCGACACCACCGGGCAGATCGCGGAGGCCGCAGGTGCGCGGGTCGTGCGGCACGCCACCAACCGGGGAGCGGCGGCGGCGCGCAACACCGGGGCCGAACACAGCGCGGCGGAGGTGCTGCTGTTTCTCGACTCGGACGTGATCCCCGAGCCCGGGCTGGTGGCCGGGGCCGCGGCGCTCTTCGCAGATCCCTCGGTCCAGGCCGCCACCGGGCGCTACACCGCAGAGCCCGCCAACCCCGGCGCGTTCGCCCGCTACAAGGCGCGGTGGACCTGGCACTGCTGGGAGATCACGGGCGCCCGGAGCGGGCACAGCACCCACCTGCAGGGGGCCCTGGCCGCGGTCCGACGGGGCGCCTTTCACGCCTCCGGAGGCTTCGATGAGGGGTACGACGGCGGCAACGTCGAGGACTACGAGCTGTCCGGCAGGCTCCGCGCCCAGGGGATCGTGATCCGCTTCGATGACCGGCTGTCGGGCCGGCACCACTTCCCGGGGTTGTCGACGGTGGCCCGCAACTACTGGGGCCGCACCAGGATGTGGGTGCGCCTCGCCCCGGAGCAGCGCGGGTTCTCGTCGGGCCAGGCGAACTCCCGCTCCGGCGCCGCGGCGGTCGCGGCCCTGGGGGGAGTGGCCAGCCACGCCGGGAGCCTGCTGTTCCCGCCGCTCCTTCTGCCGGCGCTGGCCTGCGACGCGGTCTGGCTGGCCAGCACGGGCGGCTTCCTGAGGTATGTGCGGCGCGAGGACGGGCTGCGGTTCGCGGTCTACTCCGCCGGGGTGCACTACGCGCTGTCCGCGGTGATCGGGGCCGCCGCGCTGAGCGCGCCGCTGGGCACGGGCACCCGACGATGACGTGGTGGCTGACCCCGTTGGGCGCCATCTGGAGCACTGCGGCGATGATCGCGTGCGGCGCGGACGTCGGATCGGGGCTGCTCCTGGCGGCGTTCGGCGTCGGGGCGTGCGCGGCCTGGGGGCAGGGCGGGGCCCGCCAGGACGCTGCGCTGCTGGGACC
>CALAGR010000126.1 GCA_937891735.1 uncultured Pseudomonadota bacterium | reverse complement strand
CGAGACCCCATACGAGCCCCGCCGCTCGTCGCTGATGTCCCGCCGGCCCCCTTCTGGCCCCAGGAGGGGGACCGGGTCCGTCGAAGGGAACAGCAGCGCGGGTCGGCCGGCGCAGGGGGGCGGGCAGGCCGCGGGCCCATCGATGGACTCCAGGGCGCGCCGCGACGGCGGCCGGACGATGAACGTCGGGACGAGGTCGCTGAGGGGCCGCATCGGCACGCCGGACGGGGCGTAGGCAGTGCCCCGCTCGTCCATCATGGCCCGGACCCGCTCAGGAAGAGCGTCGAGGTCGTCACCGACATCGAAGGTGTGCCCGTCGAAGTACGACCAACCATCGTCGGCCGAGACGCGGAGGCGCTGGACCAGCGGCACCTGCCCCCCCGAGGAGCCGAGGCGGCGTTTGATGGTGACCTCGACCCCTTCGTGCGAGGTCCGACAGAGCACGGGGCGGCCGCTGGGTACTTCGATGGGCTCGAGTTCGAAGCAGCCCTCCGCGCCGGTGCCGTAGAGCCCCGGGAAGTCGGACACTGTCGTCGATCCATGCCCGCGGAACGGAGTCAGCAGGCGCTCGAGCCGGCGGAGCGCCTTACGGCTCCGGCGGTCCCATCCGGGTCCTTCAGGCTCCGCGCCCTGGGTGCGAAGCCAGGCCCGGAGCGCCGTCCCCTCGGCGGGCACGAGGGTGCGGGAGACCCAGGGGGCGAAGTCCGCCGGCTCGCGGACGCGGATCACCCCCTCGCGCAGCCGCTCGCCACCGGACGACCGCATCACGAACCGGCCGATCCGAAGCGGGGCCACCTCATGCGACGGGTCGAAGAGGTGGGCGTGCGAGTGGGGGGGGCGGCAGCGTCGGGCCTCGGGGCGCGGCTCCCAGCTGTGGATGCCGTCGGCGACCACGTCGTCGAGGGGGAGCCGCACGGTGGTCCGCTCCAGGCACTCGACGACCTCGTCGTCGTGGACGATCTCGAAAGCACGTACGTGGGTCATGGCAGGTCTCCATCCGTCGCCAGGCCGGCGCGAAGGCGAGTGAGGTATTTGCTCGCCTCGGTTGGGGTCACCCCCAGGTCCGAGTCGTCCAGGCGCGGCGAGGAGAGGCGGAGGGCGAGGCGGGCCAGCAGAGCGTCCTTTGGCAGACGCAGGTCCACGCTCCCGCCAGCCTCCTGGCCGAGCTCGCGGAGGGCCTCGCCCTGGTCGTGGTCGAGCCCGAGGAGCTGCCGTGCCGACGACAGGCTGCGGGCGACCAGCTCGGCCGGGAAGTCAGCGTGCCGGTCCTGCATGGCGCGGAGGATCTCGAGGTTGCGGAGCGCCGGCGCCGCCCTCGCGCTGAAGCTCGCCCGGCGGAGTTCTTCGCTCCAGCGGTGGGTCGCTCGGTCGTGATCGGTCTCGCTGAGGGTCGGGGCGATGCGGAGGTACTCGCGGAGCGCGCGGGTCGAGTCACCGTCTCCGAGCACGTCGAAGACCCCCGACCCCCCGGGGGTGGCGGCCATCCCCCACGCAGCGGAGTGGACGGACCGGACGCGGCCCAGGTCGAAGTCCGGGTCGCTCGCGACGTGGGGGAGGCTCGCCTCCATGATCGTGCGGTGCAGGGACTCGAGGTCGCCGTCCCACGGCCAGCCGGCGGCGACGATCGCCCGGGCGGCGAGGAGGTTGCGGCACAGCATGACGGCGCGACGCCCATCGATCTTGATGCCCTCCGCCAGCGCCGCCCGGACGAACGCCAGGACGTACGTCTCGACGAAGGCGCCGGAGTCCTCTCCGACGGCCATGAGCTCCGTCCTCGCGGCCTCGATGAGCGCGACGAGCTCCGGCTGGTGACCCTCCCCGTTGCTGGGCGTGCGCGGCCCTCCCGGGGCGGACCCATCCAGCCCGGCGCCGGCGCGGAGAGCGGCCCGCTGGTCGGTGAACGAGAGGGTCGTGAAGTCCGGAACCCAGAGAACGATGTCGAAACGCGACAGCACGGCTTCGTCCACCTCCCCGGCCCCGAGGTACGAGGGGGGATTCATCCCGGCGCCGACGTACTCCAGCTCCGGCAGGGGGTCACCCATGAGGGTGCGGTTCCCCGGCTCACCACCCCAGAGGAGCTCGATGAAGCGGCTCTGCATCGCCGGCTCGGCTCGGCTCAGCTCGTCGATGAAGACCAGGCCGGCGCCCAGCGCCGAGAGCGGGGTCGGAACGTATCGCGCCTTGCCCTCGGCCAGAGACGTCGGATCGACGAACCCGACCACGTCCTCCCACGGCGTCTTCGACGCATCGTAGAGCCGGAAGGTCACTCCGAGGGCCACCGCGAGCCTCCGCACGAGGGTGGTCTTCGCTGAGCCGTGGCGCCCGACGAGGAGGAACGACGCGTTCAGAACAAAGGCGACGACGAGTGGCAGTCCGAGCCGCGCGAGCCCGTGCAGCCCCAGGCGGGCGATGAAGCGGGAGTCCATGGGCATGGTGTCGGTCATCCGCTGCTCTCCGTGGTCCGATCCGAGGTGCCCGATGACCCCCACCGACAGCGGGGGCCCTGGCTCGGTCAGGTGGGTCGTGAGGCCACGCTGCGCGGGGTTCACGAAGGGTCCTTCCGGGGCGCCCGTCGGGGTGGAACCTGCATCCAACGACAAGCTGGGAGGGACCGTATCTCGCGTCGGGGCACGCTATGTGCCGGCTGAGAGGGCCGGCGGGTCATCGGGCGCCCAACTCTCGCTCGATCACCCGCTCCGCCGCTACCGTGAACGCGTTTAGCGTCGGCCCGTCGTCGCCGAACTCGTCCAGGAGCGCCCGACGGGCGCGCCCGATCGCCTCGATGATCTGCCGATCGAGCAGACGCCGCGCGCGAGTCTGGATGTCCTTCAGCATGCAGATCACCGCGTCGTCCTCGAACCCCTCGCGGGGCTGGATGCTCACTCCACCATCGCCCCACGACCACTCGACGGCAGGGTCTGCCGGCCCGAGAGCGCCGAACACCGTCCGGGCCCAGGGGACATCGAAGGGGAAGTGAAAGCTGACGTGTGCGGGGCGGGTTCCGTGGCCGTCGCAGCTGAGGCTGCTGGCGATTCGGCCCAAGGGGAGCACCTTGACCAGGAGCCCGATTCCAGCATCGAGTGCGTTTGGGACGCGGCGTTGGTGGGGCGCTCGCGCAGGGCAGACGGCGAGCTTCGCGCCCCAGACCATCTGTGTGTAGGTGGTCCAACACTCGGACACCCGGGGCCCGGGGCCGTACCCCGTGAACCCTCCGTACCGATCCCCGACGTGGTGCTCGCCCAGGCTGAGGATCCGCGTTGCAACGTCGAGGCCGTCGGAGCCGGGACCCAGGCTGATCGCGGCGACCCGGTCTCGGTCGTTCACGAGCCGCCGAACGTGGAGCCCGGGGATCTGCTCGAGGACGCGCAGGTCGTCCTGGTGGGAGCCGGACCCGAGCGAGACCCCATCACCGTTGGCGAACGCGAGGAAGCCCCGGCCTAACAAGGACTCACGGAGGAGGTTGGGGCCCTGGGGGCGGTGGTGATGGAGCTGCTCGATCATGAGAGTCTGGGTGCGGTTCGGCATGAATGGGGTCCTGCTCATCGTGTCCGGGAGGGCGCCGCTCATCAGCGCTCATCCCCCGACACAATCCGCCCCTCCGGCCTCCTGGTCAAGGCTGAATATAAACTTTCTGACCCGCTATCCGGCAGGTCGCCAGCGATGGTATCACTCGTGCTTCGAGAGTCGCTGAAAGGCACGAACCCCGGCATGAAGGAGCAGACATGGCGAGCACGACCGCGGTGGTACGAGTGTGCAAGGAGTGCGGACAGGGCTACTCCGTCGAGGAGCTTCTCGAGGATCAGCCCTACTACTTCGATCCGCCCCACGACTACTGGTCGGGTGCGTACGTCTATTGCCTTGCGTGTTGGCTCTGCGTGGGTCCGAACGACTTCCCTACGGAGGAGTCGGAGCCGACGGGCTCGGGCGGGGCGACCGTCTCTCCGGGGGCGCAGCTGGAGAGCTCCTGACTGCTACTCCCCGGACCGTCTCGGCAGGACGTTGAGTCGTCCCGCTCGTCCGGCGGCCTTCATGAGCGATCGCCACGCTCCGGTCTTCGGCCTGTCCCCATGCTCGATCAGCTGGACGACCTGGACGGGAAACCCTCCCCTCGACGCCCGGAGGAACGGCAACAGCCGGGCCTCCAGGGCGGCCGCGGAGAGCGGCGCGAGGAACACCACTTGGGCGACCGGGGGAACCGGATCGAACCGGCTGAGGCCCTCCACCAAGCAGAGATCATCGGCCGGACCTCCAGCATCGAACGCGAGAAGCCCCGTGTCGAACCTTTGGCCGTGAGGGACAACCCATTCGATCGCTGTCCTCTTCTCTGACACGAGCTGGTCCGCCACGACTCGGAGGTGCTCAGCGGAGTCGCAGAAGAACACGGCGCGACCGTCGACCCGAGGGAGGCGGGGGTCCATGGCGGCAGCCAATCGACTGCGATCGGACAGAGACTCCGCCCGCTCCCTCGACCCCGGCCGACGTCCGACGGGCTCCTGGCCGCCCTCGACCAGCCACACGTCGATGGCTGCAAGCTGGCCTTGAGCGAACAACGGGGCTGCGTCGCCGCTCCCCTCGACTGGGAAGCCGTCCAGGAACCGCGTGCCCTTCCGCCCATCGAGTGGAGAGGCGAGCGCGACGACAGGTGTGCGGTTCAGCATGGGCACCAACTCGTCGAGCCTCCAAACCGAGAAGGCGCATTGGAACCCATCGAATAGAAGTAGCGATGGATCAAACCAAAGCGAACGATCGCGAAGGTGATGTTTCAGGTCGAACGTTGACGCAACCACGACCTGCGCGGGTCCGGGTCCCGAGACGGAGCTGAGGTGGACGACCTCGAGCTCGGGATGCGTCCGTCCGAGGACCCGCAGTCCGTAGTTCGAAGCCGCTGCACTCCCCGTGAGCCACAGGATTGGGGCCTGGAGCCCGGCACTGTGGGCCTGAGCCGCGATCGTCGCGAGCTCCTTGGTGGGGTCGACACCGACTGGCAGCACTTCGGCGCGGACGGTTCGGGTGGCGACCGCTTCCGTCTCGCTGCGGGATGCCAGGATCTGCCTGAGCACGACGTCAGAGGCTTGCGGGGCCGATTGGGTTGTGTCCTCCGCGAGCAGGCCTGACCCGTCATGGTGGGCGACCGGCTCCGCTGTCGGGCCAACCGGGGGAGCTACCGTCGGTTCTGTCCATTGGAGGGAGCAGCCCCCACCAGGCGACGTCCAGGACATTTGCCCGGTGGGAGTCCGGGTCGCCTCGTCGCCGTCGGCTGCGTAGGCCTCGCGCACGCCCAGTGCCGCAGCCAGCCCCTGCCTGCGCTTCTGCGCAGTGTCCGGATCCCGAGACTCCAACTCCCAGACATCGAGCCCAGTGTCGATGTCGGCGACGCCGAGCGCCACGGCGACCTGCTGCACGAGTCGCTTTGGATACTCCGGTTCAAGCAGCACCAGAGCGTGAAGCGCTACGTCGAGTTCGAGCGGCTGAACCGACTTCCGCGCGACCTCGATCCATGCAGCCTCGGACCCCTGAGTTCGCGACAACCAATCTTCGACCCAACTCTTCTGGTCCTCGCTGACGACGTGGACCACAGAGAACACTCCAACGCCGAGGGCTCCAGCCTCTGCAAGGGCCTCCAGTCGTCGGTCGTCCAGAGTCAGGTCCTTCTGTGGGAGGGGCCGTCCTGGCCGGTCGGGCTCTTCGTCGAGCCCGACCGGGTCTGCGACTCCATGGAAGCGCAGCGACGGAAGCAGGCCGGCGTCCATTGCCTTCACGCAGGTGTACTCGAACTCGAGCTTTCGTCCAGTCAGCCGAACCAGCTCCGGCCGCTGCGTCGCGATGTCGGTCTCGATGACGACCAGGCCCGCGCCGAACAGCTCTGAGCTCGGCTGCCGTCCCTGGAGGCCAGCCGCGTTGGCGGCCGCGATGCCGTCCACGACCACCAGCCGCCACGGTCCCCAGCCGGGGTCGGGGCGGGCGAGCAGCTCCTGGGCGCGCTCGGGCGAGACCACGACGAAGCCACCCTCCAGCGCCCCGGCACCCCAGCCCTCGTCTCCAGGGCTCCTCTGATCGGGCCGAGCCTGCCGAACGAGGAGGGCGGGCGAGGAGCTCCACTCGGCCTCCGCGAGGTTGGCCAAGAGTTCGTCGGCGATCTCTCGGACGATGTCCGTGCCCTCGCCGGACATCCAGGGAACATGGGCTGCGACCGCGCCGTAGCCCTTCAGGAGCGTCGTGGCCAACCTCGCCGCGGCGGGCCCTACGAGGAGATCGAATCGCAGCGCTTGTCTCGAACCCTCGGGCCCTCGGGCCGGCCGGTTCCCCGGGGCCTTCCCTGGTGGGAGCTTCGGCGGGGGCGGCGTGACCGGGGTCTCACGCTCCGCGGCGTCCGCCGCGACCAACGCCAAACGAAAGCCTGACGGTCGAGAAGGCAACAGCCCAGATCCGGGGTTTGGCACCCAGCGTAGGCGTTCGTCAAAGCAGGCCGTGAACGCGACGAGGATCTGGGCGCGCGTCCTGGCCCGAGACAACTCATCTCCCATGAGGTGGGCCAGATCCTCGACGAGCGCCACGATCTCTCCCCGCATAAATCCGAGCAGGGCGCCGAGCGAACGAATCGCGCTGATGTCCGGGGATGCGCTGCCCTTTTCGTACCGCTTGATGGTGGAGGGGCTGGGGCCCCAAGCCTTTGCGAGCTCCGCCCGCGACAAGGCCAGTCTCTGCCGGAGCTCAACGAGAACGAGCCCGAAGGTCCGCAATCGCCGCCAGACCCAGGTGTCGGCCGTTGTCCGCGTCGCCGGGGGCAGGGATTCCAGCGCAGCCCCAGTCCTCATGTGTCCGCGCTCGTCCATCAGAAGCGGGCGCTGCCCCCCATCGTCCTCGCCGGGAGCCCAGGCCAGTTGGTCCAGCCACGCTGCGGCTCCTGACCCACCCAGCCCGAGCGCCTCCGCCCCATCCACGAGAGCAGCGAGCTCACCGCCCGGCATCCCCAAGACGTCGGAGAGTTGGAAGAGCCGCTGGAGGGTCGGTGGGGTATCGCCCGCCTCCAGCCGATGCACGGTCGGCAGGCTGCAGCCGAGCGCGTCCGCGAGCCGTTGCTGGGTCAACCCGGCTCGCCTCCGAAGCGCCGGAAGGAGGACGGCGAGACCGTCGCGCTCGTTCAGTGCTGGCTTCATCTGACGACAGCCTAACAGCCTTCGGCTCGGGACACGTCTCGGCTGACCCCGGATTTATGACATCGAGCTTGATCAGTCGAGGCCGGTGAGCCAGGATGACGACTCGACATCACACCGACCCGCGGGGCACCAGTTGGCTTCCCGCACCATACCTGCACGTCCTTCGACCTGGGTCCCCGGGTGGTGTGGCGTATGGGGAACCCTCGCCCTGGGAACGCCCATGACCCTCTCTGCAGAGTCCTCTCCGACGGGCTCTCCACGCCGCGTACGGCAATAGGCGTCCGCGCCGTGGCTCGGCTCCGATCCTGGAGCCCCGTCCGCTCGCCGCGCCCGCCCCAACAAGGAGAGAAGCATGTCGAAGCACAACCGCCGGCGCCAGGGGCGTCGGCCCGGGCGTCCGAGCCCCCGTCGGTCGGTCCCGCAGCACCACGCAGACGACGTGGTCCCCGCCTTCCAGGACCGCGACGACTACCTGCGCTGTCTCGGTGAGGAGGTGGCCGAGGCGCTGGGCCGGTCTGCGGTTGCCGGACTCGAGGCCGACGAGCACGATGCCGTGGGGCACACCCCGCCGTCCTGCCCCGGGAGCCGCTCGCCCGCGCCCTGTGTCTTGCACGGCCGCCGCTGCCAGACGGCCCCGACCACCGGGACCGCGGCCACCGGCGGGCGCCCGGAGCTCGCCGTGCGGTATCGCGCCACGAAGCGGGCAATTCCGCACTTCAGCTGGCCGGACGCCGAGCTGGCGCTCGCCACGGGCCTGCCCCGGCATCTGGCTGCCGCCATCGTCATCCTGCGGTGCGCGGAGCGCGAGAACTGTTGGGACGAGAGCGTGGACGTGCGCGTGCTCGCGAGCCTCGCGGTTTCATTGATGGCGGTGCCCGCGCGGCGCCTCGACGAAGTCGTGGCTGCGATGCGTCCCGGCGGCGAGCTGGAGCGGCGGGGGCTGATGCTGGCAGACCAGGAGGAGTCGCCCTACGAGGTCCCGTATCGGGAAGGCTGGCTCCCGATCACGGTCCGCCGATTCGTTGACGGACTGCCGAGCTTGCTGCGGGGCAAGCGGCTGGCGCAGCCCGGGGAAGAGCGCGCTGAGGAGTGGTTCTCCCTCTCGAGCGGTGAGCGGCTTCTGACCCGGTTCGAGCGCGTGGAGGCCCTCCGGTCGCGGATCGGCGGGAACACGGTCCTCTCGGGCGGCGCTCAGGCACTGGGGCGCGTGCGCGTCGGCTGGCCGTCGGCGCTCGACGGCGGGCGCATCCTCGGCGCGGTCGCCACGCTGCTGGACCGGACCGTGGTGGATGGTCGGTCCCGACCGGGAGAGCGCGCGCCCGCGCGGCACGAGCTGCTGGCCGCGGCGCAGATTGTGGGTGGAGTCGTCGTGCTCGACGCGGGCCCGCAGCGGGGCTCGCACCGGCCGCGCCACCGCCACCACCACCTCTTCGACTTTGCCCACGCCGAGGCCGGGGCCTCCGGACGGCCCTGGCCCCCTGAGGTCGCTGTGCTCGAGTTTGCCTCCGTGGACCGCACCGAGCCCCCTCCCCCCGAGGTGCTGCTGCTCGACCCGCCGGACGAGGACCAGCGCGCCGCGATCTGGGAACACGTGCTCGAGGCCGTAGACCTCGGGTCCATCGGAGCATCCGAGCTGGCGGAGCTGGTAACGCGCCCCCTGTACCGCCAGGAGATCGTCGCCGCTGGCGTTGCGGTCGCGAAGTCGATCGAGGAGCCGGCCGAGGCGGCGGCGGCCCTGCTGAAGCAGGTGACCGCGACGGCCTCCGCGTCGGCCCCCGCGACGGACATCACACCCGCCACCAGGCTCGCCGACGTGATTCTCAGCCCCGCGCTCCGCGAGCAGGCGGAGGAGGGCCTGGCCGCGTGTCGCGATGGCGGGCGGGCCCTGCAGGACCTGCGGGGCACCGTTCATGACTCCTACGGGCACGTCCCCGTCTTCCTCTTCACGGGGCCTCCGGGCACTGGCAAGACCTACACCGCCGAGGCGTACGCCGGTGAGCTGGGCCTCCCCCTTCGGAGGGTGTCCGGCCCCGACGTGAGGTCGATGTGGGTGGGCGAGTCGGGGAAGGCGGCGGTGAAGATCTTCAACACCGAGGACGACGTCGTCCTCTTCTTCGACGAGTGCGACGGCTTCCTGACGCCCCGTGGCTCCGGCCCGAGCGCACGCCACGACGACAAGTTGGCCGTGGTGTTACTCGAACAGATAGAACGCACGAAGCACGTCACCCTGCTCGCCACAAACCTGAGGCTCGAGGATTTGGACCCTGCCCTCGCCCGGCGGGTGCAGTTCCACCTCCGCTTCGAGGCGCCTGGGCCTGACGAGCGAGCCGCGCTGTGGGCGCTGCACCTCCCCGCGGTCGTGCCTGGCGCCAGCGACGTCGACTGCGCCCGTGTCGCGAAGATCGTGCTCACTGGTGGGCAGATCAAGAACGCGTCGTTCCGCGCCATCCTGCGCGCGCGCCGTGCCGGCCTGCCCCTGACCACTGAGGCTGTCGAGATCGAGGCGCGTCGCGAGGTGGGACCGAAGGGGCCGGGGCGCGGGCCCGCCGGCTTCAGGACGTAGGCGAGGGCAGGGCATGTACCGGTGGGTCGATGAGCACCCCTTCGATGAACAGGCGCGGCGGCTCCTGCGGGACGCCTACGGCGGCGTGGAGCAGATCGAGATCATCCGGGTGTGGCCGGAGCCAGACGCGGCCCTGAGCAGCGCGAGCACCGAGGGGTGGCTGCGCTGGACTCCGACGCTGCACCACCACTGGCTGGACCACCCGCTGCCAGACGATGAGGAGTCACGCCATGTCGGGGACTTCTGGGACTGGGACGTGGACACAATGGACCTGCTGCGGATCATCCCCGAGCAGGTGCGGCGCACGATCGCGCCGGTCTCGTACCACGACTACTGGCCGTCGCTCCGTCTCATCCACGCGATCCCGGATCTCGCGGATGTCTTCGCCTCCGCCCCCGTCTTGGGCGCTGCCCTCGCGCGGTACGTGGGCGCCGTCTCGAACGAGGGGGCGGCGCTCGGCCGGATCCGCAAGCGGCTGAGGGGGCGCCGAACCCGCTTGTTGGGGGTGCTCGGCCTCCCCGAGGAGCGTTGGGCGCTCCGGATGTTCGGCAAGCTCGGCGCCCACAGCCTCGATCACCCTGGGATCGACGGGATCCGTCGTCTCCTGACGACTGACGACCCGCGGATCCGCAAGCTCCTGCAGCACCTCCCCACGCTGCGGGAGGATGTCCTCCTCATGCTGCTGCGGCCTGGCTCCCTGGACATGGCCCGCCACTCCCTGCTCGCGGACGAGGACGACTGCATTGCGGTTGCGCTGGACCTGTACCTGCGGGAGATCGCGATCGGCCGGCTGGATGGCACCGCACCGTGGACGCCCGCTCGCTTCTCGTCGCGTGCTGAGGTGCTCGCTGCCTACGAGGCCGCTCCTCTGCAGCCTTGTCAGGAGCCGTGGGACCCGGCCGACTACCCCGCGGAGTTCGCGACCCCGGCTGGGGATGTGGTGCTCGAGGCCGACCCCGAGGTACATCTGCGTCCGATCACGTCGTCGTCGGCGATGTTCAGCCGGGGGGGCGAAGAGGGGCTCTGCGTGCCGACGCGGCGGGACTATCCCGAGGCGGCCGCAGCGGGTGAGGCCAGCATGTTCGGGGTCGCGTTCACCGAGCTGGGGCTCGCGCGGCGAGGCACGCTCTGGCTGCGGGTGGCGGACGGCGGCGGGTGGGAGATCGCGGAGTTCATGCTCACGGCCAACGCCGACGTGCCTCCGTGGTTGCGGAGTCGGGTGGGCGCCTGGTGTCGGGAGCTGTTGCGTTGCAGTCCCAGCGCCCGCGCTCGTTGCACGCGGCGTGACCTGACGA
>CALAGR010000125.1 GCA_937891735.1 uncultured Pseudomonadota bacterium | reverse complement strand
GCCGCGAGTCGCCTCGGAAGCCCCGCGGCGCCGGGCGGTGGTGCCCCCCGCGGTCGCATGGGACGCCCCGGGGGGACCGGATCGACGCGGCGCCGGAGCAGAGCCATCGCCCTCAGCGCGGGACCGGCACAGAGGCGAGGATGCCCCGCAGCACGCGGCCCAGATCCACGGAGCCGGCGGCCGGATCGACGGAGATCGACGGCACGAGCCGATGGGCCAGCACGGGCTCCGCGACGGCCTGCACGTCGTCCGGCACGACGTGGTCCCGGCCGGCGATGAATGCGCGGGCGCGGCTCGCGCGGATCAAGCCCTGGCTCGCCCGGGGGGAGGCCCCGAGCAGGATCTCGGGGTGCTCGCGGGTGGCCCGCACGATGGCGAGCACGTAGTCCTCGATGTCGCGGTGGGTGCTCACCGCCATCGCTTGCGCCTGCAGGGACAGCACCTGCTCGGGGTCCAGCACCTCGGGCGCGGTCCGACGGGGGCCGCCCGCGCTCCGGAGCAGCTCGCGCTCGCTCTCCAGATCCGGGTAGCCCATGGCCAGGCGCATCAAGAAGCGATCCACCTGGGACTCGGGCAGCGGAAAGGTGCCGTAGTGCTCCAGGGGGTTCTGGGTGGCGATGACGAAGAACGGCTGGGGCAGCGGGCGCACCGCGCCTTCGATCGACACCTGGCCCTCGTTCATCGCTTCGAGGAGCGAGGACTGGGTCTTCGGGGGGGTGCGGTTGATCTCGTCCGCGAGGACGATGTTGGCGAACACCGGGCCCGGGTGGAACCGGAAGGCGCTGCGCTCGGGCTCGAAGATGCTCACGCCGAGGATGTCCGACGGCAGCAGGTCCGCGGTGAACTGGATCCTCGAGAAACTACAGCCCAGGGCGCTCGCCGTGGCGGACGCCAGGGTCGTCTTGCCGGTGCCCGGCACGTCCTCGATGAGCACGTGCCCGCGGGCGAGCAGCGCCGTCAGCACGTGCTCCACCACCTCGGACTTGCCGCGCACCACCGATTCGATGGCGTCTCGGAGTCGCTGGAGCGGTCCGGAGCCGCCGCCGGGCCCGGCGTGCAGGGAGGGTCGGGTGCTCACCGGCAGCGGGCCAGGTCAGTCCCTTCGCCGGCGCAGCGCCACGAGGCCCAGCAGAGCCGCGAGACCGAACAGGCTGTTCGGGGCCCGGCCGCCGGTGGAGCAGTTGCTCGGCGGGACCACGTCCGGCCGCCACACCCGCACCGAGACGGTGGCCTCGGAGTCCTCGGTTCCTTCGACTCCGTCCGACACCAGCAGGGTCGCCGAGAAGACGAACTCCGTGCGCTCGGAGGAGGCCGCGTGGAACCGGAAGAAGCCGTAGGGGCTGGTGGGATCCACCTCGACGGCCCAGGTGACCTCGGGGTAGTCCTCCGCGGGGGTCACGGTCCAGGTGTAGGTCAGCTCGTCGTCGCGGTTGAAGTCGGTGGTGTCCGAGCCGTCCAGCACGATGACGATCGTGCCGCCCAGGTACCGGTCCTGCTGGCTCTCCCCGGCGGAGGTCTCGGGGGCGTCGAAGCAGTCGGGATCGACGTTGTCGATCAGGCCGTCGCAGTCGTTGTCCACCGCGTCGTTGCAGACCGCGCCGGCCTCGGCCACCGTGGGGGTCAGGGCGGCGTTCTCGTCGTCGCAGTCCTCCCCGCCGCACTCGGGCGGGTAGGCGCCGTCGCCGTCCACGTCCACGTTGTCGGGCGTGCCGTCGCAGTCGTTGTCCAGCTCGTCGCCGCACACCTCCACGCCGTCGGGTCCGATGTCCGCCTCGGTGTCGTCGCAGTCGCCCTCGCAGTCGTTGGCGCCGTCCCCGTCGTCATCGATGAGGTCGATGGCGGCGTCGAGGTCGTCGCAGTCACCCGCGCAGGACGTGAAGGTGTCTCCGTCCGCGTCGAGCAGGTTCAACGAGGCGTCCGTGTCGTCGCAGTCGTCGCCGCCGCACAGCAGGTTGAGGAAGGTGTCCTCGTCGAGGTCGGCGAGCAGATCGCCGTCGAAGCAGGTCTCCTCGCCGCTCTCCTCGTCGGTCACGCAGTTGTTGTCGGTGCAGTCCTGATCGATCCCGTCGTCACAGATCTCGGTGCCACCGGGCTTGACCGTGGGATCGGTGTCGTCGCAGTCGATCCCCGCCGGGTAGCCGTCCCCATCCGCGTCCTCGGCGAGGGCCATCGTGGGGGACAGGAGCACCGCGCCACCCAGGACGAAGAGACACACAGAGAGCAGCTGGCGAAGACGCATGCGGGAGGGACTCCTGGAACCGCGGGCGCGCGATCCGACCGGGCGCGATTTGTAGGCCAGGCCGACCGAGCGTGTCAAGCAAAGGAACCCCCAGCAATCTCGGGGGCTTGCTGCGTGGCGTGTCCCACGCGGGTAGGATCCGCCGCGGGCCGGTCCGGGGGGCGGCCGGAGGGGCGGATGCCCGAAGCACTGCCGGAGACGGCCGCGGGCCCGCGGCGCACGGGGTTCGGCGTCATCGCGGTCATCGCGGTGCTGCTGTGCGCCTGTGGTGGACGCCCGCCCAGCCAGGCCGCGCGCGGCGAGCGGGTGGTGCACCCGGACGTGGGGCTGTCGGTGGCGGTCCCGGACGGGTGGCAGGTGCAGCGGTCGCGGGCAGGATTCTCCCTGGTCCGCACGACCCCCTACGGCGGCGGATACCCGACGTTCAACGTCCGCGTGGTGGGGACCGAGGACCTCGCCTCCCTGCGCTTCGACGGCCGCACCGTGGTGACCGGCCCAGGCCGGGTGGAGTACCGCTACGAGAAGTGGAGCAACGCCCGGGGGCGTGGCTACCGCATGGAGGCGCTCATCGAAGCGGACCGCGCCTGGCTGTACGTGGACGCCTCGGTCTGGGACCCCGCTCTGCGCATGGACCGGGAGTTCTTCGACAAGGTGTTCTGGCCGCTGCTGAACGCGGTGCGCATCCAGCAGCCCTGAGCCCGACCTACTTCTTGGACGAGTCGTCGTCGTCGCCCGACGAGTCGTCGTCGTCGCCAGCCGAGTCGTCGTCGTCGCCCGAGGGAGCCTTCCAGTCCACGGCCCGCAGCTCGGTGGCGGGCTTGCGCACCGGCGCGGCCTCCCACGAGTCGTTCTTGATGTCGAACGTCTGCTCCCAGACGTAGCCGTTGGCCAGCTCCACACCCATGAACTTGTGCTGGACCGGCGCGGCCGCCGTGCCCTGCGCCTTGATGTAGATGTCGTAGGTCTCCACCGGGACGGGGTGCTGCCCGACGCCGATCTCGTCGACGATGGGGCTCGCTGCGTCCACGTCCGCGCCGGCCCGCATGACCCGCAGCTCGGCCTTGTCGTTGATGTTCACCTCGCCCTCCATGATCTGCAGCCGCAGGGTCGCCAGGGGGCGCTCCACGTCCACCTGGAGCCGGGTGCCGAGCCCGCGGTGCACGCGGACGTTGGGGACCGTCTTGTCGCCGATGAAGTCCAGGGTGGACTGCGAGGGCGTGTAGACCACCCGGACGTCGTAGGAGCCGGGCTCGGCGGGGATCGCGTCGCCGGCCTTGCCCTGGAAGCGGGCCACGGCGAACGCCACGTCCGCGCCCGGGGCGTACATGTACACGCGCGTCCTGGCGTTGATGTCGCGGCCGTAGTTGAAGGCGTCCACCTGGAGCCCGGTGACGTCCAGCTCGAGGACGATCTCCCGCTCGGTCCGCGCCATCGCGCCGTCCACCTGGATGTCCTTGTACCACTCGGTGATCGGCAGCCCCTTGTCGGGGGTGAAGACCGCCTTGACCTGGTACTTGCCCACGGGCAGCACGACGTTTTCGCCGGCGGCGCCCCGGAACGCCGGGCCCACCACGAGGTCCGGATCGTCGTCGTTGTGGAAGACCGTGATGCTGACCTTGTCGGATACGCTGTCCTTGCCGTCGGAGAAGCGCATGCGCAGGATCCCGACCGGCGCGGACACGCCGACGGCGTACTCGCTCATGGCGCCGGGGTGCACCACGAGGCCGCGGATGGCGCCTTCAAACCCGCCGGCGAGCTCGGTCTCGGTGTAGATGATGCGCGCCGAGTAGGTGCCGGCGGTCAGGGGGAAGGGCTGGTTGCCTTCTCCCTTGGCGACCTCGGCGCCGGCCGCGTCGCTGATGAAGACCCGCACCTTCTGGTTGATCAGCCGATCCGTGTGCGACACCTCCAGCTCCACGGACCCCTGCCCTTCGGCGTGGGTACCCTGCACGGCGACGGTGCCCTTGACGCTCTGGACGATGCCCTCGCCGATGGGGCTGCCTGCGTCGGGGGGAACGGCCGGTCCCTTGTCCCCTCCGCCACAAGCGATCAGACAAACGGCGACGAGCAGCATCAGCGTGTTTCGCATGAGTCCTCCGGGCCCCGGTCGAATCGATCACGAGGACCGAGCCCATCCTCGGGACAGATGATACAGGTCGCCCCCGCGCCTGCGCAAAGCCCCATGGCCGGCCCCGCGCCGCCTGGTTCAGTCGTCGTTGAGGACGTCCGTGTCCGCTTCGGGCGGCAGCGGGGCGAGCACGGCCGGGCGCCCGGTTCGGGGCCCTCCCCGGGTGTCCCCCGCGATCTCGGGGCCCGCGAGCCAGCCAGGCACGGTGTCTTCGTAGGTCGGGGACATCTTCCCCGGCTCTGGACCATCGGGCTCTTCGGCGGCCGGCTCCTCGGGCAGCTCCGCGAGCCAGTCGTCGTCGCCGTCGCCGTCGGACCCAGGCCCCGCGTCGTCCGACGCGGTCAGATCGGCCACCACGGCGCCCTCGGGCGGCGCCGCTCCGTCCGCGGGCCTCAGCCGCGCGAGCGCCACGAGGTCGGTGGCGCGGTCCGCCGGCTCGGCTCCGGTCTTGCCCTCCCAGGAGCGAACGGGCTTGGGCGGCGCCACCGCGGCCCCGCGGGTGGCCTCATCGCGTTGGGGCACGGGCGCACCCAGGGCGAGATCCACGCGGATCGCGCCGGCCTCAGCCCTGACCATGAGCGGTCCGAGCTCGTTCACCGAGTCGCCTTCGAGGGTCAGCGTGGCGGGGCCGTCTCCCTCCACCAGGACGAAGTCGATGGACTCGTCTGCGTCGGGCTCGGCCACCGGCCGTCGCGGGACCCGCAGCGTGTCCTCGTTGGCCTCGTCCCGGGGCTCGAGCTCGAGGTCGTCGGCCGGCTCGTCCTCGGGTTCGAGATCCAGGTCGTCATCGAGGTCCGCTGCGATGTCGTCGTCGTCGTCCAGCTCGTCGGCGTCCAGCTCGTCGGCGTCCAGCTCGTCGGCGTCCAGCTCGTCGGCGTCCAGCTCGTCGTCGATGATGTCGTCATCGGCCTGGAGCTCCACTTGGACCGGGCTCGCGTCGATGCGCTGGGGAGAGGCGTTGACCCGGGGAAGCGGTGGCTGGGCGGGGGCCGTGGGGGTGTCGTCCTCGTCGTCCTCTGGCGGGGCTGGGTGGTGCTCGCCGTCCAGCGAGGGGGTCTGTACCGCGACGTCGATGGGCCCGATGCCCTGCGGATCGACGGTCTCCAGCCACACCGCGGGCTGGATCGAGAACACCACCGCGGGACTGGGGCCGCCCAGCTCAATGAAGATCCCCGGCTGCACACGCGCCTGGAGCGCCGCCTGCCCGGCGCCGCCCGACGGCAGCGACACCGCTGCGAGATCCGCCACCACGTCGGGATCCACGTCCTGCTCGGGATCCCCGTCGAACTCCAGCGACAGCAGGTCCTCCGCCGTCGCCGTCGCGCCGTCGTGGTCCTCCTCCTCGATGATGTCGTCCATCTCGAGCGACAGGCCGTCCCCGTCGCCGGCCGTGCGCAGCGCCTCCAGCGCGGCCTCCAGCGCGTCGAGCTCAGCAACCTCCGTGGCGGGCTCGTCCTCGGTCAGCTCCAGCAGCTCATCCACCGACGGCACGGCGGGCGCGATGGGCCGCCGCTGCTGCTGCAGGACCGGCATCTCGTCCAGGGTGCCGCGCACCGGGGGCTCATCGACGGAGTCGGCGTGCTGGAGCTCCAGGAGCCCGGAGATCGAGTCGATCACCGACGGGTCTTCGATCACGAGGTCGATGGCGCTGTCCTCGAAGTCGATGCGTCCTCGCGGTCGCACGGCGATGAGGCTGTCCTCCGAGGGCGCGTCGAGGTCCAGCTCCTGCCCGTCGTCCACCTCCTCGGGGCGGTCCAGGGCCAGTTCCTCGACCATCGAGGCGTACGGGCGGATCCCCGACGGCTCGGACTCGCCCAGGTGGGTCAGGGGAGGTGGCCAGCTGCCCGGCAGCACGATCGACGGCGACACGATCACCAGGGGCCAGGGCAGCGGCTCGTCGGCCAGGCGCACCGTGATCGGCGGCGGCATCGGCACCTCGATCGCCTCGGTGAGCTCGTCGACGAAGGCCGACGGAGGGGCGACGGCGATCCCTACGTCGCCAGCGGTCACCGACCCGTCCAGGCTCATCGAACCCGACGGATCGGACACGGAGATCGACACCGAATCGGACGACGAGTCCGAGGATGGGCCCGAGGACGATGGGTGCGAAGACGGTGCATCCACCCCCTCCAGGTCCTGGACCGTCGGCTGGGGCGGCACGTCGGGGCGCTCGGCCCGAACGATCAGCGCGTCGTCACGAAGCGCGGGCGCCGACTGACCGAGCTCTTCGAGCGACACCGTCGCGATCGACTGCAGCGTTGGATCGGCGTGAGACGACCCGTCGAGCGACAGCGACATCCACGTCGGATCGTCGGTCCCGACGGCGTCGTATTCGAAGGACGCAGGACCGAACCGACGTCGGCGGCGCTCCCAAGCGCCCGCGCCGAAGCCCCGGCCCTGGCCGCCTCGGGAGGTTCCTTCGCCGTGGCGACCCCAGGACATGGCCGCATTTGACCGGCCCTCCAAGGCCCTGTCAAATCCTGTCTGTGCTGCTCCTCGTCGGCCCCTCCACCGGCAGACCTGGCGGCGTGGCGACCTGGTTCCGCCTCGTTGGGCAGGCGCTCGCCTCGCGACCGGAGCTCCGCTGGAGTCACTTCGTGACCGACAAGCGCTCCAGCGGGCGGGGGCCGATGCCCGCGCGTCTGCTGGACGGAGGGACGACCGCGGGCCGACTGCGGGCCGCCCTGCAGGACCTGAGGCCCCAGATCGTGCACATCGCGTGCGGTTCGGGCTGGTCGTTCCGGGAAGCGGCCGTGCACGCGGCCCTCGCCCGTCGGGCCGGCGCCCGCGTGGTGTTGCACCTGCACGCCGCCTCGCTGGAGCAGTGGTGGCACAGCAGCGCCGTGCAGCGCCCCCTGATCCGCCGAGTCCTGGGCGCCGCAGACGCCGTGGCGGTGCTCTCTCCAGGGATCCGGGACTGGCTCGCGGCCCGGGGGGTCCCCGCGGCGCGTCTGTGGGTGGTCCCCAACGGGGTCCCGGTGCCTGCGCCCCGGGTGGCCCCGACGGCGGAGCCGCCCCTCCGGCTGCTCGTGGTCGGCTCGGTAGAGCCCCGCAAGGGGGTCCAGGATCTCATCGCCGCGCTGCGGGGGTGCCCCCCGGCGGTGCGCAGCGGCTTGCAGGTGCGCTGGATCGGTCCGGAGCAGGGGCGCCTGGGGGCATGGCAGGCGCGGGCTGCCGGCCTGCCCATCACGTTCACCGGCGCCGCCCCCCCCGACGCGGTCCAGGAGGCGCTGCGCACCGCGCATGCGCTGCTGCTGCCCTCCCGGCGTGAGGGACTGCCCTTCGCGCTCCTGGAGGCGATGGCCGTCGGGGTGCCGGTGCTGGCGACGGACACGGGCGCGATCGGCGAGCTCCTGGAGGGGGGCGCGGGGGTTGTCGTTCCGCCCGCCGCGCCGGCCGCGATCACCGCCGCGCTGCAGACCTGGGTGGGCGATCCGACGGCCCTGCTCGCGCAGGGTGAGGCGGGCCGGGCCCGGATCCTGGCGCGGCACGGGATCGAGCACACGATGCAGGGTCTGGACGCGGTGTGGACGGCCCTGGGCGGCGCGTCGCCGTGACTCTGGCCCGCTCCCTTCGAGCCCCACCGCTGCTCATGCCCCTGCTGGAGCGCAGGCTCGCCGAGCGTCTGCAGCAGAGCCCTGACCAGCTGCGCGCCCAGGTGCTGGCAGCCCTGGGGCGGCGGCTCCGGCTGGCGGCGCGGGTCCCGGGACACCACATCCCCCGAGGCGGCGACCCCCTCGCGACGCTCGCTGGGCTGCCCCTGATGGACCGGGACGATCTGGCCGAGCCCTCCCGATGGGCCGACCCCTGGATGCCGCGGGGCCTGCTGCGCTCCGCGACGAGCAGCGGGTCCTCGGGGCGGCCCCTCACCGTGCTGCGGGATCCCTCGTCGGTGCTGCACGAGGAGGCGTTCCTGCGGCGGCACCTGCGCGCGTTCGGCTGGACGCCCGGGTGGCCCGCGCTCACGGTCCGGGCAGACGGGCCGCGCGACCCGGCGGGGCCGGTGTTCGAGCCGGACCCGAACACCCCCCACACCACCCGCGTCGCCGCCTCCCGCCTCGATGATCGGGCGAGCCGCGCCATCGTGGAGCTCGGCGCCCAGCGGGGTCTGCGCCTGCTGCGGGGCTATCCCTCGGCGTTGCTGGAGCTGGCGGACCGGATCGACGCGCTGGGGCTGCGGGACCGGGTCCGGCGGTGGCCCCTGGGCCTCGTGCACGTGTCGTCCGAGAGCCTGTCCCCCGCCGCCGAGGCGCGCCTGCGCGACGTGTTCGGTGCGCCGGTGGCGGACCACTACGGCCAGGCGGAGCGCGCGCTGGCCATCCAGAGCTGCCCGGCCGGGAGCCGTCACCTGATCACCGACTACGGCTGGGGAGAGGTCGTGGCGGGTCGGTGGGTGGGCACGCCCCTGTTCGGGCGGGGGGCGGTCCTGCTGCGCTATGGGACCGACGATCAGGCGGGCCTCCTGGACGGTGGGGGCGTCGTCGCGGACCCGGGCTGCGACTGCGGCTGGCCGTTCCCGGTGGTGGGGCGCGTGCTGGGCCGCGCCGACGACCTCGTGCGAACCACCGACGGGCGCCGGATCGGACGCATCGGCCCGGCCATCGGCCAGAGCCAGGGGCTGGAGCAGGTGCAGATCGAGCAGAACGAGATCGGACGGCTGATCGTCCGCGTCGTCGTCCGGTCACCCCACGGCGCGGAGGCCGTGCAGGCCCTGGAGCGCAGCCTCTGTGCGCTGCTCGCCGATCCGGGGACGACCCTGGAGCTGCGGGTGGGGGAGCGGCCGGTGCCCGGGGCCAGCGGCAAGGTCCGCGCGGTGCTCTCCACCCTTCCGCGGGACCCGGATCAGCTCGTGTAGCCGAGCTCCCGCAGCGAGCGTTCGATGGCCGCGTCGTCGCCCCCCGAGCGCGGAACCCCGGGACCGGCAGCGATGCGCGCGGGCACGGGCTCGGGCGGGGGCGTCTCCAGCAGATCGCGGCGGGCCCGTCCCTGGATGTGCTCCGGGACGGCGAGCCCGAGGGGGGCGAGGATGGTCGGCAGGACATCGACCGGATGCACGGCGGCCGCCAGCGGGCTCGTCACGAAGCCGGGTCCGGCCCCCGCAGCGATCCCCTCGCGCCGATGGCTCCCCGCTCCCGCCGCCGCCGGCATCTGGTCCACGAGCGGCCCCGGGTCCATCTTCGCCCCGCCCTCGCAGTCCGCGCGCAGCTGCACCACGAGGTCCGGCAGATCCTGCAATCGAGGCCCCCGCCACAGCTCCTCACGCCGCCAGACCGCAGTCACCAGGGGCCCGTGCTCGTCCCGCAGGGCGCCCACCACCCGCGCCGCCTCCTGGCGCGCGGCGTCCCAGCCTTCGGGCGACACGGAGCCGCCCCGTTGCCGGCCCCGCACCTGGACCACCAGGCCGTCCCAGGGGCCGTACAGGGGCACCCGCACGACCGTGGCGCCCGGGGCGAGGCGGTGGAATCCGTGACTGCGCTCCCACGCCCAAGTCCTCAAGGCCCCGGGCAGGCGATCCCGGATCCGCTTGCGCAGCCCCGTGGACACGCCGGCGCGCGCCGCCTGGATGGCCTCGCCGCCGGACCCTCCCGAGCGCAGCCGCAGCAGCCCCGCGTCCGCCAGCGCCCGCCCCAGGTGCACCCGTCGCTGTGGTCCCGCGCCGAACCCGTGATCGGACACCACCAGCACCGAGCAGTCCGGGCCCGCGCACGCCAGCAGCTCGCCGAGCCAGCGATCCGCCTGCTCCAGATACGCGTCCAGCTCGGGAAGGCCCCAGAACCGGTGGGCGAGGTGGTCCGTGCCCTGGTACACGACCGCCACCAGCGCGTCCGCTCGGGTGCGCAGCACATGCAGGGCCGCGCGGTGCGTGCGGGAGTCGCGCTCGGTGGCGGCCCGGATCGGATCCGATTCGCCGTCGTCGGCCCGATCTGGATCGGCGGGGCGGGCGGGGCCCCTCGACCACGTCCCGAGTTCCTCCTGCATGGCCTCGGGCAGGACGGGTGCGCGGGGCGTCTCCGGCCGCGGCCAGCCGCTCAGGAGCACCCCCGCCTCCAACGGGAACGGGGGCCACGTCATGGGAAACGCGAGGGCCGCGACCCCCAGGCCCTGCTGCGCCGCGTACTCGAAGAGGGTGCGCCCACGCAGATCGTCGGATCCGGCGAGGCGGGGGCTGTAGCCGCTGGGCCGGCCCAGATCGAGGTGCCGAAAGCCCAGCACCCCCGTCACCCCGGGATCCAGGCCCGTCGCCATGGCCGTCCAGGCGGCGGGCGTGACGGCGGGGATCGTGGACAGCAGCGGCGCCTTCCAGCCCCGGCGCAGCACGTCCGCGAGGTGCGGCAGGCGGCCCGCGGCCAGGAGCGGATCCAGGGCGTCCCAGGTCGCTCCGTCCCAACCCACCAGCAGGACGCGCCGTGGCGTCGACACCGAGCTCACCGCCCCAGGACCAGCGCCTTGAGGAACCGGGCGCCACCCAGGCCGTAGCGGCCCGCGAGGCGGCGCGGCTCCTGCGCCCAGCGCCAGACCCACTCCAGGCCAGCCCGCTGAACGGGCCCCGGCGCGCGCTTCAGGCGCCCCGCGAAGACGTCGAACGCGCCCCCCACGCCCATGGCGAAGGCCACCCCCTGCGCGTGCCGCCCCACGAAGAGCTCCTTGCGGGGCGTCGGCAGGGCC
>CALAGR010000124.1 GCA_937891735.1 uncultured Pseudomonadota bacterium | reverse complement strand
TCGAACCAGCGACCCTCTGATTAACAGTCAGATGCTCTAACCAACTGAGCTAAGCGGGATCATGGAAGCGTTCAAACACCGTCGCCTGAGCGACGGAGCGGGACCATAAGAAACGGCATGGGTCGTGTCAACAGCGGGCGCACAAGACCCGTGCATCCGCGCGGCGTGCGGTTCAGTTCTTCTTCGACAGCTTCGGCAGGTGGGTGCTCGCCGCAGCCAGCAGGGCGCGCACCGCGGGGCGCTGCAGTTCCTCCAAGGAGCGCAGCTTGATGTGCCGCATGGCCTTGCCGCTGCCCTCCAGCAGGCCCTCCGGGTCGTCCAGATCCGCCCCGTAGAAGAACCCGAGGTTCACGTGCTTGCCGGCGGGCGCGATGTAGGCGAAGTGCTCGGACATCTTCTTCGGGCCGACCCCATATCCGGCGATGCGCTGTCGCGCCCAGGGCACCTCGGTGACCCCCGGGAACACCTCAGCGATCAGGGCCCGAGCGGCGCGCGCGATCTCCGTCATCGCGGGACCCGCCTTGCCCAGCACGTCCTCGAAGGTGCCGCCGTCCCCGACGGTCTGCACGCTCATCCGTCCCTCAGCGCCTCGAGCATCGAGTCATCTTCCTCGATCCGGCCGTCCAGGGGGCTCGGTCCGTTGGCGCGGTGCCGGGCCGCCACGGCGTCCGCCTCGAGACGCGCCTCGTCTCCCTTGCGTCGCAGCGACTCCGGCAGGGCGATCTCCCCGGTGATGACCTTGAGCGCGTCGACGCCGACGTCGTCCACCCGCCGGCGGCGCCGCTCTCCGAGCTTCGGGCCCCGCGCCTTCAACGCTCCTTCCCGGCTGGCGCGCATCTCCTCGAGCAGCGCCTCGAACGGGGCGGGCTCCGGCGGCCGCACCGGCTTGGGCACCGGCGCGTCTGCGTCCGAGTCGTCCTGCACGAGCAGCTCCAGCGCGCTGCGGGTCTGCGGCGGCCGGGCCATGCGCAGCGAGCCCGAGGGCCGGTCCTCGCCGCTGCGTCGCCGCTCCCGGAGCAGCCCCCACATCAGCCGCTCACCGACCTTCTCCCGCTGGCGCAGCTTGTACCGCCCGTGGCTGTTCTCGCCCCGCTCGTTCAGCCACGCCGTCTCCTGATCGACGATCTGGAACTCGCACGCCACGTACACGATCGAGCCCTTCTGGAGCATCCAGGGATCGCCCGAGCGCGACACCAGGTGGTCGAGCCGCACCGGCACGTCCACGATGAAGTTGATCATCCGGTAGTTCTCGCCGCTGAACTCGTTGACCTGCGTGGACGCCGTCTCTTCGATGTCCACGTCCACCTGCAGCCCCTCCAGGAACGGGCGCGTGGCGTCCCGCTCCTCGAGCCACCGGTGCAGATCGAGCAGCTTGTTCGTGCTCTGGCCCGACGTGACGTGGTTCCAGGGGAACACGTGCCGCAGCATGTAGGCCAGCACGGGCACGACGTCGTCCCGGGTCTCGGTCACGACGCGGAACCGCAGCTTGTCCAGGATGTCGCTCGCCCGGGCCGCCTTCTTGCTCAGCAGCTTGCTGACCATGCTGTCGCGCGTCTTGCGGGACCCGTAGAAGTGCACGACGGGCAGCCCGTGATCCGTCAGCGCCTGGGCCCGCGCCAGCACCTGCTGCTCCATCACGGTGATGAGCTGGGCCTCGGAGATGCTCGTCTCGAGCAGCAGCTCGCGCGCCTCCAGGTGGTTGATCGTGTGCATCGTCTTGAGCACGACGCAGGACAGGATCTGGACCCGGTTCAGCCGGCCGACCTCGCTCGCGTACAGGAACAGGTGGCGCACGTCCGCGGGCCGCTCGACCTCCTGGGGGAAACGAAACGTGAAGTTGCGGCGCAGGTAGCGCAGCGCCTCCCGGTGCAGGTACTCCAGCCGCGCCACGTCCCGTGGGTCCGACGGATCCAGCAGGTTCGCCCGCAGGAGGTCGTCCACGTGATGCAGATCGCGGTAGTTCAGGCGATGCCAGTCGATGGGCGATCCGCCCCGGAGCACGACCCGCACGGCCTCGATGTCCGCCAGCTCCAGACCCCCCTCAGGGTCGCCGTGGGGCGGACGGAGATCGAGCCTGAGGATGTCAGCGTCGTTGCGCGGCAAGCTGCTCCCTTCCTCCCGGTCGATCCGCAGGGCCAGTGCCTCGACCGGGTACCCCGGCGGCCCGCATCCGGCGGGCCCCTCCGCCGAGGCTCGCTCCTAATAGAGGATGTGGCTGCCCGGTGCAAGCGCGTTCGGGGCGGCGCCCCGCGGTGTCAGTCGATCTCGATCCAGAGCAGGGCATCGAACCACGTCCCGCCAGACCCGACGGCGCTCAGCTGGGCGGAGACCGTCCAGGTGCCGGCCGCCGCCTCCCCCGCGAACTCCAGCGTGCCGTCGCTCGTCGAGGGGTTGGTGAACTCGTCCGCCGTCGGGATGAACGGGCTGGGTCCACCCACCACCCCGATCCAGCCGCCGCCGTCCTGCAGCCACTCCGAGGACCACTGGGGCGACACCAGCTCCACGGCGGTGCCCGCCGGGGAGGTGAGCCAGAAGGACAGCACCTCCGGCTGCGCGACCTGCACGTCCAGGTAGACCCAGGCGCGGGCCACGTCCCCGGACAGGGCGCTGTTGAACACCGCGGCCTCGGTGGACCCGCCGGGCGAGATGTTCGTGCCGTCGGCGTCGAACAGCGTGGCCTGGTTGCTCGCCGTCATCATCGGATCGGGCAGCGTCTCGACCGCGCACCCTGTGACCATCGAGCCCCCGGCTTCGGCGGCCGTCGAGTTGGGAGAGATGGCGGCGGTCACGTAGAACGCGTCGTCGAAGACGTCCTCCAGCGACGTGATCTGCACGCCTGCCTCCCCGGCGGAGAGGGACGGGTCGTCGTCGGAGGTGGCGATGAGGCCCCCCGTGAGGCTCCACACCGCGAGCCACGGATCCACGTCCCCGGCGGTCGAGGACCGGGCCGTGATGCGGGTGTTCGTGTTCCGTCCGAGCATGCCGACGAGCCAGGTGCGGGCGTTGTTCCCGTCTGCCTGGAAGGTCCAGTTGCTCGCCGGGTCGCTCGCGAAGTAGGAGCAGTCCCGGACATCGCCGAACGCCGTGTTGGCGTTGATCTGCACCGCGATGCCCGACTCGGGGGCCCGTCCGTCCAGGGTCACGTTGACCAGGTGGGCGCCCGGCGTGGCCGTGGGCGGAACCAGGAAGCGGGCGCGATACCGGTTGGGGGCGCCGTCCACGAGGCCCCACCAGGGATCCTCGGTCCGGTCCATGCCGAACGGGGTCAGGCCGTCGATGGTGAGCACGATGGACTCGGTGTCCGAGAACGTCGTGTCCGTCGCCACGAGCTCGACGTCGAGCAGCTTGCCCTGCACGCCCGTGCCGCCGTCCACGAAGTCCACGTTCCACAGCCCGCGGGTGACCAGCACCGCCACCGGCTCGGACGGGATCCCTCCGTACAGCCCCCAGGCGGTCGTGGCGCCCTCCGTGACGCCCAGGATCTCCCCGTCTTCGTTCACCGTCGCGATGGACGTGTCGCCCACCTGCCACGCCGCCGCGGCGCTCACGTCCGTGGATTCCTCATCCCCTGCGAACCACGCCGACAGCCCCAGGGCGATGGTCTCGCCGCGGGGCAGATCGAGCACCGTGTCGCCGGTCACCGCCAGGCGCTCCACGACGCGGGCCGCCGAGTAGGGAGCGTCCGGTGTGTCCGGGATCACCGGCTCCACGGGGCAGCCGGCGAGCGACACGAAGGCAGCGAGCAGCGCGAAGCGAGGACCCATCACGCCGAACCATAGCACCCGGCCCTGGGCCGACCAGATCGTCACCGTGCGATGATCCGGCCATGGGCCGAGCCCGCGCCGTGACCTTGCTCCTCGCCGTGCTCTGCGCGCACCTGTCGATCGCCATCGGCTGGCTGTGGCTGGACGACGGGCTGCCCGACGGAGACGAGCTCGGGGTGCTGGGCGCGGTCGAGCTGTTCTGGGGGCAGACGCACGCGGACGGGGCGGGCAGCGCCCTGTGGTCGAGCTACACCCAGGACTTCGGCGAGTACCCCGCGCTCGCCTACGCCGTCACGGGGATCGCGGCCGCCTGGGCCGGCGTGACCGACCTCGACGGCGACGGGCCCGCCCTGGTGGGCCTCGGGTGGGGCCTGCTCGCGCTGCTCGGCACCGCCTGGCTCGGCGTGGAGGGTGGCCTCCGCTCCGCGCACGCCCGTCCACTCCTGGCCGGGAGCTTGTCCGCCGCCGTGCTCGCGGCCTCCCCCCTGTGGGCCGGCATGCAGCGCCACCTGCTGCTCGAGAACGGGCTGTGTGCGTTCGTGGCCCTGACCGCCGCTTGCCTCCTGGCCGCGGCCCGCACCGAGCGCTGGGCCTTCAGCGTCCTGGCCGGCCTCGCCGCCACCGCCGCGCTGCTCAGCAAGCAGACAGCGGCCCTGTCGCTGCTCGCCGTGGGCCTCGTGCTCGGGGCCGCGGCCCTGCGGGAGCGTCGCCCCGTCGGGATCCTGCGCCTGCTGGTGGCCGCCGCCGTCGCTGCGGCCGTGGCCGGTCC
>CALAGR010000123.1 GCA_937891735.1 uncultured Pseudomonadota bacterium | reverse complement strand
GCGGGGCCGAGGCCGGCCGGGCGGAGCGCCCACACCAGGAGCGCCGCCGTCAGCACGGCGCCCACCAGCAGGATGAGCCACTTGAGCGCGCCGCCCCCCGATGGCGCCTGCACGACCGGAGGCGGCGGGGCGACCGGCTGCACCTTCGCCTGCGGGATCCTGGTCGGCGGCGCCTCCGACGGCGGCGCCTCCGAGGGCGGAGCCTGGGTGCGCGCCAGCTCTTCGGCGAACCGCTCCGCGGTGGGCCACCGCTCTTCGGGCCGGCTCCTGAGCGCACCCCGCAGCGCGGCCACCAGCGCCGGCTCCCGCCTGAGCAGCCACTCGGGGATCTCGGGGCGCGCGTCGGTGATCGCCTTCATGGTGGACATGTCGGTGCCGGTCTCGAAGGGATGCACGCCCGTCGCGGCCTCCAGCAGCAGCACCGCCGCCGACCAGAGGTCGCTCCGACCGTCCACCGCCCGCGGATCGGCGAGCTGCTCGGGGCTCGCGTAGGCGACCGTGCCCAGGGTCGCCCCCACCGCGGTGGACGCCTTGCGACCCCGGAGCTCGCCCCGGACCCGCGCGATGCCGAAGTCGCCGAGCAGCGCCTGCAGGGGGCGGTCGGCGCGCAGCAGCAGGTTGGAGGGCTTGACGTCCCGGTGGGTCACCCCGGACCGGTGCGCGTGGCCCAGCGCGGACAGCAGCTGCTCTCCGATCCGGCGCACGTCGGGGGCGGGCAGGGGACCCCCGGTGTCCTCCAGCAGATCCGACAGCGTGCCGCCGTCCACGTGCTCGAGCACCATCGCCGCCACCCCCGGCTCCGCGATGATGTCGTGCACCCGCACGATGTGCGGATGCCCCATGTTGGCTTGCAGCCGGGCTTCATCCAGGAAGCGCGCGCGGATCGAGTCCTTGACCACGTGGTGGTCCAGCAGGACCTTGATGGCGACCTGGTGCCCCAACGAGACGTGCACGCCGGCGTACACCCAGGCGAAGCCGCCCTCCCCGAGCACTCCGCCGATCCGGTAGTTCCCGAGGATGTCCCCCGCTTCGAGCACCGCCTACTCCGGGCTGCAGCCGGCTCCGGCGTCGTCCTGGGCGCAGAAGTCCACGATGGCGCCGTCGGGCCGCAGGAAGGCGTCGATCTGCAGCTGGGCGGCCAACAGGAAGCGCTGGTCGCCGTGCACGTCGTTGTCCTCGTCCGGCGGCACGTTGCCCTCCACCCCGAGCTCCCGATCGAAGTTGAAGTACACCATCGCCGAGCCGGGGGCATCCGCGCCGGTGACCGTGTCCAGGCCCCAGACCCCCTTGCTGGTGGGGGTCAGCAGCGGGATCCCCATCGTGCGCGCGGCCTGCTCGGACGCGAGGTTGGGCACCTGGCTGTCGTTCACCGCCACCTGATGCAGGATCTGCTTGACCGGCGTGCCGGGCAGCGGGTCGGTGACCAGGTGGGGCACGTAGGAGTTGGGCTCGCTCTTGTCCCACAGGCTCATGATCAGCGCGAGCATGATCTGCTGGTCCAGGCGGCGGCTGTACCAGGGCAGGAAGATCGCCTCGTAGTCCGGGAAGTCGCTGCTGCGCGGGATCATGACCGAGTAGTTCTGCCCGCCCACCATCAGCGCCGCCTTGTGCACGTCCTGGGACACGCCGTTGTAGACCATGCCCATGATGGAGCCCTGGGAGATCCCGATGTAGTACGGGTCCTGGGTCGTGTCGATGGGGAGCTGGGTCGGGACGCCCCAGTCGGCCAGCTCCGGCAGGTTGCTGCACGCGCCCTTGAAGCTGCGGGTCATCACCAGCCAGTTCACCACGCCCTGCATCAGCCGCTCGGTGACGTTGACGAACAGGCTCATGTCCGACAGCGCGGTCCCGATGCTGACGATGTCCCACTCGGACATGCCGTGCATGTCGGCCGCCACCAGCACCATGTTGTGGTTCGCGGCCATCGTCCGGGGGAAGCCGCCCTTGACCTCGCCCTGGCTCCCCATGAGCCCGTGGCCGTAGGTGACGAAGCGCGCGTCGTTCTGCTCGTACGCGACGTGGGGGACGATCATCGTGAAGCTGACGTCGTGCCACTCGTTGAACGCGGGCAGATCGGTCACGGGGTCCCGGTGGGCGAGGGTCGGGGGGTACAGGCGCTCCATGTACAGCGGCGCCTTGAACGTGCCGAAGATCCGGTACCGCAGCTGGTCGTTCTGCACGCAGTCCACGGCCTCCGGCGCGCACTCCTCCTGCTGGTACACGTCCACGTTGTCCACCGTGCACTCGCCGCCGCCGACGGGCACGCGCTCCATGGCGTCGTCCCGGATGGTCAGCAGATCGCTCGTGATCGCCTCGGTGCTCGCGGTGTGAAAGGTCCAGCCGGCGACCAGATCGGCCCGCGGCACGTTCAGGTCCTCCAGGGCCGTGAACATCCGGTCGTGCGCGGCCCGGCGCCCCTCGATCACCGACGAGGTGGTGACCGTTCCATCGCGCAGGGCGGCGAAGACGGGGTTCTCCTCGACCTCGGCCCCGGCGACCGTGCGGATCGTGTTGCGGAACGCGACCCCGTAGGTGGTGTCCTCTTGGAGGCGGGCCGCCGGGTGCAGGTACACCATCGTCGGGGAGCCGGGCTCCAGTTCCTCCACCCGCATGTCGTTCTGGACGAAGTGGGCCACCAGGGCCCCGGTGTCCACGTTGATGAGCAGGGTCGGCGAGGTCGGAGCCAGGGACTCGTCGAACTCGCCCTCCACGGCGAGGTTGCTCGTGTCCAGCCCGTCGCCGAACGTCGTCATGGGCTGGGACGCGGGGCTGAACCCGTCGAGCCGCGTGTAGGGGGAGGGCTCGAAGAAGTCGCCGTTCCGGTTGCGGGGGATCGCGGCCTCGTCGTACGCGAGCCGGAACCCGGTGTTCGTCGTCGCGTCCGCCACCAGCCACGCGTCCGAGGGCCAGGGCAGCATCGCGTGCAGATCGTTGGTCCCTTCGTTGTGGGGAGCGATCTCCAGCTCGATGGGGGGAACCCCGGGCTCCGGCGCCTCCGTGGGGCAGCCGATGAGCAGGGCGAGGGCGAAGGGGAAGAGGCGGCGCTGCATGCCGCGCAATCTACACCGTGCTCCGCCGCCGAGCCGTCTCGTCAGGATGTCTCCGGGCGGGTCGCGGGATCCCCGCCGACCTCGAGCCCATCCAGCGAGACCGTCGGATCCAGGACGACCTGGGAGAAGCCGGTTCCGGACGCGGCGTCCGCCGGCGCGGGCCGCAGGGTGGCCCACCACGCCTCGGCGTTCGCGCTGGTCCAGGTGCCGGCGTCGGCGCAGTCATCCAGGGCCTGGGCGAAGGCCTTGGCCGACTGGTAGCGGTCCACCGGATCCTTGGCCAGGCACCGCAGGATCACCGCGGACAGGTCATCGGGCACCGGCATGCCCAGGCGCTCCGCCGGCGGCACCGGCTCCAGGGTGCGGTGTCCCCACAGCACCGCGAGCATGTTCCCGCTGAAGAGGCGCTTGGCGGTCACCAGGTAGTAGGCGATGCAGCCCAGGGCGTAGATGTCGGCGCGGTGATCGATCACCCGCCCCAGGATCGTCTCGGGGGCCATGGTCTCCGGCGTGCCCCGCAGCGTGCCCGCAAGGGTCGCGTCGACCGCCTTCGAGTCGAACTCGGACCCGGACAGGGTGGGCCGCGAGATGGACCCCGACTCCTGGGCGGCCCGGGGGTCGAAGGGCTTGACGAGTCCGAAGTCGAGCACCTTGACGAAGTCCGCCGAGGTGCCCTGCATGCAGGCCAGGATGTTCGCGGGCTTCACGTCGCGGTGCACGAGGCCCTGCCCGTGGGCCTCCTGCAGGGACGCGCAGGCCTGCCGCACGAGGTGGATGACCCGCCCCGGGGGCAGCGGACCGGCCTCGTCGATGAGCTCCCGCAGCGTGAGCCCGTCGAGCAGCTCCATGACGTAGAAGAAGCTGCCGTCGCTGCCCACGCCGTAGTCGTACAGCTCGACGGTGTGGGGGGACTTCAGGCTCGCGGTGGCGCGGGCCTCCCGCTCGAACCGCGCCCGGGCGGCCTCCACCGCTTCACCCTCGTGCACCAGCAGCTCGGGCCGGATCAGCTTGACCGCAGCGGGACGCGCCAGCAGCCGGTGCTCGGCTCGCCACACCTCGCCCATGCCGCCGGTGCGCAGCCGCTCCACGAGCTCGTAGTTGCCCATGAGCCGCGCCTGTCCCACCGAGCGCCCCAGGTCGTACAGGATCTGACCGATCAGCACGCCCAGCGCGCCGCACACCGCCACCGGCATCGTCGTGACCCACACCGCGGGCTGATCCACCGACACGCCCAGGGTCACCAGGGTCTTGGACACGCCGGGGAGCATCAACGTGGTGCCCGTGGCGGCCATCACCCGCTTCCAGGTCTTCATGGGGATGAGGGCGGGGACCAGCAGCTGCCACACGCACAGGCCCGAGATCCCGGCGGTGGTGAACGTGGTCACCACGAAGCGCGGCATCTCCAGCCACGCGATGCTCAGGGCCACGAGGGCCTGGAACACCATGCCCGCCTCGAACGTGTGTCCCGGGGACAGCCTGCCCCAGCGCAGCGCGATGGCGAAGCCGACCGAGATCAGCACCCCCGCCAGGCACACCTCCCGCTGGAAGAAGGACTGCGAGGTCGCGCCGGTCACCGTGGTCAGCAGCCCCATGGCCACCACGAACACGACGGTGGCGAGCACCGGCAGGTAGGCCACCCGCTGGGCTGCCTTGGCCAGGACGTCCGCGGGCAGGCCGCCCAGGCTCTGGTCGCTGCTCGGCTGCAGGGCCCGGCGCGAGGGGTCAGATCCCGAAGACACGGGCCGCGTTGTCGTGAAGGAACATGCGCGTGGCCTCGTCATCCAGCCCCAGCGCGGGCAGCTGGCTGAGGCACGAGGACGGGTTGATCATCGGCCAGTTCGAGCCGAACAGGACCTTGCGGCGGCCTCCCGAGCGCAGCAGATCGACGAGCTCGGCGGGGTAGCGGGACGGCCGGTAGGCGGACGTGTCGATGTAGACGTTGTCGAACTTCCGGGCCAGGAAGACCATCTCCGCCGTCCAGGGCGCGCCGATGTGCCCGGCCACGATGGTCAGCTCCGGGAAGTCGAGGGCCACCCGCTCCAGGTGGGGGATGGGACGCCCGAACTCGCTCGGCATGAGCGGCCCGGTGTGCCCCACCTGCAAGCAGAAGGGCACCCCCAGCTCCACGCAGGCCGCGTACAGCGGGTAGTACAGCCGGTCGTCGGGCGCCAGCTCCCAAAGCCAGGGCAGCAGGCGCAGCCCGCGAAAGCCATCCTCGGTCACGCGCCGGCGCAGCTCGGCGACGGCCTGCATGGGGCGCCGCAGATCGACGCTGGCGATCCCCGTCAGCCGGTCCGGGTGCGCAGCGACGAGGGCCGCGACGTCGTCGTTGGACAGCAGCGGGCCATCCGGGCCCCACCACGCGGACACGAGGGCGCGCTGGATCCCCGCCGCGTCCAGCGCCATGAGCGTGAACTCGGGGGGGATGCTGTCGGGGAGCTCGGTGATGCCCAGCCAGCGCCGCAGGCTCGCGAACATGTCGCGCCCCAGGAACTCCGGCGTGGGGTGTTGGATCCAGGCGTCGATGATCTGGGGCTGGGGCTCGTTCACGCCGGAAGGATACCGGTCCGGGCCAGCTAGCGCGCCGCAGCTCCGGCGTGGGTGTGTTCGTCCAGCTGGGCCCCGAACGCCTCGGGCGTCTCCGCCGGCAGCTCGCAGATCCCCGCTTCGCACACATAGGCGGTGACCTGCCCGCCGCGGGCCTTCTTCCCCTGCAGCCACGGGACCAGCGCGCTCGCCGCGGCCAGGGGCGCACCTTCCTGCAGCACCACCGCGACCTTGTTGGGCAGGAACCGCTTGCCCAGCTCCCGCTCGAAGGACCGGGCCTCCTCCAGGCCCCCCGGCGGCGCGATGATCGCGATCTCGGCGGGTCGATCCAGCGTCCAGTCCACCCCCAGCAGCATCGTGCTGAGCTGCATGGGCGCCCGCGTCAGCGTGCCCTCCACGGCCTTCATCGCGGCTTCGGCCCGGGTGCGGTAGCTCGGGTCCGTGGTCAGCTCTGCCAGACGCAGCAGGTTCAACACGTGCACCGAGTTGCCGCTGGGCTCGGCCCCGTCGCTCGTCGGCTTCTCGCGGGCCAGGAGCTTCTCACCGTCCGAAGCGGTCAGGAACCAGCCCCCCGTCGGATCCGCGAACCGCAGGGCCAGCTGCGCGTCGAGATCGATGGCCGCCTGGAGCCAGCGGGCCTCGCCGGTGGCCTCGAACAGATCGAGCAGCCCCGCGCACAGGAACGCGTGGTCGTCGAGGATCCCTGTCGCCCCCACCCTGCCGTCCTTGAAGGCGCGGTACAGCGTGCCGTCGCGCCGCAGGTTGTCGAGCAGGAAGCCCGCCGCGCGGCGCGCCACGTCCGCATACCGGGGCTCGGCGAAGTCCCGGGCCGCGGTGGCGAAGGCCGAGATCATCAGGCCGTTCCAGGCGGTCAGGATCTTGTCGTCCAGCAGCGGCGGGGGCCGGGTGCTGCGGGACGCGTACAGGGCGTCCTCGAGCTGCTCCAGCTCGGCCTGCACCTCGTCCAGGGGCCGGCCCAGCGCCTGGGCCGTGTCCGCCAGCGACCGCTGTCGCCACGGGATGTTGCGGTGCTCGAAGTTGCCGGCGGGGGTCAGTCCCCAGGCCGCGGTGGCGAGGGCGGCGCCGGCGGGGCCTGCTACCAGGGCGACCTCGGCGGGCGTCCAGGTGAAATACCAGCCCTCCTCGCGCTCCCCGGCGGGGTTGGGGCTGTCGGCGTCGGTGGCCGAGTAGAACGCGCCCCCGGGCGCCACAATCTCCCGCTCGACGTACCGCAGGATCGAGCGCGCCGTGTCCGCGTGCTCGGGATCGCCTGTGGCCTGCCAGCCCTCCAGGTACACCACCGCGAGCAGCGCGTTGTCGTACAGCATCTTCTCGAAGTGGGGCACGAGCCATAGCGAGTCGGTGGAGTAGCGGTGGAAGCCGCCGCCCACCTGGTCGTTGATGCCCCCGGCGGCCATCTTCGTCAGGGTCAGCTGCGCCATGCGCCGCGCCCCCGTGTTCCCCGAGCGCCGGTGCTCCCGGAGGAGGAAGCGCACCGGCGTGCTGCTGGGGAACTTGCTGCGGCGGCTCAGCCCGCCCCACTCGTCATCGAACTCCGTGCCCACGGCGACCACCGTCTGGGTCAGCACGGAGGCCCCGATGACCCCGATCGGCGTGATGTACTGGGGCCCGAGGCGCCGCTGGATCAGGGCCTCGAGCTGGCTGGCGGTGCTGGTGATCTTCGCGCGTTCCTCGGTCCAGCCGGCGGTGATCTGGGTCAGCACCGTCAGGAAGCCCGGTTGGCCTCCCGGCGCGCCGTCCCGGGGCGGGAAGTAGGTGCCCCCATAGAACGGCTGCCGATCCGGGGTGAGGAACATGTTCATCGGCCAGCCGCCCCTCTGCTGCAGGGCGTGCAGGGCGGTCATGTAGATCGAGTCCACATCCGGCCGCTCTTCCCGATCCACCTTGATGCAGATGAAGTTCGCGTTGAGGTAGGCCGCGATCTCGTCGTCCTCGAACGACTCCTCCTCCATGACGTGGCACCAGTGGCATGTGGAGTAGCCCACCGAGAGGAGCACGGGCCGGTCGAGCCGGCGCGCGGCCTCGAACGCCTCGTCCCCCCAGGGGTACCAGTCCACCGGGTTGTGGGCGTGCTGGAGCAGGTAGGGGCTGGTCTGCAGGAACAGCCGGTTGATGTACTTCGGCTGCAGGCCGGCGGGCTCCACCAGGTGCCGGGTGCGCGGGACGTAGCCCGCGGGACGGTCGGCCCAGGCCTGCGCCAGCGCCGCGTCCAGGGCATCGGAGCGAGGCTCCGCGCCGGGGTTGAGCAGCCCCGCGAGGACGGTCGGAGCCACGACCTCGGTGGGGGCCGGCTCGTCGTCCTGGGGCGGCGGATCGGCGCACCCGAGGACCAGCAGCGCCGCGAGGACGGGGAGCGCCCGTCGGATCAATAGACGTTGGTGGGGGTCGCCATGAAGGGCTTGCTGGCCTTGTTGGCCAGGAAGTGGGCGTAGTTCCCGTCCCCGTCGATGTCCCCGAACCCGGACGCCGTGAGGTCCGCGGTCAGGCCGTTGGCGCCGTTCGTCTGGACCTCGTACTGCCCGTAGATCTGTCCCTCGGGGAGCCAGCCGAGCATGTTCCAGTCCAGGTTCGTCGTGAACGTGGCGGGGAACGGCGCCCGGTTGCGGCCCGGGATCTGCGCTGGGGCCAGCACGCAGGCGGTGTAGTACCCCCACTCGTGGTGGTAGCTCTGCTCGCTGAGCCGGATCCCGTCCAGGTTCAAGGGCAGCTCCGCCCGCTTCGCCCTCAGGAGCATGCGCTCGTACCCGGGGATCGCCAGGGACGCCAGGATCCCGATGACCGACACGACGATCATGAGCTCGATGAGCGTGAATCCCTTGGTGCTCTTCCGCATGGGTCAGTGGGGACATCAGCCTCCTGCAAACGAGCCGTCCATTGCGACTCCGGAGGGCTACTCGATGATCACCCGATCAGAGGCCGTGCGGCCGAACGTCTCGGGACTGTACATCTCCTCGGCGCGGGTCGGAGGCACCACGAAGTTGCCCGGCGTCGTCGCCCGGGCGATGTAGTTGTACCGGTGCACCCCCGCCCACAGCAGGCTCGTGAAGGCCTCCACGCGCTCGTCCCGCAGGTTCTCGTGCTCGTACCATGGACGCCACCACCACCAGTAGCCGGAGGGACTGGTCGGATCGTCGTCGCCGCCCAAATCGGGGGGCGCGCTGGCGGAGGTGGCGAGCTCGGGGTTGACGGGCTCCAGCCCCGCGGGCAGGGGATCCACCAGGGCGACGTGGTAGCGCCGGCCCGGAGCCACCATCGTCAGGCGCACGCGCACCCGGGACCCCGCGCGGATCCGCCAGGTGCCGTCCTCGTCCCGGCTCACGTCGCTGGGATCGTCCACCGCCTCGTAGCGGCGATCGAGGGCGAAGCCCCGGTCCGCGGGCTCCAGGGCGAGGCTCCGAGGGGCGTAGGTCAGCCCGATCCGGTAGTACATCCGGCCCACGCCGTCCTTCTGCAGCGTCAGGGGCTGGGCGCCGGGGGTGGCCGCCAGCTGCGCCATGGGCACGCCGATGTAGGCGCGCTCGGTGCTGCGGCCACGGAAGGTGTGCTCGCCGGCGAAGTCGTCCCCGAGCCAGGCCCGGGCCACGAAGTCCGGGGTCTCCTTCTCGAACACGTTGAAGTACCGGTCCAGGGCCAGCAGCACGAACACGTTCTCCTGGGTGTTGAGCCAGCGTCCGCGGGTGCGCTGGGCCATCAGGCCCTTGACCACCTTGACGATCAGGTCCGAGTCCGGCCGCACCCGGATCATGGCCTCGAGCACGATGGCGTCGGCCCGGCGGTCGCTGTGCATCAGCACGTGGGCGCCGTCGCTGTAGGAGTCCACGAAGTGGGCCATGGCCGACGTCTCGGAGACGTTGTTGAGGAAGTGGCGCTCGATGCTCGCCACCGCGTCGGTGTCCCCGGCCCCGTGCAGGACGGGCATCAGCCAGCCCAGGGCCTCGTTGGACAGGCCGTCCACCCCGGCGGTGCTCCAAAGGGTGCGGGCCCGGGCGATGGGCTTGTCTCCCAGGAGGTCCCGGGTGGCCACCGCGTAGGCGATGATCGTGCGACGTGACTCCACCGAGTACCAGCTCGGGATGTGGCTGTCTATGGTGCGCAGGTAGCTCAGGGCACGCTGTCGCATCCCGGGATCCACCGTGTAGCCCTTGAGGTCGGCGCGGGCCATCGCGTGGGCGGCGTGGATCGACACCCACGGCCACGACTCCTGGCCCCGTCGCCAGAACCCGAAGCCGCCGTCGGGGTTCTGCCGGCGCTTCAGCAGATCGAGATCCGCGGCGACGGTCTTCTCCAGCTCCTGCACCGACGGCAGCTCGTCGGCCTCGAAGGCGGTCAGCACGTCGCGCAGCGCGGCGATCCCCAGGATCCTGGAGCTGAGCTGCTCGGCGCACTCGAAGGGGTAGCGCACCAGGTAGATCACCGCGTCGGTCAGGGCCTGCATGGCGGTGGACGAGGTCGTGATCTCCAGTCCGCCGAACTGCGGCCACACCGCGCCCGGGGTCTGCACCGGCTGCACCAGCACGCCGTCGTCGATCTCGCCGTAGGTGGCGAACGCCTCGGAGGTGGCGGGGGTCCACACCGGCAGGTCCTGCTCGGCGGCGTCGCTGGACTCGGTGGCGCCCTTGCCGCTCAGGGCCAGCACCTGGAAGCGCGCCGTGCCGGCCATCCGGGCCGCCGCGGGGAAGCGCACCTCGGCGCGATCCTGGGCTGGCACGGTGACCCGCACCGCTGCCCCGTTGGCGAAGGCGCCGCCGCGCAGGGCGAGGTTCGAGGTGCGCATGGCGACCTCCACCTCCATCGGGGCCCGGGTCTGGTTCTGGACGATGACCGGCAGCTCGAGCTCGTCCCCGAAGTTCAGGAACCGCGGCGGAGAGGGACGCACCATCAGCGGCTTGCGCGCGGTGATCGTGGACTCGCCAGAGCCGAAGAGGGTCCCGCCGGCCACCGCGATCACCATCACCCGGTAGCGGGTGAGCGAGTCCGGCAGGGTCAGGGGCACGGTGGCCTTGCCCGCCGCGTCGGTGCGCACCTGGGGGGCGAAGAGGGCCAGGGCGTCGAACACCCTGCGGATCGCGACGTCCCCGCCGTCCTCGGAGGTGGGGGCCTCGGAGGCCTCTTCGAGCGGCTCCGGCTCCCTGGAGCCCCCCTCGTCGTCCATGTCGGGCGACGCGTCCATCATCATCTCCATGCGGTCGCCCCCCCGGGAGCGGGAGTCCATGGTCTTGCGCGGCGCGGACACGCTGGGCGGGGGCATGGCGCCCGTCTCGGGAGCGCCTCCCCCGCCGGGGCCGGCCGCCGCGGCGGCGAGGATCTCGGCGTCGGCGAGCAGGACGTGGGAGCGCAGCTTGCTCGTGGCCACCCCGGCGGGTCGCGCCGCGTAGAACACGGCCAAGGGATCGACCAGCGAGTGGCCCGTCAGGGCCAGCACCGACTCGTCCACCACCGCCAGGGCGAGCTCGGCGCCGGCGACGGGCTGTCCGTCCGCGTCCGTCAACGTCAGCGCGATCGAGGTGGCCGAGCCGGGCTCCAGCTCCGGCTGCGCGGGGGCCACGTCCAGGTTCAGCGTGCGCACCGCGGGGGGCACCTTCAGCCGCAGCTGGCCGGTGGCGAACGCGGGCCGCTTCGGCGCCTTGTCCAGGGGTCTGCCGCTGGCGTCCAGCCGGGCCGCCTCACCGGCCGCGTCCACCTGCACGGTGAGCTGGGACAGGTGGGCCTCGGTGATCGGCACCTCGATGACCCAAGTGGCCCCAGGCGAGCGGAACCGCTCACTGCTGACGAGTCCGGAGCGCTGGACCGTCACGAGCCCCTCGAAGGGCGCGAACGGCGACTGCACCAGGATCCGGGCCACGTCGCCGGGCTGGTACTCCTGCTGGTCGGGCACCAACGTGAGCTCCTCTTCCTGCAGATCGCGGTTGGGACGCGCCGCGCCGCCGCTGACCCAGAAGCGCAGCTCGCTGCGGTTGGGGCGGCCGTGCTCGTCCGTGACGGTGGCCCGCACCCGCCAGCTGCCGCCCTGGGACGGCTCGAACCGGCAGCGCTGGGCATCCGCGGCGCTCGTCACCGTGCACACCGAGCGGTCCACGGCGGCCTCGGTCCAGCGTCCGCGCTCGTAGCTCCACTCCAGCCGCTCCAGGGCGACCTCGACCGCCCGTCCGGGGCTGACCTGCCCGTCGATGTCGGCGGCGATGACCTCGATGGTGATCGGCTCGTCGGCGCCGATGAAGCTCTTGTCCGTCTTGAGCCCCGCGTACACCGACCCGGGGTGCACGAGCAGCGTCTTCTTGGCGGTCCAGGCCTGGCGGTTGACGTCCATGACCGTCGCCTCGGTCATGACGCTCCAGGGCCGCGGCGGGTTCATCTGCTCGAAGTCCACGCGCAGCCGGTGCGTGCCCAGCCCGTCTGTGACGCCCTGGTGGCTCTGCCAGTCCTGCCAGTCCGGCCCGGACGGCAGGTCCCAGAAGCGCCACCAGGCGGTCCAGGTGCCGAACGACCAGCCGCTCCAGCCCGGGGGGCTGTAGCTCGCCGGCGCGGTCTGGGCGGTCCAGGTGGTCTCGGCCCCGGGCAGCCCTCCGCCCGCGAAGTAGGCCGCCGAGACCTCGACCACGGCGTGCTCGCCCAGCACCCAGGGCCCCGGATCGGCGGTGGCCTTCACCTCGAACTCGGGGCGCCGGAACTCGGCGATCTTGATGCTGTGGGCCCACGCGCGGCTGCCGGCGGCGGATCCATCGACGGCGGTCAGGTCCAGGGTGGCGTTGCCCAGGTTGACGTCGGGGGGCAGGGCGAGGGCGAGGTGGAAGCCCCCCAGATCGTTGACCTGCGCCTCACCGGAGCTCAGCTCGTTCCACCGCGGCCCCTTCAGGGTCCACAGCACCCGCGTCACCTCCGAGGCCCGCAGGTCCCCGCCCCGGCGCTGGTCGATGGCCCGCACGTAGCCCTTGACGGACACCGTCTCGCCCGGCCGGTACAGGCCCCGGTCGTCGTACACGAGCCAGCGCAGGTCGTCGCTGACCTCGTTGCGGTACCAGCCGGGGTACTGGTTCCACCAGCCCACCTGCTGGGGCAGGAACGCCACCGCCTGCCCGTCGCGCCGGGCCACCAGGGTCTGGGGCCCAGCGGGCACCGACGGCAGGGCCAGGGTGGCCAGCCCCTGCGCGTCCGTCGCCGCCGCCGGGGTCCGCGCGGCCTCGCCGGCGCCGGACTCGATGACCATCTGCAGCCCCTTCGCGGGCGCCCCCGTCTGCAGGTCCGTGGCCCAGGCGAGCAGCTCGGTCTGGTCGGTGTAGGCCGCGAGGCCCACGTCGGTGGCCTGGACCCAGGCGAAGATGTCGGTGCGCTCCCAGCGGTTGCGGGGCTGGCTCGTCGGCTCGATCCAAAGGAGCAGGTTGCCCCGCCCCGACGGCAGGTACGGCTTCAGATCGACGCTGGTCTCCACCAGGTCGTCCGGGACCGACTCGATGGGGATCGACACGCTCGCCACCCGCTTCAGGGGAGGCGTGGAGGCCCGCTGCTCGTTGTACCGGTCCCGCATCCACGCGGACACCGCCGACCAGTCCGAAGGCTCCGCGGCGAACACCCGCATCTTGATCGCGCTGTGGTTCGTGCTGTAGACGGGGAAGGTCGGAGGCGCGCCCGGATCGAGCACGATGAACTCCCGCGGCGGCCCGCTCAGGGCCTTGTCCCCGGGGCCGACCTTGAAGGTCACGGCGGTGTCCCGACCCAGGGTCTGGCCGTACACGTCCCGCAGGCCCCCGGGCACGGTGACGGTGTAGGTGGTGCGTCCCGCCTTGACCGAGTGGATGTTCACCCAGGCTCCGCTGGCGCTCACGTCCAGGGCCCGCACCTGGGGGGCTACGGTCCAGGCCGCGCCATCGAAGGCGGCGGCGTCGAGCGCGTTGCTGAAGCCGATGGACCAGTCGGACTCGGGCGGGCACCGGTCACCCCAGGAGCAGCGGTGCTCGGTCAGGCGCAGGGGCCCGTAGGTCCGAAACGAGAACGCCTGGTCTGTGGGCGTGCCCCGGGGGCCCTCGGCGGACGGCGCTCCCTTGGCGACCCGCACCGTGAACTGCGTGTCCTTGGGCAGGGGCGCGGTGGGCACGAGGGCGATCCACCGGTCGGGCGGGGTGGACGCGGCCATGCTGCGCACGCTGGGGTCCGCCTGCACCTCCGCTTCGGTGGCGAGGCGCACCGGCACGGTGGTGGCCCCGGTCCGCAGCGAGATCGATGCCATCAGGGCGGTCCGGTCGATGGCCTGGTCGAAGCTGAGGAACACGACCGGATCGAGGCTCTGGGGCCCGCCGGTGGGGTGCTGCCCCAGCAGCTTCAGGGCCGGGGTGGCGAAGGTGAACCGGTGGGCCGCGGAGAGGCTGCCCCCGGTCGCCGACGCTGCGCCGGCAGGGACCTGCACGCTGTACTCGGTGGCCATGGGGAAGCGCGCCAGGGGCTCGAAGAGCACGGTCTTGGTGCCCAGCCAGCGCCACTGCCCGGGGGGCTGCGGCGTGATCGTCACGGGCACCTGCGCCGCCGCCTCGTCCTGGGTCGAGACGGCGATCATCGGCTGCGAGAAGGTCACCGACAGGTGCGGGGCGATGGGCACCTCGCCCTCGGGGGCGTACCGGATGACGCTCAGGGGCCCCTGCTCGCTGGGGTCTGGAGCCGGCGGGCCCGGCGGGGCGGGGAAGGGCACCTGCACGGTCTGCCCGGTGCGCGGCGGCGGCGCGCTGCCCGG
>CALAGR010000122.1 GCA_937891735.1 uncultured Pseudomonadota bacterium | reverse complement strand
GTCAAGGTCCGATACGACGCGGCCGGTTTCTGCGGCCATGACCGGCTTGGCTCGGCCATCCGTCTGCACTCCGGCTTCGTGGACAAGTACATCGGCGACGCGATCATGGCGCTGTTCCCGGGGGGCGTGGCCGACGCGTGCCGGGCCGCGGTGGCCATGAACCGCGAGCTGGAGACGTTCAACAGCGAGCGCGTGGCGCGCGGCCTCGCCGCCACCCGGATCGGCATCGGGGTGCACGTCGGCCGGCTGATGCTGGGCACGATCGGCGAGCCCCAGCGCATGGAGGGCACGGTCATCTCGGACGCCGTCAACGTGGCGGCGCGTCTGGAGAGCCTCACGAAGATCTGGTCCACCCCCGTGCTGCTCAGCGAGGACGCGCGCGACGCCCTGCCGGTCGATGAGCAGTGGTCGGTGCGATCCCTGGGCCGGGTGAGCCTGAAGGGCAAGACCGAGGAGGTGGGGATCTACGAGCTCCTCGACGCCGACGTTGTAGAGCGACGGGCCTCCAAGGAGGCGAGCGGAGTCGCGTTCTCCAAGGCCCTGGACTCCCTGCGGGCGCGCCAGTACGCCGACGCGGAGCGCGGGTTCGCGGAGCTCGCGAGCAACAACCCCGACGACGGGCCGGCCGAGCTGCTGCTCAATCGCTGCCGCGCCGCCCGGGTCCGGGAAGCGGGCATCTTCGAGGTGCTCGACTGATGGGAGCCCTCGCTCCCGCGCAGGTCCAGGCGGAGATCCTGCGCCGGCTCACCTCCTTTCACGACGGCCTGCCGGACTCGCTGCAGGCTCCCTTCGCGACCATGCTGCGCAGCCGCGGCTACCTGCTCGTGGACGAGCCACCGGACTACTTCAACCCTCTCGCCACGCCCCTGCTCCAGCTGCCGATCTGGATCGCGGACCGGCTGCGCAGGGACGGCGCGCACATCCCCGACTCTGCGGTGCTCGACGCCGCCGAGGCCGCGCTGACGGGCTACTTCCTGATCCGGGTGCACGACGACTTCTGCGACGAGCAGATCGGGGAGCCGCGGACGGTCCTGTTCCTGTCCACCGCGCTGCAGGCCCGGATGGACGCCATCTTCGGACGGGTGGTGCCCGCCGGCAGTCGCTTCTGGGAGCTGGCCGGGGGCCTGTTCGCGGAGTACGGCGACGCGATGTTGCTCGAGCACCGCCTTCACGAGACCACGGGCGTGCGCGATGTCGACACGCTGCGGGATGTCCTGCGTCGCTCCCAGCTGCTGGTGCTCGCGGGCGCCGCGATCCTGGCCCACGCGGATCGTTGGGAGCTGCTGGACCCGTTGTCCGCGATGGTGGGGCAGCTCGTGCTCGCGGTGCAGCTGTACAACGACGCGTTCGACGCCGAAGAGGACCAGAAGCGCGGAACGCTGACCTACGTGGTGTGTCGGTTCGGCGGGGACACGGACGGCGCGGCGATGCGCAAGAAGCTGCTCGCCGAAGGCGGGCTGGACATGATGGTCGACGAGGCCATCGAGGCCGTTCAGACGGCGCGCGGGATCGCCGGGGAGCTGAAGCTGCCCGGAGCCGAGGCGTACTTCAAGGCGCGAATCGAGGCCATGGACGCGTCCCGCCGCGACCTCTTCACCTCGATCTTCGCCCGGCTGCTCGGCCTGTCACCCGAAGACGTGGCTGGGAGCGGGTAGCGAGCAAATTCGGGTCCGCACGACCTGTGTCTCGGGCCCCTCCGCTACTCTCTTGCGCAAGGAGGACCATCATGTCCAGTTCGATTCCCAACGAGTTCATTGGCCGCATCCTCACCGACGCTGAGTTCCGTGCCGAGCTGATGGCCGACCCCGAGCGCACCATCAAGATCGCCGGCATCAAGGTGTCCCAGACGATCATCGATACGCTCGTCAACATGGACGCGGCTGAGTTCGAGGCGGCGCTCCAGGACTTCACTGCGGCGGTCAAGAGCGGTCGTGGCCCCGAATAGCGGGGGAGACAACCGGGACTTCCTCCGCAGGACGAGCGAGCTCTACGACCGGGTGAGTGCCCAGTACGTAGAGTTCTGCAGCCCCACCCTGCAGGCCGGCCTCTTGCCAAACCCCGCGCTGGCCGGGGAGGCGCTGCCCTATGCATCCAACCTCGCGCTCGCGGCGCGCGCAGGGGTGCAGCCGGGGGAGTCGCTCCTGGATGCGGGCTGTGGCGTCGGCGGGCCGAGCGTGGATCTCGCCAATGCGTTCGGTGACGTGCGCATCGACGCTGTGACGATCTCGCCGGTCCAGGCCGCGAGCGCTCGTGATCGCATCGTCGCCGCGGGGGTGTCGGATCGCGTGTCGGTGCACGTCGGGGACTATCACGAGCTCCCGTTCGAGGACCAAAGCTACGATCTGGTCTTCTTCTTCGAGTCGAGCAACTACTCGTACGACCCCGCGCGCCTGTTCGCGGAGATGTTCCGGCTGCTCCGCCCCGGGGGCCGGATCTACATCAAGGACCTCTTCGCGCGGTCGGGTCGGTACTCGGAAGACGAGCAGGCCCAGCTTCAGGGCGTGCTCGACTTGTGGGGCGGCGCGCTCGTTCCCGTGCGCGAGGACTGGGTCGAGTACATGTCGGCGGCCGGCTTCGTCGACCTGCGGCACGAGCAGCTGACCCAGGCCACGAGCCACTTCTACTTCGGCGCGATGTTCAACGACGAGTTCAAGCTGAACCCGTTCGGGCAGACGTTCTTCAAGTCGTTCCCCAGCCCCGACCTGGTGCACTACGGCGAGGTGACCGGGAGCAGACCGCTGTAACAGGCATGGGGTGGCGTTCGTCGCGCTCCGGAGCGAGCCTAGCTCCATGCAGATCACAACCCCTCGCGACTTCAAGCCCGTGCGCATCGCCATCCTCACCGTGTCCGACACGCGCTCGCTGGCCGAGGACCGGTCCGGCGACACCCTGGTGAAGAAGCTGACGGAGGCGGGCCACGAGCTGGCCGACCGCAAGATCGTCCGGGACGAGCCCGACGACATCGAGGCCCAGCTGCGGGCCTGGATCGCCGACCCCATGGTGGACTGCGTGATCAGCACCGGCGGCACGGGGGTGACGGGTCGGGACACGACCCCCGAGGCGTTCCATCGGGTCTACGACAAGGAGATCCCGGGCTTCGGCGAGCTGTTCCGCTGGATCTCGTTCCAGAAGATCGGCACGAGCACGATCCAGAGCCGCGCCACCGGCGGCGTCGCGTCCGGTACGTACCTGTTCGCCCTGCCGGGCAGCACGGGGGCCTGCAAGGACGCCTGGGACGGCATCTTCGCGACCCAGCTGGATTCGACCTTCCGGCCGTGCAACTTCGTCGAGCTGATGCCGCGGCTCCAGGAGTAGAGGTGACGGCGGGTCCGAGCCGGCTCCACTCTCTCCTGTTCGCCGCCCTGCTCGCTTCGCCGCTCGGCTGTCCGCCGACGGTCGATGACGACGACGACGACTACGGGGACGACGTCGACTCCGGGGACGACGACGACTCCGGGGACGACGACGACTCGGACGACGACTCCGGGGACGACGACGACTCGGGCGACGATGACTCGGGCGACGATGACTCTGGCGACGACGATGACTCTGGCGACGACGATGACTCTGGCGACGACGACTCTGGCGACGACGACTCTGGCGACGACGACGACTCTGGCGACGACGACGACTCGGCCCTCGTCCCGTGCACGGGGGTCTTCAGCGGGGTGCTGGCGGGCGACTCCTGCGCCGCGCTGAACTGGGCCGTGACCGTGGCGTTCCTCGACAACGTGGTCCCCCTGCTCGACCAGATCGAGGCCGAGATCGCCACGATCTCCAGCGGCTCGTGCCCGGGCTACTCCACCGCGAGCACCACCGTCGGCCCGCCCTGCACGAGCGTGTGGCCCGGGGTGTACGCAGAGACCCTGGAGTCCTGGTCCGGGTCCTGTACCTCGGGTGGCGCCTCCGCTTCGGGGCAGCTCGAGCGCCTGGTCACCTACGAGCAGTGCGACGTGTACGAGGAGTGGACCAACCGCTTCACGGCCAGCTCCTTCGAGCTCGGCTGGGTGGGTGCTGGACCGGCGCCGGGTCTCTCCTCCATCGCGCTCGACGGCCTGCTCGTCCAGGACGGTGATGGCACCAGCGACAGCACCGGGCCCTGGAACTCGGGCCCCGACCTGAGCGCCACGGTGGACATCGAGGGCACACCGACAGGGTCCGTCCTCGCGCTGGTGTTCCCGGAGGGGCGCACGATCATCAGCCAGACCCGCAGCGCCTCCACGGCGGGGCTGGGCGCGATCGGTCCCGGCTACGACCAGTCGGGCAGCCTGAGCATGACGGCCACCGCGAGGGCGCTCACCGCCCCCTGGATGGGCAGCGCCACGGGCTCCTGGTGGCGCGCGGAGTTCTGGAGCGGGGTCATCCTGTGCGCCGCCGAGCCCGACGCGGGCTCAGTGGTGGTCGATGTGTACGACGGCCCCGGGGGCACGATCCTGAGCTCGGCCTCCATCGTGTTCGACGGCGTGAACGCATGCGATGGCTGCGGCGACGTGTTCCTGGACGGGGTCTCCGTCGGGTCCGTGTGCAGCGTGCTGTGGAGCTATTGAGCGCGGCCCTGGACGAACCCCCGGACGAAGTTCTCGAGGATCCGCGTCCCGTAGGGCAACGGGACCACCCCCTGCAGCAGGGCCTCGGGATCCTGGCCGGCGCGCCTGAGCGCCTCGACGTCCTGCAACAGGGCCTCCCGCGTGCCCGGGGCGTCGAACTCGGGATGCCACTGCACGCAGCGCACGTGCTCGCCGACGCCGAACGCCTGGACCTCCGTCCGATCCGAGCGGGCCAGGGCTCGGGCGCCCGGGGGGAGCCGCGTGACGGCGTCGAAGTGGATCAGGTGGGCCAGGAACGTCGGGGGCAGGCCGGCGAACAGGGGATCGTCGGTGTGCAGCTCCACCTCGAACGTGCCCACCTCGGGGCCCCCGGGGTTGGGCAGCGTTTCACCGCCGAGCACGTCAGCGATCAGCTGGTGCCCGTAGCAGACCCCCAGGGTGGGCAGCCCGTCGCAGATCCGCGCCGCCACCCAGGCGCCCGCCGCCTCGCTCCAGGGGGCGCGGTGGTGCACCGAAGCGGGGCTGCCGGTGATGACCATGCCATCCCAGTCCACGGTGTCGGGCAGCGGGCCGGCGACCGCATCGACGGTCACGCACCGCACGCCGAGCGGCTCCAACGACGACCGGAACCACGCGTCGTAGTCGCCGCCGCGTCGCGCCCGCGTCTCGCTCAGGCGCGTGCTGCCCATCTTGAGGATGCCGATCAGTGGCGGAGCCATCGCGCGCAGGGTACTCGTGCGATCCTGCGTCCGTCACCGCCCCCCCCGGAGGCCCATGAGCGACAACTGGGATGACCTGCCCGACGACCCCCGAAGCCTGGACGAGGCCGAGTGGCAGCGACGTCTGCCCCCGGATTCGTTTCAGGTCCTGCGCCACAAGGGCACCGAGCGCGCCTTCACCGGCGCCTACTGGAACACCAGCACGAAGGGCACCTACCTGTGCCGCGGCTGCGGGGAGCCGCTGTTCGCGTCGGCCGAGAAGTTCGAGTCGGGCTGCGGCTGGCCCAGCTTCACGGCGCCGCTGGAGGGCGACGCGGTGGAGGAACACGCGGACACCTCCTTCGGCATGCGCCGGGTCGAGACGGTGTGTGCGAAGTGCGGGGGCCACCTGGGCCACGTGTTCCCAGACGGACCCGGCCCCACCGGGCTGCGGTACTGCATCAACTCGGCGTCCATCGCGCTGCGCGCCGACGAGGACTGAGTGGCCTGGGACCTGTTCGGCTTCAAGCGGCGCAAGCGCAAGCGGCTGCGGGCTGAGCCCTTCCCCGCCGCGTGGGGGACGATCATCGACGAGGGCGTGCCCCACGTGCTGCTCCTGGAGCCGGACGAGCGCGAGGAACTCGACAAGACCATCGCCGTGTTCCTCGAGCGCGTGTCCTTCGAGGGCGCCGGGGGCTTCGTGGTGGATGACACGGTGCGGGTCAGCATCGCCGCGCAGGCGTGTCTGCTGCTGATCGGCCAGGGTGACCAGGAGGTGTATCCGCGGCTGCAGAGCGTGGTCGTGTATCCGACCTCCTGGGTCTCCGAACACAAGCAGCTCCAGCCGGACGGCACCCTGCTGGTCGGCGACCAGCGACGGGTGGGGGAGTCCTGGGGCGCGGGCACGCTGGTGCTGTCCTGGGACGACGCGGTGCGGGGCGCGCGGGATCCGAACGATGGCCACAACGTGGTCTTTCACGAGTTCGCGCACCAGCTCGACTCCGAAGAGACGTCGTCTGCGGGGGCCCCCGTCCTGCCCCGGCGCGGCATGTACGCAGCCTGGGCTCGCGTCCTGGGAGCCGAGTACCGGGCCCTCGTCGATGATCTGGACGGCAACCGCCGCACCCTGCTGGACGCCTATGGGGCGACCAACGCGGCGGAGTTCTTCGCCGTGACCACGGAGTTCTTCTTCGAGCGGCCGCGGGCGCTGCGGGAGCGGCATCCCGCCCTGTACGAGCAGTTCCGGCTGTTCTATCAGCAGGACCCTGCGGCTCGCTCCGACAAGGCACGGCGGGACCGGGCGTCGCGGGCCAAGGCCGTCAGGCGGCAGGGGCGCTCAAAGTAGATCCTGCGCCGCGTGTCGCACGTTGTCACAACGCCTCAACATGCTCCTTTTGCCCCGCTGAGCCCCCAGCCGATCTGGCAGAGTGGCGCACTGCCGGGACTCCCATCCCGAATCGGAGACTGCATGCGCCCTTCCGTTGCCCGCTTGTTGATCGCGCTCCTCTCCGTGCTGCTCGTCCTGCCCGGCTGCAACGTGCTGAGCCGCGGCGGCGGTGGTGGCGGTGGCGGTGGCGACGACGACGATGCGGGAGACGATGACGACTCCACGCAGCCCCAGGGCACGCCGAACGATCTGGACGGCGACACGATCTTCAACGTGGACGAGGGCGGCGAGGACACGGACACCGACGGCGACGGCACGCCGGACCAGGAGGACTGGGACAGCGACGGCGACTCGATCAACGACTTCGACGAGGCCGGCGACGACAACCCCGACACGCTGCCCGTGGACACGGACGGCGACGGCACGCCGGACTTCCAGGACACCGACTCGGACAACGACGGGATCCCCGACAGCGCCGAGGCCGGCGACGGCAACCAGAACACCCCGCCGGTGGACACGGACGCCGATGGGGTGCCCGACTACCTCGACGAGGACTCCGACGGGGACAACATCCCCGACGGCGTCGAGGGCACCATCGACGCGGACAACGACGGGATCCCGAACTTCCAGGACGACGACAGCGACGGCGACGGCATCTCCGACAAGACCGAAGGCGTGCTCGACAGCGACGGCGACGGCACCTCGGACTACATGGACCTGGACAGCGACAACGACGGGATCCTCGACAGCGTCGAGGGCGCCGGCGACACGGACGGGGACGGCACCCCCAACTACCAGGACCTGGACAGCGACGGCGACGGCCTGCTGGACAGCGTCGAGGGCGTGATCGACAGCGACGGCGACGGGCTCATCAACTCCCAGGACACCGACTCGGACAACGACGGCCTGTCAGACGCGTTCGAGACGACCCTGGGCACCGATCTCCTCTCCCCGGACACGGACGGGGACGGCAGCACGGACCTGATCGAGTCGGCCCTGGGCACCAACCCCAACGACGCGATGGACAACCCCGCCAACAACGGCGATCTCGTGTTCGTCAGCCCCGCCCGCGCGCCGATCACGCCGCCCGTCGGCACGGTGGACATCACGACCAACTACCAGGAGGTGGATGCCTACTTCCTGATCGACACGACGTGCTCCATGGACGGCGAGATGGCCGCCATGCGCAGCGCCATGGTCACGGTGATCAACGACCTGACCTGCGACACGTACGGCGCGTGCACCGAGGACGCGGACTGCGGCGGCAACCAGGTGTGCGGCCTCGCCAGCGTCTGCATCGACGATCCCCAGGTGTACGGCTGCGTGCCCAGCTTCTGGAGCGGCACGGGCATCTACGGCGGCTCCGGCAGCAGCTACCCGATCCACAACCTGGCCTCGATCTCGGGGAACGCCACGACCACCCAGAACGCGATCCCTTCGTCGGCCAGCAACTACGGCGCCGATGAGGCCCTGTTCCAGGCGGCGCAGTGCATCGCGACCCCCAGCGCCTGTCCCACCAGTCGGATCACCGGCTGCGCGGGGAGCAGCGTGAACTGCCCCGGCTACCGGTCGGACTCGGTCCGGATCCTCGTGCAGATCACCGACGAGGACGACCAGTACAACAACGGCAGCTTCACCGCGAGCTCGGCGGGCAACGCCCTGGCGAGCCAGGACATCAACTTCGTGGGGGTGGACGCGGACAGCGGGCACCTGGGTCTGTACGACCTGACCGCCGTAGCGACGGCCTCCGGCTCGTTGGACGCCAACGGGCTGCCGTTCGTGCGCTCGGGCAGCAACTCCGCCGTGTCCGGGGCGGTCACGTCCGCGCTCCAGGAGGTCATCGGGCAGGTGCCGCTGGAGGCCACCATCGAGGTGGTGGACATGCCCGGCGACAGCGGCGACGTCATGGCCTTCATCGACCACGTGGTCGTGAACGTCAGCGGCGTCGACCTGGACGGCGACGGCTCGGTGGACTGCAACCCCGAGAACGCCGTCGACTCCGACAGCGACACCTGGAACGACACGTTCCCGGACGCGCTGCCCGGCCTGGGGCTGTGCTGGGACATCGTCGCCGGGGACAACCAGTTCGTGATCCAGACGGACGCGATCCAGCTGTACCAGGCCCAGATCACGCTGCGCGGCAACGGCGCCATCCTCGACCAGGTCAACGCCTGGTTCGTGGTGCCGCCGGCGGTCCCGCAGTAGAGGTCGGAGTCGGCCTCAGCGCTGGTCGCTGACGCTGACCACGCCCACCGTCATCGGACACCAGCCCGCGTTGGCCGACTGGTACAGGGCGAGGTTGGCCTCGACCTCGGTGGGCGAGCCGATGCACTGCGGGTTGAACGGCGCTGAGTTGATGAAGGAGCCGGACGCCGGATCCGGATGCCAGCTCCAGCTCGCGTCGCAGTCTGCGCCGGACAGCGGGGTGGACAGCATCATCCCGAAGCCGTTGGTGCCGACCCGGCTGATCGCGTCGTCGATGAACGCGCTGTCGGTCATCCAGAAGGTGAAGAGATCGTTGTAGGCGTTGACGGTGATGACGGCGCCGCCGGTCCGGTCCGCGCAGCCATCGTCGGCGGAGTCATCGTCGTCATCGTCATCGTCATCGTCGTCGTCGTCGCCGGAATCGTCGTCGCCGGAATCGTCGTCGCCGGTGTCGTCGTCGTCGTCGTCGTCGTCGCCGGTGTCGTCATCACCGGTGTCGTCATCGCCGGTGTCGTCGTCGTCATCGGAGGTCACATCGTCGTCGTCGCCAGTGACGTCGTCGTCGTCCGCGGTCGGGCAACCGCTGGCCATCAGGCCCAACGCGATCACCATCCAAAGTCCATATTGACATTTCGACATGTCGATTTAATCTCCCCCTGTGACCATCGAGACACCTGACGAACAATCCTACTCGCTGCAAGAACTCGCGCAGGTCGTCGGGCTGAATCCGCGCACCGTGCGTTCCTGGATCCAGCAGGACCTGCTGCCCGGTCCGGCCGCGCGGGGCCGCGGCGCCCGCTACGGCGAGCTTCATCTGCGTCGGCTGCACCTGATCTGTCGTCTGCGGGACGACGCGGGCCTGTCCCTGGGCGCGATCCGGCGTCTGCTGCTGGGACGCAGCCTCGACGAGATCGTGAACCTCCCGGACGACGGCGTGGCCGCGGCGCGCGGACTGGGGCACGGCGGCTCCATGAAGAGCAGCGCCACCCGGTATCTGGACGACCTGTTCGCCCGTAGCGGAGGACCGAAGCCCCCGCGCGACCCCGCTTCCTCCGCCCCCCCCGCGCGGCCCTCCTCCAGCGACCTCGAGTCGGCCTTCTTTCACACCACCGCGCCCCGCAAATCCCACGCGGAGAGCTGGTGGCGCATTCCTGTCACCTCGGACGTGGAGCTGAACGTGCGCGCTGGCTCGGACCCCGAGTCCGTCGCCCGCTTCGAGCGGGTCGCCGACCAGCTGCGTGAGTTGCTCCTGAAGGGAACCAGCCAATGACTGACCTCTCCCTCTCCCTGGGCTCGCCCCGGGACCTGATCTACCGCCGCGGCGGCTCCCTTCGCCTGCTCGTCGCGAGCGTGGTGGCGCCGGCCCGACCGGCCGCGGCCGAGGCGTTGCCCCTGAACCTCGCGCTCGTCATCGACCGCTCCGGCTCCATGTCCGGCGCTCCCATCGAGGCCGCCCGGCGCGCCGCGGCGGGGGTCGTGGAGCGGCTCGGCCCGAAGGACTCGCTGTCCATCGTCAGCTTCGAGACCGCGCCCCACGTGCACCTGGACGCCGCGACCATGGACGAGGCGGGCCGACGGCGGGCCCAGCAGGTGCTCGGCGAGCTCGTGGCCGAGGGCACCACCAACCTCAGCGGCGGCTGGCTGCACGGCGCCCGCTGCGTGGCGGGCCGCATGCGGGACGGCGAAGCGACCCAGAACCGGGTGGTGCTCCTGTCCGACGGCTTCGCCAACCAGGGCGTGACCGACGCGGTGGAGCTGCGCAAGCACGCCGAGGAGCTCCGGCTGCGCAGCCTGTTCACCACCACGGTGGGCATCGGTGATGGCTACAACCCCGAGCTGCTGCAGACGCTGGCGGAGTACGGGGGAGGGCGGCTGCACGACGCGGAGCGCGCCGAGGAGATCATCGAGGTGGTGCTCGGCGAGCTGGGCGAGGCCAGGGCCACCGCCGCCGATGACCTGAGCCTGATCCTGGCGTGGCCGCGGTCGGTGTCGCCGGAGCTGCTCGGGGTCTATCCCAGCCGCACCACGGATCTGGCCCCGCCGGGCCATGACGCCATCGAAGTCACCCTGGGCACCCTGACCGCGGGCAGTCGTCGGCTCGCGGTGTTCCGTCTCGGGGATCTGCCGGCCGGGCCGGCGGGAGGCTCCTTGTCCTTCATCGCCCGCCTTCGGTGGAGACGCCCCGGCCACGCCGACGAGCTCACGGCAGGGCCCGTGCAGACCGAGCTCACCTGGGCCAGCGGCAAGCTCAACAGCGCCCAGACCAAGGACCCGGACCTCGCCCTGGACGCGGCCCGCGCCTGGCAGGCGTCGGTGGTGCAGAAGCTCGTGAGCCTGAACCGCGACGGTCGCTTCGATGAGGCGACCAGTCTGCTCGGCGAGGAGTACCGGCAGCTGAAGCGGTACTGCAAGGACGTGCCGGGCACGGAGTCGCTGCTCGTGCAGCTGGACGCGACGCGCCGGCGGATCCGCCATCGCTGGTCGGACCGCACCCGCAAGGAGATGCGCCTGACCACCTACAAGATGCTGCGCTCGGAGACGGACCACCGGACGAGTGAGCGCGGCACCTGGGAGACGTACCTGGACAGCTGATCGCCGGGGCGCGTCCCGGGTCTACCACCGCGCGGCGATGTCGCGCTGGGCGTCCTGCAGCCGCGTGCCGAAGTTCCGGGCGGGGCTGACGGTGTCTTCGTAGTGGTCGCCGTCGCGGTCCCCGAGCAGGTTCACGGCCGTGTTGAAGTCCGGCTCGGGGATGATGTAGGACATGTAGTTGTCCACCATCGAGATCGCCGCCATGTAGGGCGTCTGGGTGGGGTCCATGAGGTCCATGAGGGGCGGCATGGTGGGGTCGTCGGACAGGACGTAGGGCCACGCGTGGATCGCGAGGCAGTCGCAGTCCCCCAGATCCGTCCGGATCGTGCAGTCCGCGAAGTCGATGTCGTTGCAGTCGGGGTCGTGCTGGGGGAAGTAGCGCGAGCCCGGGCCCCGGGCCGTGGGATCGGCGGCCTCGCTGACCCACTGGGGATCGTCGGTGGGCAGGCCCCAGAAGAGCTCGGGCAGCAGCTCGCCGGGAGCGGTGATCAGGCCAATGGGGCCGACCTGCAGCCGGAAGGTGCGGGTCTCGATGCACCCCAGGGGCGAGGTCCCGTTCACCTCGGGGCACAGCACCGCGATGGTGACGGCGTCGTCGAAGCCCAGGTCGAAGATCCCCGAGGGTCCCAGGATCTGATAGGCGATGTTCTCGATGGGCACGTACAGCGACTCGACCTCGCTGCGGATCGGCGTCGCGTGGATCGTCTCGGCCGTCTGGAGCGCATCGATGGCGGCCCGCCCGATGTGCCAGCCGTGGCTCGTCACGAACTCCCAGCTGTCCTGCTCGGCCCACATGGGCACCTCGTCGCCGTCGGCGTCGGTGCGCACGTCCCCGGCGGCCTTGCCGAAGCACCCCGCGTCGTTGGGATCCGCGACCTCGCCGGCGGAGCAGGCCTGCATGACGGGGATGCCCTGCTCGGTGATGAGTGGCAGCTCCGCGCCGAGGGCCGACTGCATGCCGCCCAGGCACTCGGGGATGTGCAGCGCGGTGCCACCGAACTCGGCCTCGATCACCTCGCGCGTCACCCCAACCCAGTCCGCGCTGATGGCGTTGTTGTTGCTGCCGCGCACCTCCGGGTGGCCGGACCAGCTCGTCAGCGTGAACACCGTTCCATTGGCGCCGACGCCCTGCAGCGCGAGCAGCTGGTCGCTGACGACGACCGGATCGCGGATGTCGTGGACCATCCCGTGAGTGCGTGAGCTGGGGTTCTTGCCGCCGAACACCGCGCTGCTGAACCAGGGACCGCGGTCCCGCATGGCGGTGCGGGCGATGCGCAGCTGAACGGCCTGCATCGACGCCGCGGCGAGGCGCACCGACTCCTCGATGGCCGCTGTGACCCGCGCTGAGTACTTGGGATCGATGCCCGAGACGGGGTCACCGAAGTCGAAGGGATCGCCCCACAGCCCCATCGTGTCGGGGCCCTGGTGGTTGTGGGAGGAGGACACGATCAGCCGGTCCGGGTTCAGCCCGTCGGCGGCCAGGGCGTCCCGGGCGGGCCAGATCCGCGGCGAGCCGAGCCCCACGAGGTCGAGGGTGACGAAGGCGATGTACTCGCCCGCCTCGGCGATCACCAGGGCGCGGGCGGTGACGGGATCGTGGATGTCCAGCGCGGGGCGCAGGGGCCCGAATCCGCCGATGAAGGTGGCGTCGAACCAGCTGTTTCCGTTGACGTCCTCGAACGGCTCGTCGCACCCCTCGGCGGTGCCGGTGGGCTCATCGAGGCAGCCGTCGAACTCGTTGTTTCCGTTCAGATCGGTGAACGTCTCGCGGATCTCGGGGCTGATGTCCACCACCGCGGCCCCCGCCCAGGCGCTGCCGTCGTCGGTGAGGACGATGCCGAGGGGTCCGAGCACGGGTCCCGCCGGCTCTGGTTCGGAAGACGGGCAGCCAGCGACGAGGCAAGCGAGGAAGAGCACGAAGGAGGCACGCATGGCGCCATCCTACGCGCGGGCTCAGCGGGTCAGCGGCAGGACCTCGCCATCGATCAGGAGCGCCGCGACGTGCGCCGGCGGCTCCGGCAGCAGCAGCGTGCCCCCGGCGATGTGCTCGAAGGGCTTGAACCGGCCCTCCGAGACGCCCACCGGGGTGCCCGTGGCGTCCAGCAGCGTGACGAGGCTCGCGGTCCCGTCCGGCACTCCGCCGATGGGCACGGTGCCGCGCATGCGTCGGGCCCCGTCTACGCCGATCCCGATCATTCGCCAGGGGGTGGGCGCGGGCGCGAAGCTCATGTCCGGGTTGCCGTTGACCCAGCCCACCCTGTCGAACAGGGCGTTCCAGCTGTAGTCGCTGATCCAGCGGGGAGAGCAGTAGCCCATCATGTCGCGGAAGTCGGACGGGTGCTTGAGCTGCCGGCTGAGCAGGTCCCAGCCCCATTGGCCGAGCTCGCCGCCGGAGTGGGGGTAGCTGGGATCGGAGTCGCCGACGCTGCAGGGGGCGTGGGCGCGACCGTGGGCGTGGCCGACCTCGTGGATCAGCGTGGCTGCGCCGTCCTCCCCGGAGTAGCCCAGGCCGATGGAGGCGCGGGCCCACACGCCGCTCGGATCGTCGGCGCGCCAGGACAGCCCCGCGACGCAGCCCCCCGAGCAGTACTGCCCGAAGCTGGAGGCGGGCTTGAACGCGCCGTAGACATAGACGTCGTCTGCGATGTCGCGGTCGTAGCGCACGTCGGTGAGCTCGTAGAGCAGATCGCCCCAGCCGTTGCCGTTGGCGGACACGGAGAAGTCGATGACCAGGGGCTGGGGATCGACCGTCACCTCGACGTTCATCGTGGGATACACGCGATAGAGCCAGTCTGCGTAGATGTCGAGCTGGGCCTGCGCCGTGTCGGGCAGGCGCCCCGAGCCGTCCGCGTCGTACTGGATGGGCACGACGTGCACGCGCAGCTGGTCGCCGTTGAACTCGGCAGGGAGCGACGCGGAGCCGTTCGGGGGCCAGGCGGCGTTGGCGTCGGTCCCGGTGCTCGGCGGATCGTCGGAGCCCTCCCGCAGCTCGATGGACCAGCCGGCGCCCGGCTGCACGTCCGCGCCGTCGAGGTCGAAGTTGAAGGTGGACGCGTACACGCCCACATCGGACGCCGCGGTGGGGCTCATCACGGCATCGACGACGGTCTCGGAGCCGTTCGACGACTCCAGGCGCAGCCGCGCGACGATCTCGCGGGACTGCCACTCGGCCTGGGGGGCGACGTGCACGCGCAGCAGCCCGGGTCGGAACGCCACGATGGGTCCGCTGACCGACTCCTGGCCGTTCTGCATGAGCCACGTGTGCACGCCCTGGTTGAGCGAGACGCCGGTGATGTCCAGGCCGGTGGCGAGGTCGCCAGCGGGCACGGTGTCGTCGTCGTCGCCAGGGCCGGTGGTGTCGTCGTCGTCGGCCACGTCGTCGTCGTCGGCTGCATCGTCGTCGTCGGAGCCGGCGATGTCGTCGTCATCGGGCCGGTGGCCCAGGGTGCGTGAGCTGCCCGGGCCGGCGACCATGTCCCCCACCGCCGTGCAGCCGGAGAGGAGGGCGGCGAGGAGCAGCGCGAAGCCGGGTCGCGGATCGAGGAGCAACAGGACCTCCAGTTGTGGACCTGTCCAGTTTGCCCTCTTCGACGCGAGGTCGAAAGGACTTGACCCAACCCTGACTTCTGCGCCCTCAGGGGGTGGCGCTGTCGTCGTCGTCGCCGTGGGCGGCCCGCTGGATCTCGTCGGTGACGGTCTCCAGGACCTTGTCCGCGACCCTGTCTGCCAGCTCGGCCCCCGCCTCGGCGGCCTTCCTGGCGGCCTTCTCAGCGATGGGCGCGGCCTTGTCGGCGACCGCCTGGGCGGCCTTCTCCATCACCGGGGCGGCCTTCTGTCCGGCCTTCTTGACCGCGTCGCCGGTGGCTCTGCCCACCTTGTCGGCGGCGGCCTCGATCTTGTCGGTCGTGCCGGCGGGCGCGTTCTCCTCGATGGCGTACCAGCCGAGCAGGCCCATGCCGAGGAAGAAGGCCATCACCAGCGCCAGCTTGATCAGCTTCTTGAGCACCGCGAAGACGAGCAGGCCAAGGGCGACGCCGACGGCGACCAGCAGGACGGTGTTCATAGGCAAGCTCCCGGGGCGTTCGGTCCCGTGCACGGGACGTTCGGCGGCGCCAGTCTATTCACTGCGCTGTCGCGGTGTTGACCGACACGTTCACGCCGCCGGTCCGTGCCCTCCACGCGGCGTTGTGGCACAGAGCCTGCGTCGCGCCGAGGATCGCGCGGCAGTTGTCGTCGTCCGGCATCTGCACGCGTTGGCACGCGTCGGCGTACCAGCTCTCGGAGGCGGGGGTGTCTCGGGGGTGGGGCACTCCGTCGCAGTAGCCGCTGTTGGGGGTCGCTTCGCCCAGGCAGATGCTGTGCCAGGTGGCGGCCTTGACGAGGCAGACGACGCCGCCGCACGACTCGACCTTGTCGAAGGCGGCGGACTCGCACCCGTACTGGTCGTGGGTCTGCGCGAAGACGGTGGCGTCTGCCGTGAGGGCCTTGCTCTCACCCGCGGCGTAGGTGGCGAGGCCGGCGCAGGACGCGGCGAGGAGGCCGAACACGACGCCGACGCCGATGAGGATCTTGAGGAAGGTGGGCACTGGTTGGACTCCCCGGGCGCCGCCGTCCCTGGTGGCGCAGCGTGGGGGGTACGCAGGGGGACTCGCTCCTATTGCGCCGTCGGGTCCCCGTCGGGCGATGGGTTTGCGACCTCGCTCGGCTCGTCCACAAGCCAGGCGAGCGTCGCCCCCCAGCCGCCGTGGCCCACTCCGGCCAGCTCGAACCGGACCACGAGGGGGTGACGACCCAGCTCTGCGTGCACCGTCCGGCGCAGGTTTCCCATTCCCTTGCCGTGCACCAGCCGCACCCTGCGGAAGCCCGCGGCGTGGGCCTCAACGAGCCAGTCCCGAACCAGCGGTCCCACCTCCTTCGGTCGGAACGGGTGCAGGTCGAGCTCGTCGGTGATGGGGAGCGCGATGGGCTCGTCCGGGTCCCAGGGATCGTCCATGCCCCCGGATAGCACGCGCGCGCGTGAGCGTGTCCGGCTCGTGTCCGGTTCGTGTCCGGCGTGTCCGGGCAAATCGGACACGAGCCGGACACGGCTGGGCTCCCGCAGTGTCCTCGAGTTCGGTCAACCTACTGAAAAGACAGAGAGTTCCTGGCGTTCTCCGATCTGGCACGAGCCTCGCAGAAGGAGCGGTGCGTGATTGGGGAATCGACATGACCGTGAGGATCCTGGGTGGAACGCTCCATGGAGTCGAAGGACTGCTGGTGCTCGTGGAGATCGACATCCTGTCGATGCTCCCGAGCTTCACGGTGGTGGGGCTGGCCATGAGCGCGGTGCGGGAGGCGCGCGAGCGGGTGCGGTCCGCCATCGGCGCGTCCGGCTATCCGTTTCCGAGGAGGCGGATCACCGCCAACCTCGCTCCTGCGGGCATGCCGAAGTCGGGGACGGGCCTCGATCTGCCCCTGGCCCTGGGGGTGATCGCGACCTCGGAGGCCGATCCCCCGTGGACCGATCCGCCCCTGGCGGTGGGCGAGCTCGGCCTGGACGGCACCGTCCGCCCGGTGCGGGGTGTGCTACCGGTCGTCGAAGTGGCGGCGCGGGCGGGGTGCACCCGGGTGATCGTGCCGCTGGCCAACGCCGCCGAAGCGGGGCTCGTGCCCGGCGTCGAGGTGCACGGGGTGCGCACGCTGCGACAGGCCTGGGAGGCGGCCACGGGCGGGCAGCAGCACCGGGTGATCGCGGCGCCCCGGGTCCGCGTGGAGCCACCGGGCCCCGATCTCGCCGACGTGCGCGGTCTGGGGGCCGGGCGTCGGGCCCTGGAGATCGCGGCGGGTGGCGGGCACGGCCTGCTGCTCGAGGGACCCCCCGGGGCTGGCAAGAGCATGCTCGCCAAGCGCCTCGCGTCGCTGCTCCCGGACCTGGGCGAGCAGGCGGCCCTGGAGGTGACACGGATCCACTCCGCCGCGGGGCTGCTGCGCGAGGGGGATGGACTGCTGCGCCGGCCGCCGCTGCGGGCGCCCCACCACAGCGCATCGACCGCGGCGGTGGTGGGTGGGGGCAGCCCCCTCTCGGCGGGGGAGGTGTCGCTGGCGCACCGGGGCGTGCTGCTGCTCGACGAGGCGCCGGAGTTCAAGCGGTCGACCCTGGAGGGGCTTCGCCAGCCCATGGAGGACGGCGCCGTCACCATCGCCCGGGCCGACCGGGTGGCGCGCTTTCCGGCGCTGTTCCAGCTGGTGGCGACCCGCAACCCCTGCCCCTGCGGCTACTTCGGCCGGAACAACGACGACTGCCTCTGCCTGATCGGCGAGCGGGATCGCTACCTGCGGCGCCTGTCGGGGCCGATCCTGGACCGGATCGACCTCGTCGCCTGGGTTGATCCCGTGGACTCCACGACGCTGCTGGAGGGCCGGGTCGCAGAGGCGTCGGGCGTGGTTCGAGACCGGGTCGCCGGCGCGCGCGGCCTGCGGGAGATCCCCAACGCCCGGGCGAGCTTGCAGTCCTGTGTGCGTCGCCTCAACACCGGCGGCCGCCGCGAGGTCGAGAGCGGCATGGGGCAGCTGCGCGGGAGCGCGCGGGGGATCCAGCAGTTCGTGCGGGTGGCCGCGACCATCGCGGACCTCGACGGAAGCCCCGCCGTGAAGGTCCCCCACGTCCAGGAGGCCCTCTTGCTGTGCGCGCCGCGCGCCCACGGCCGCGACCGGTTCGTCCGGTCCGGACTTTGACCAACCCGCGCCTTGCCAGGCGCACCAACCGGCCCGAAGGGGCCACCAGGAGACGACATGTACGGAACCCAGATGCCGATGGCGAACCGAGAGACCGCCGCCGACCAGGCCCTCAAGAACATCCGCAAGCTGTTCGGCGACGGCTCCATCCTCCGGATGGACCAGGTCGGCGAGATCGGCAAGGTCCCGGTGATCTCGACGGGCTGCATGAGCCTCGACTTGACGCTCGGGGTCGGGGGCATTCCCCGGGGCCGCGTGACCGAGGTCTACGGACCCGAGTCCTCCGGCAAGACGACGCTGACGCTGCACATCATCGCGGAGGCCCAGAAGGCGGGCGGGCACTGCGCCTTCATCGACGCCGAGCATGCGCTTGACATCAGCTACGCGCAGAACCTGGGCGTGGATCTGGCGACCCTGTACGTCAGCCAGCCGGACTGCGGCGAGCAGGCCCTGGAGATCACCGACAACCTCGTGCGCAGCGGGGCCTTCGACCTGATCGTGATCGACTCGGTGGCCGCGCTCACCCCCCGCTCCGAGATCGAGGGGGACATGGGCGACAACCACCTGGGCCTGCAGGCGCGGCTGATGAGTCAGGCCATGCGCAAGCTCACCGCCGCGGCGAACCGCACGGGCACCGCGATCGTGTTCATCAACCAGATCCGAATGAAGATCGGGGTCACCTTCGGGTCGCCCGAGACGACGACCGGGGGGCAGGCGCTCAAGTTCTACTCGTCGGTGCGTCTGGACATCCGCCGGATCGGCTCGATCAAGCAGGGCGACGAGGTGATCGGCAACAAGACCCGGGTCAAGGTGGTCAAGAACAAGCTCGCCCCACCGTTCGGCCAGGCCGAGGTCGAGATCCGCTTCGGAGAGGGGATCTGCCCCTGGGTGGACCTGCTGCAGAAGGGGCTGGACCTGGAGGTGATCGAGCAGCGAGGCTCGTGGTTCAGCTTCGGGGAGCAGAAGCTGGGGCAGGGACGCGAGGCGGCCCGGCTGTGGCTCCGGGACAACCCCGAGACGTCCACGGCCCTTCGCACCCAGATCCTGCAGCTCGCGGGTCTTGGACCGGTGGAGGTGCCCGCCCAGGCGTGACCGGGGGTGGCCGAGGCGGTGGCCACGCAGGCACCGTCTCGGCCCTCGCTCCTCGTCGGTCCCTACTCGGGCAGCGCCCCATCGATGAGCATCTGGCGGAGCCGTCGTCGCAGCAGCTTGCCGGCGGCGGTTCGAGGCAACGGATCCGCCGACCGCACGAAACGGCGCGGTCGCTCGGCCGGGCTCAGGCGTCGGGCCGCCCAGGAGCTCAGGTCGGCCGGGTCCGCCACCCTGCCGGGCTGTGTGCGTACCACCGCCACCACCACCTCGCCCCAGGACGGATCCGGCATGCCGACCACCCCGACCTCGTCCAGATCCGGGTGGGCCGCGAGCACCGCCTCCACGCGGCTCGGCGCCACGTTCTGGCCGCCGGACACGATCAGGTCCCGTCGGCGGTCGAGGACGACGAGTCGGCCGTCCGGCAGCAGCCGGCCGACGTCCCCGGTGCGCAACCAGCCGTCTTCTTCGGGCCCGCTGCCGGGGATGCCGTCATGGCCCTGCATGAGGGTCGGTCCGCGCACCTCGATGGGCCCGGCGCCGTCCGCATCCGGCAGGGCGATGCGCACCCCGGCGCCCGCCACGGGCCAACCGGCCGAGCCGTCGTCATCGGGGCACCGTCCCGGCCGGTGCACGGTGACCGTGGAGCCGGCCTCGGACAGGCCCCAGGTGGTGACCACGGGGATCCCCCGGGCCCGGGCCCGGAGCAGCAGATCCGGTGCGGACGCACCGCCGCCGACCATCACCACCTTCAATCGGGGGCTCCCGGTGAAGTCGGACACGGCCAGCACGCGGTCGAGCATGCGCGGCACGAACGAGGCGTGGGTCACGCCCTGGGAGGCGAGGGCGGCGGCGTCTGCGGCGGCGTCGAACCGATCACCGAGCACCATCGTGGCGCCGGCGAGGGCGCAGCGCAGGACCACCCCGATGCCGCCGACGTGGGCCAGGGGCAGCGAGGACATCCAGGCCTCGCCGGGTCGCAGATCGACCGCCTCGATGACCGCCCGGGCCGAGGCGAGCAGCGCGGGCATCGTGAGGCGCACCCCCCGGGGCTCGGCGGTCGTTCCCGAGGTGAACACCAACATCCCGGGGCACGGCCCGCGCGTGGTGGTCGCCACCTGCCGTCGGCGCGCGCGCTCCGTGGGATCGAGCTGGCGGTCCAGGGGCACCAGACAGACGTCCGCGGCCTGGGCCGCGAGCAGCCTGGGCACCACCTCCAGGGCGGACTCGGTGTCCAGAGTCACCCGCTCGCCTGGGGTCCCCCGGGCGAGGTCCACCCGGGCCCGGTCCACGCGGGCGTGCAGCTCGCGCCAGGTCCACGCGGCGTCGGGGTGAAGGAGCGCCAGCGCCTCGGGGCGCGCCTGTGCGTGCTCGGCCAGCCGGGCCAGCAGGTCGTGGGCCATCACGGAGACGAGGGACTCAGCGTGACGCCGAGCCCGGGGGTGGACGGCACGCACATCCGGCCGTGCACCACCGGCGGGCTGCCCCCGACGTCTGTGCTCAACCACGCTGCGGTGGCCAGTCCGTGGTCCCGCGCCCCGAGGCCCGTGGAGTCGATGACGGCGGCCAGGTGCAGCGCTGCGGTGCGCTCCACGGCCGACCCCAGGAACGAGGTGACCACCACGGCGACCCCGGCGCCCTGGGCCAGCCGCGCGCACAGAAGGGCCGGTCGCAGGCCCCCCAGGCGCATGGGCTTGAGGATCACCGCGTCGATGGCCCCAGCGTCGACCAGGGCCCCGACCCGAGCTGGGGACGTGGCGGACTCGTCGGCGGCGATCGGGACCTGCGAGGTGGCGCGCAGGCGTGCGAGCAGGGCCACGTCGGAGGGCCCCGCCGGGACGGGCTGCTCGATCAGCTCCACGTCGTGCGCCGCGAACGCATCCAGGGCCCGCTGGGCCTGTTCGAGCCCCCAGGCGCCGTTGGCGTCCAGGCGCAGCCGCGCGGTCCGCCCGGCGATGGAGGCGACGGCTGCGACCCGGGCCAGATCCTCGGCGAGGGGCAGGCTCCCCACCTTGAGCTTCAGGGTGGCGAAGCCCGCCTGCACGGCCGCCCGGGCAGAGTCGGCCAGCGCCGACCGGGTCTGGCCGCCCAGCAGCGCGTTGACGCCGACGGTGGCTACCGGCTGCGGACCCAGGAGCTGGCAGAGCGGTCGGCCGGCGCGGTTGCTGGCCAGATCGAGGAGCGCCAGCTCCACCGCCGCCGAGGCCGCTGGAGTGCTCGCCAGGTCCGGGGGGCGCCCATCCAGCAGCGCCGAGCGCGCCCGGTCGAGCGCCCGCCGCGATGCGTGCAGGTCCTCCGTGCCGGCCCAGGGGAGGGGCGCCGCTTCGCCGATCCCCGTCACCCCGTCGTTGCCGTGCACGACGAACAACAGGATCTGGCGGCCCCGCACGAGCCCCGCCGCGGTCTGGAGCGGCGCCACCAGCCCCAGCCGGCGCTCCTGCACCTCGATGGAGGCGATGTCGTGGTCGGCGGGCACCGGATCAGCCCGGAAGGAGCAGCGCGGGCAGCAGCAGCACCGCAAACAGGAGCTGCAGCTTCGCGGTGCCCCCCAGCGCGCGATTGAGGGTGGGGCCGTCGTCGTGGCGAGCCACCGTGTTCGCGAGGCGCGCTGCGTGAGGCAGGGCCAGAAGGACCAGCGCCGCGTGCAGGGGCAGCGCGTCGCCCAGGATCAGCGCCGCCACCACACCGAAGCCGCCGAAGATCTGCAGCGCGAACCACCACCGCGCGGGCCGGGGTCCCAGCCGCACGGCCATGGTGCGCTTGCCCGCGGGGGCGTCCGTGTCCAGGTCGCGGATGTTGTTGACGGACAGCACGCCCGCGGCGATGCCCCCCACCGGGATGGCCAGGGCGAGCGCGAGGGGCTCCCATGTGCCGGTCTGCACGAAGGTCGTGCCGGCCACCGCCGCCAGCCCGAAATACAGGAACACGAACAGGTCGCCCAGCCCGTGGTAGCCGAGGGGGTACGGGCCCGCCGTGTAGGCGACGGCGCTCACCATGCCGCTCAGGCCGATGAGCAGGATCGGCCAGCCACCCAGCTCAACAAGCAGCCCGCCGACGCAGACCGCGACGAGCAGCACGGCGACCAGCCCGCCGAGGAGCTGGCCCTGGCTGAGCAGACCCAGCTGCGCGGTGCGGGGCGGGCCCTTGCGCGCCGCGTTGTCCGCCCCCGACCGGAAGTCGAACAGATCGTTGGCGAGGTTCGAGGCGATCTGCAGCAGCAGCGCTCCGAGCAGGGCCAGCGCCGCAGCCCGGGCGTGAAACCCACCGACCGTCACGGCCACGCCCGTGCCCACGAGCACCGGCGCCAACGACACGGTCAGCGTGTGGGGCCGCGCTGCCATGCGCCACGCCGCGAGGGAGCCGGGGCGCACGGTCTGGGCGGGCTGCACGCCGACCTCGTTCTGGCTCATGGTGCGTCGCTCACGATGGGACCCACCGACTCGGCCACCTGCGCCCAGAAGCGGCGGTGGCGGGCCACGCTGTCGTCCCGGTCCACGGTCAGCTCCACCAGCTTCGTGCGGCCGGGGACCCAGGTCAGCGCCTCGGCGAGCTCGGCGGCGTTGGTGGGGCGCACATGACTCAGGCCGAACATCTGGGCCGCGCCCGCGAAGTCCGTGGTGTGCGGCGTCGTGAACAGCGGCTCGAACGCACCGCCGGGCTCGCCGGCCGCGGTCGCCGCCAGGGGCAGGTAGCTGAAGATCCCGCCGCCGCCGTTGTTGATGACCACGAGCACCAGCCCGACGCCGAGCCGGGGCGCCGCCATCAGCCCCCCCGCGTCGTGAAGCAGCGCCAGGTCGCCGATCACCGCCCACGTGGGGCGCGCAGGATCCGCCGCGGCGGTGCCGAAGGCCGTGGACACGAGCCCGTCGATGCCGTTGACGCCCCGGTTGGCGAGCACCTGCTGCGGCCCCCCGGCCCAGAACGCATCGAGCTGCCGGATCGGCATGGACGACGCCACCACGAGCCGCGCGTCGCCGGGCATGGCCGCCGCGAGGGCCTCGATGAGCGTCGCCTCGAACCCCGTCGGGGCGTCGCGCAGCGCGTCGGCCCGGGCGGCGGCCACGGCACGGTCCGCGTCTGCCCACACCCGCAGCCAGTCGGTCCCTGTTGCGCTCTTCCGGATCCGGGGCGCGAGGGCGGCGGCCACCCAGCCCGCCTCGGCCCGCACGTACTCGGTGCCGCTCAGGGACGGATCCTCCCGCTCGGGGCTCGAATCGACGCAGATCCGCTCGACGGCCCGGTGGCGCTGCAGCCACTCCCAGGTGTGCTTGCAGGTCGGCGTGCGTCCCAGGTGCAGGACGACGTCGGGCATCAGCGCCTCGGCGATCTCCGGGGCGCGCAGGAACGCGTCGTACCCGCTGATCACGGGCAGGCCACCCCCGGTGCGCAGGCGCGAGAGGGGATCCGCGAGGATCGGCGCCCCCAGCAGCCGCGCGAGCCCGATCACCGCTTCGTATCCGTCGAGGTCGTGCACCGCCCCCGGCCCGGCGACGATCACGGGCCGCGCGGCGTTTGCGAGCAGCGCGCCGATCCGGTTGAGCGACCGCCGCGGCACCGTGGGCAGGCTCGGGGTCCAGGGCGACAGGGGGCGCCCGTCCGGTCGTCCGTGCACGCCCACCGGGTCCGACGCGTCGAGTCCCGCGGGCACGTCGCCCTCCACCACGGCCGCGCTCAACGGGCCGGAGAGGTGCAGATCCAGGTGCACGGGGCCGGCGTTCGCGCCCGTCGCCGCTTCGACGGCGCGGTCCACCCGGGTGCGCAGCCAGCGCAGCCAGCCGGCGTCGGGGCGGGGCTCGGGGATCGCCTGCGCGAACCGCACGTGGCCACCGAACAGGCCGTGCTGGTTCATGGTCTGGGGGGCGCCGCAGTCCAGCAGCTCCGGCGGGCGGTCCGCCGTCAACACCACCAGGGGAACCCGGCTGTGGGACGCCTCGATGACCGCGGGCAGATAGTTGGCGCCGGCGGAGCCCGAGGTGCAGCTCAAGGCCACCGGGCGGCCCGACGCGCGGGCCAGCCCCAGCGCGAAGAACCCCGCGCAGCGCTCGTCGGTGTGCACCGTGACCTCGATCCGGTCGTCCGCGTGGGCCGCCAGGGCGATGGGCGCGGAGCGGGATCCGGGCGACAGGCACAGGGCCCGGACGCCGCAGCGCACCAGCTCATCGATCAGCACCCCCGCCGCCAGCAGGTTGCGGTTCGGGGCGATGCCCCCTTGCCGACCAGCCGGTGATGCCGTCATGCCGTCAATCTTCCACCAGCACGTCGCGCAGGGCGCGCATCTTCTGCTCCACCTCGCGCCGCTCCCGGCTGGGGTCCGAGCCCGCGACGATGCCCGCGCCGGCAAACAGCCACAGCGCGTCCGCCTCGAACAGGCCGCTGCGGATCGCGACGCAGAACTCGCCGTCACCGTCCGCCTCGAGCACGCCGACGCCGCCGGCGTACCAGCCGCGATCCAGCTCTTCGTGCAGGGCGATCCAGTCGGTGGCGCGATGAGCAGGCACGCCAGCCACGGCGGGGGTGGGATGCACCGCGGCGGCCAGCTGCAGCGCCCCGAGCTGCGCCCCGTCGTTGGAGAGCTGCATCGTGAACGGGGTGTGCAGGTGCTGCACGTTCACCAGGTGCAGGAGCTGCGGCGTCTTCGCGGCGCTGATCCCGTCCGGGTCCGCGAAGGGCGCGAGCCGGCGGCGCAGGAAGGACACGACCGCCTCGTGCTCCCGCTGTTCCTTGTTGTTGGCCAGCAGCAGCGCCCCGAGGTTCGCGTCGGCGGCCGGATCCTCCGAACGCCCGACCGTCCCGGCGAGGGCGTCGGCCCGAAGCATGCGGCCTTGGCGGGCCACCAGGCGCTCGGGCGAGGCGCCCACGAAGGCCGCACCCCCCGCCGGCTCGATCCAGAACCGGAAGCAGTCCGGGTAGCTCCTCCGCAGCGCGCACAGGACCCGCACCGGGCCGCGCCGCCGCAGCCGTCCGAAGCGGCGGGCTCGGGCCACCGTGACCTTGCTCACGGCGCCCGCTTCGATGGCCTCGAGGGCATCCGCCACGAGCGTCTCGTAGGGATCTGCGGCGGGGGCCACCGTCGGCGCCGCGTGCATCGCGAGCCCCCCTCCGCCGCCTGCTCCCCCGCGCGCGCTCGGCCAGCGCTCCCGCACGGTGTCTTCGAGGGGGCTCACGGCGAGGCCCCAGGCGCTGGAGGTGGCGCCCACGCCCGTGTCCAGCAGGGTGTCGTCGGGGTCGTGCAGCGTCGGCAGGTCCAGCAGCGCTTCGTGCACCGACTG
>CALAGR010000121.1 GCA_937891735.1 uncultured Pseudomonadota bacterium | reverse complement strand
GATCCTCGACGGTCATCCCGCTCAGCGTGTCCGTGTAGCTCTCCATCGCGCCGGAGTCTTCGTCGCGGATCTGGAGCGGCGCCCCGTCCTTGAAGCAGAAGTCCACCGATGCGTCGTACGCAGACTGACAGATCGGACAGATCTTCACGTGGGCTTCTCCGGGCGGCTCGGTCCTGCGGATGCGCGGCATCTGCGCAGGCGCGAGAGCTTAACCCAACTTCGGGGCACCGCGGGGGGCCGTGCTCGCAAGGACCCGCGGGTGCGGGCCGGAGCGCTGGTACCATGCCGCCGGTCGTGGCTTCCCGGCCGCGTGGAGTACCCAATGACGTCCCGCAGCTTCCCCACCGTGCTCCTCGCGACCCTGGTCTTCGCTGCCGTGACGGCGCGCCCCGTCCGCGCCCAGGAGACCCTGCCCCCGGGAACGCCGATCGGCGAGGCCATCGCCGCCGACATCACCGAGGCGGGCGTGAACTACATCGCCTCCCAGTTCCTGGACCTGATCCCGCCGGATCTGATCATCGGCAGCATCCCCGCGCAGGAGCTGATCGACCTGTGGGTGTGCACCGAGAACTTCTGGATCGACAACCTCGTCGTGCACACGGTGATCAACTCGGTGACGGTGGACGGGCAGGTCGATGCGCTGGTCCTCAACGTCGATCTCGACCTGTGGCTCAACGATCCCAGCGACACCGCGACGGTCTATCTCGACGGCTGCATCGACTACGTCTGCAACCTGCACACGACCCCCGCCAACGTCGTCATCTCGCTGCCCGTCACGCTGGCCATCGCCCAGGACGACAACGGCGACGACTTCATCGACATCGAGTTCGGCGCCCTGAGCCACAACATCCAGGCGGCGCTGGCCGGCGCCATCTACATGACCGGCTGCCCCATCGGGGACATCGACGCCTGGCTCAACGACAACCTGGGGTTTTCGACCTTCGATCTCGTCGTCGGCCAGTTCGTCAGCACCATCGAGACCCAGATCACCGACGCCCTCGCGGATCTGGAGGTCACGGGCGAGGACGCCCTGAAGGCCCTGTGGATCTCCGACACCACCGACATCCTCGACACGTCCCTGACCTACGAGCTCCACCCCAGCGCCGTGGACCACAACGACAACGGGCTGCGGCTCGTGCTCGCCGGCCGCACCCTCGCCGATCCGGCCCAGTGCGTGGCCCAGTGGGCCGGTGACGGCTCGCTGTTCACCAACGGTCCCCTGCCGCCCATGACCGTGTCGGTGCCGAGCAACAACGCCGTGTATCACCTGGGTGCGCTGCTGGCCGATGACTTCGCCAACCAGGCGATGTGGAACCTGTGGAACGGCGGGGTGATGTGCTTCGTGATCCGGGACGGGGACGTCAGCGGGTTCGCCATCGACACCACGCTGTTCGGCCTCGTCGGTGGCTCCGACGATCCGGAGCTGTTCGAGGACTTCTTCCCGTTCGGTCCGGCCCCGATGGTCATTCGCACGCTGCCGGAGGTCCCGCCGGTGGTGACCTTCGACGGTCCCAACGACATCAACGTCCGCGTCGAGTCCCTGCACGTGCAGTTCGTGCCGATGATCCTGGACCGCTTCAGCAACCTCGTGCAGGTGGCCATCGACATCGACGCCGGCGTGGATCTGTCCGTCGCCGACGACGGCGCGCTGGCCATCGACATCTTCCTGGACACGGACAACCTGAACCCGCGCGTGACCTACAACGAGCTGGATCCGGAGTCCAACGCGGTCGTCGAGGCCAACTTCGGGACCCTGGTCAATGCGGTCATCAACCTCGTCGGCGGCTCGCTCCTCGAAGGCATGAAGATCGCGCTGCCCACCTTCGGCGGGCCCGCCGGCGACGACGACGACTCGGCCACGGCCGGCGACGACGACGACTCCGCCGCCATGGGCCTGGGGCTCGTCACCCTGGACGTCGAGCCGGTGGGCCTGAGTTCCTCCCTGCTCGACTTCATGGGCGCCTACATGCTGCTCGGCCCCAGCAACGGCGGCGAGAGCAGCGGCGGCTGCGGCGACTGCGGCGGCGCGGGGGGCTGCGGCGACTGCGCCGGTGGCGGCGGCTGCGGCGACTGTGGCGGCTGCAACATCGAAGAGGAGCTGGCGGGCCAGGGCTGCAGCGGCCAGGGCAGCGAGCAGCCGAGCGACCTGGGCTGCCAGGGCTGCCGGTTGGGCAACGGCGTGCATCGGATCAGCAAGAACCACTGGCGCCTGGTGCTCACCCCCGACGGCGAGCTGAGCGAGCACCCCCTTCCCAAGCACCGGCACGGGGGCGTGCACCCCGCCAACCTGCTCCTCGTCCTGATCCCGATGGTGCTCGTGCGACGGCGCCGCACCACCCGCGAGGCCTGACTGAGCCTCACTCCAGGGGCAACCGCAGCCAGCGGGCGACGGCGTCGCCGAGATCGCCCGGGCCCAGCGCCCCGCTGACGCCGAGGTCCTCGGGGCGGGACGGCGCCACCAGCACGGCGCTGCGCATCCCCCGATCCACCAGCACCACCATCGTCTGTGCCGGCGGCAACCACGGGGCGGTGCCGTCGATGAGCCGCGCCGTCGCGCGCTCCAGCTGCGCCGCCGAGTCCGGGCGGAGCACGGCCACCACCAGCGTCCGGGCCCGGCCTCCGGTCACCACCTGACCGACCCCATCGAGCACCGCGTCTACCGTCGTCTCCGCGTCGACCCCCTGCGCGAAGCGGTCGAAACGCTCCGCCAGCGCCGGGTCCACCGGCACCTGGCTCCCCCCCACCGAGAGCCAGCCCCGCGCGCCGCTCGTGCGCAGCAGGGAGCGCTGCGGTGGCGCGCCGCCCAGGACGGCCCCCAGCCACTCCCCCGCCGACAGGCTCGGCGCCTGCAGGGGCAGACGCACTCCGGCGCCGCCCAGGCGGTCGAGGCGAGGCGTGCGCGGAGCCGGGCCCTCGGGCTCGAGCCACGCGCGAGGCGGCGGCTCCACCACAATGAGCAGCACGCTCCAGGGCTGTGGCGCAGCCATCCAGGTGCGGGCCAGGGCCACCCCCGCCACCACCAGCAGCGCCGCCGCGATGACCGTCGCCGCGCGCTTCATGGCGCGACCGGACCCGGCGGAAGCAGGTCGCCCGTCGCGGGATCGAACAGGTACACCCGCGTCTCCGGCCGGACAAACCCCGTGTCTGCGCGCACCCACACCGCCGCCGCCCAGACGGGCTGCCCGCGCAGGGTCCAGGGCACCACCCCGACCATCGCCCGGCCGATGAGGGGCGTGCGTCGCTCCTCCTTCAGCCCCCGGGTGTCCAGGGTCAGCAGTCGGGCGTCGCCGCCTTGAAGCACCCGGACGTTCTCGAGCACCGCCACCGGCGTCGTGCTGCCGGCGACGATCAGGACGTCGAACACCCCGTCGCCGTCCGGGTCCATGACCACCGTGGGGGTCGGCAGATCCAGGGTGCCGTCGAGTTCCTCGCCGAGCAGGTTGCTGTACTCGCGCTCCACCACCACCGGCCGGGACACGGTGCGCGCGTCGGACCGCCACACCAGCGCCCGCGCCGAGCGCACGTCCCGCTCACCGACGTGCCCCGACGACTCCAGGCTGAACATCCGCACGGCGTCCCCCTGCGGCACCCAGAACACCTCGTGGATCGCGAGCTGCGGGGGCAGGTCCATGGACTCGCCGTCGGTCAGCTCTCCGTTCGCCAGGTGCACCAGGCGCACGGGGCCCGTGAAGGGCGTCTCGCTGCCCGCCGACTGGCCCATCAGGATCGGCGTGCCGTCAGGCCCGAGGGCCGGCCGCAGAAACCCCGGGCGTCCCGGCGCGAGCTCCACCCAGCCGCCGTCCCGCCAACCCAGCACCAGCGATCGCACCCGCGCCCCCACCATCGTGACGACCCACTCGCTTCCGCCGTCGCCGTCCAGGTCCATCGCCTCCAGCCGCAGGATCCGGGCGAAGCGGGGCGGCCTCCAGGTCTGTGTCGCCGTGCCGTCCGCGGCCAGGGTGGTGACGCCCCGTTCGTCCGCGAGCCACAGCTCTGGTGGGCCCTCCGCGGTCGCGGCTCCGCTGGCGATGGAGCGCACCGCCCGGCGAGCCACCCAGATCCCATCGGCGCCGAGCGCCAGCTGCTGCGCGCCACTCGCCGCCTGCCCGCATCCCGCGGAGAGCACCAAGGCCAGGATCAACAGGAGCCTCATGCGCCGCCCTCCTTGCGCGCGGTGGCCAGGATCGCGTTGGCCGTCACCCACCCCGCCTCGAGCCGGGACACGGGCACCCGCGCCAGCAGCCCGACCCCACGCCCATCGACCAGGAAGAACCATCCGAACACCACCCATTCGTCTGCGGGAGACGCTGCATCCCCCTCCCGCCACGTCGTCACGATCGGCTCGCCGTCCGCCACCCTCACGGCCGCGTAGGGCCCCGGGGCCGACCAGCTCCACGGGTCCGGGGCCATCAGGGCATCCAGGGCTCCTGGATCGCCGTCCCAGGGGATGAGCTGCAGCCGCACCGGCGCCTGCGCCGCCTCCCACGCGGTGGAGATCACGCCCCCCGGGCCCGAGCGGGCGGTCCAGCCCTCCGGCAGGTCCAGATGAAGCCCAGTGCGCCGATCCACCACCGATCCGGCGGGCGCTCCGCGGTCTTCGGGCGCCGCGGTCGCTCCCCCCACACCCCGGCCCGCGGGATCCGCGCTGCCCGAGCCCTGGGCGTTGGAGGTGCGCTGGCTCTGCGGACACGCTCCCAACACGAGCAGGACCCCGCAGAGCCCGGTCAATGTCGTCAGGCGGAGCAGCATGGCGCGGAGTATGCCAGCCATGTACAACCGGAGCCGTGGTCGAGCCGACTCCCCTGCCCCCGTCCAGCGCACGCTGGGTCGCCATCGCCTCCGCGCTCGTGGCCGGGGTGGCCCTCGCCCTCACCCTGGGCCTGCCGACCCTGCGCCAGGGCCGGCTCCTGGACGAAGCCACCGACGTATGCGTGGCGCGGGCCCGGGCCGCAGGGAGCTGGTTGGAGCGTGAGGAGTCGGTGGCGGCGCTCCTCGACGCGGAGCTGGCCGCGTCCTCGACCCTGCAGACCGTGCTGCTGTCCGAAGACGACAGCGGCACCATCGAGCCCCAGCTCGTGCTCATGGCCCGGCAGCACGACGCCGAGCTCCAGCTGCTGCGGCTGGGCACCCGGCGGGCGGGCCCCACGCTGGACACGGCGCCGGCCACGGCCGTGCTGATCGGCGCCCGCACCGGCCTGCCCGAGCTGCTCGACGGCTTCTACCGCCAGGAGCGCATCGTTCGCCTCGTGGCGCTGGACGTCGAGCTTCCCGAGTTCGGCGAGGACACCCTGCGCACGACCCTGCGCTGGGAGTACGGATCCGCCTCGGACGCGGCCGCCGAGCCCGATGACCCCATGCTGCGCTGGTCCCCCCCGGCGCTCCTGGCCCGGACGGGTCCCGGCTCCGTGTCGCCCTGGAACCGGGTGCGCTGGGAGCGCCTGGAGCAGGCGTCCATCGAGCTGCGCTCCCTGGCGCCACGCCTGCGCCGCCTCGCGGACATGGACGCGCAGCGCGCCACCCTGCAGGAGCAGCGATCCGCGGTCGTCCGCTGGCGCGAGGCCCAGGCCGCCGAGCAGAGCGCGGTCCAGAGGCGCTTGCCGGAGCTCTTGCGCAGGGTGGACCTGAGCGCCGAAGGCAAGGCGTCCCTGCGTCCCGGCACCGGCGGGCGGCTCGTGGTGGGGGACGCCAGCGGCGCCGTCCCGGACTGAACCCTCGCCGGGACCGAGCCCTCAGCGGAACAGGGCGGCCTTCAGGGAGACCAGGTCCCCGGGCGCAGTGACCGGCAGCGGCGGTCCCGCGCTCGTGCGCGCCAGCGCCAGCCCCGTCAGATCCCGCCACACGCTGCCGTCCGGGCCCACATGGAACAGGCCCTGGGCGAGGCCCCGCACCTGCCCGCCGCTCAAGACCACGACGATGCGCTCCCCGGGATCGACCTCCGGCACGCCGAACACCCGCGTGCCCTTCAAGGGCTTTCCGCGGGGGCGCCCGTCGGCGTGCACCAGCTGCACCGCCTCGTCCAGCTCGCCGCCCAGCAGCTCCAGGCTCAGCTGCGCGCTCCCGCCCCCAGCCCAGTCCTGCACCACATCCAGGAGAACGGTCCGCCGCACGATCCCCTGCAGATGGCTCTGCACGCTCACCACGTCGGCGAGGACCACCCGGTCCGCCCCCGCGGCGAGGTCCGCGATGGACAGCTCCGTCACCAGGGTGGACTGCGCCGAGCCCGGCGAGACCAGCAGCCCCAACGCGAGGCAGGAGGCCAGCGCAGGTCCGGGTCCCCGGCGCCGGCGCGAACGCCCACCGACGAGCAGCAGCCCCAGCCCGAAGGCCACCAGGGCCGCCGCGGGCCTGGACCCACCAGCGCCGTCGCACGCCGCCTGGGGGCAGCCCTCGGGCTCGGGCAGCGGGTACAGGAAGGTCAGGCCGGCCTCGTCGTCCGGGTCCAGATCCCGCAGGAACGTGTCGCCGTCTTCGTACTCGGCGGTCATCGTCGCTTCGGGCACGTTGGGATCAGGGTGATCCAGGCCCGCGAAGTGGCCCGCCTCGTGGGTGCAGATCGACAGGAAGTCCTTCTCGCCGCCCTGGTCCACCGTGGTGAAGGTGTGGTCCTGGCCGTTGAAGGCGATGTCCGCGTCCAGGATCTCGCCGTCGGACGCGAAGGACACCGACGTCAGCGCGATCACCTCGGTGGCGTAGGGCCAGTCGGCCTCCACGAAGAACACCGCCGACTCGAAGTCCACGTCCTCCGGCCCCGCGTGGTGCTCGGCGGGACCGTTGAAGTTGGGCCCCTCCTGAAAGGTGATGTCGGCGGTCGGCACGTCGTTCCAGGTGCCGAACGCGGCCCGGGTCAGCTGCTGCAGCGTGCCGCTGTCCAGATCGTCGGAGCCGGCGGCGTGGATCCGGTACTGGATGACCTCCGCGTTGTCCCAGCGCAGGTCGATGCCGTCGGTGGTCGTGGCGATCGAGTACGCCTGGGCCGCCGAACCGGGCACGCCGAGGGACGCCATGATGAGCAGGGTGAACGCGAACCGAGGGTGCATGTCTGCCTTCGTTGACGGGTCTTTCGAGGGGCTGCTAGAAGGCCGGCCCCCGGCCCGCCGCGCAGAGCATAGCGTCGGGTGCGCACGCGAGCCCGACCGCTCGCCTGGAGAGCTTGTTCCATGGACGCCCCGCGCCTCCGCTTCGCCCCCAGCCCCTCCGGCTTCCTGCACATCGGCGGAGCCCGCACCGCGCTGTTCTGCTGGCTCCTGGCGCGGCGTCACGGCGGCTCCTTCATCCTGCGGGTCGAGGACACCGACGCCGCCCGGTCCACGGACGAGTCCATCGCGGCGATCCTGGACGGCCTGCGGTGGCTGGGCATGGACTGGGACGAGGGGCCGGACATCGACGGTCCGCACGCGCCGTACTTCCAGTCGCGTCGCAAGCACATCTACCAGCAGTACATCGACCGCCTCGTGCAGGAGGGCAAGGTCTACCGCTGCTACTGCACCGCCGAGCAGCTCCAGGCCAAGCGCGACAAGGCCATGGCCGAGAACCGGGCGCCGATCTACGACGGCGAGTGGCGGGATCGGCCCCCCTCCGAGTGGCCCGCCGATCAGCCCTTCGTCCTGCGGCTCCGGGCCCCCGTGGACGGCGAGACGGTCGTCAACGACGCCGTGAAGGGCCGGATCGTCTTCCCGAACAAGGAGATCGGCGATCAGGTCGTGGTTCGCAGCAACGGCGATCCGCTCTACAACTTCGTGGTGGTGATCGACGACATGCTCATGGGCATCACCCACGTGGTGCGCGGCGACGATCACCTGTCCAACACCCCCAAGCAGGTCCAGCTCTACGACGCCCTGGGCGCGACGCCTCCGGTGTTCGCCCACGTGCCGCTGATCCTGGGGCCCGACAAGAAGCGGCTGAGCAAGCGCCACGGGGCCACATCGGTCATGGCCTACGCCGAGCAGGGCTACCTGTCGGACGCGATGGTCAACTACCTCGCGCGCCTGGGCTGGAGCCACGGCGACCAGGAGATCTTCACCCGGGAGGAGCTCATCGGCGCCTTCGATCTCGAGCACGTCGGCAAGAGCCCCGGCGTCTGGGACCCGGACAAGCTCCTGTGGGTCAACGCCCAGCACCTGGCGAGCACCCCCACGGCGGACCTCGTGGCCCTCGTCGCGCCGATGCTCGAGGCCGCCGGCTACGGCCCGCAGCCCCTCGACGAGCAGCTGACCCACCGCATCGACACCCTTCGGGGCCGCGCGCGCCGGCTCGACGAGTTCGTGACCGCCGGGGCCTTCTACTGGCAGGCCGACGAGGACGTGGACTACGCCCAGAACCCCAAGGCGGTGCGGAAGTTCATGACGCCGGAGGCGGCGGCGCTCCTGCAGGCCGCGGAGGAGGAACTGCAGGCGGTCCAGGTGTGGGACGAGCAGAGCCTCGAGGCGGCGCTGACCCCGCTGCTGGAGCGCTTCGGGCTCGGCATGGGCAAGCTCGCCCAGCCCATCCGGATCTCCGTGACCGGCACCAACGTGTCCCCGGGGTTGTTCGAGACCCTGGCGGCCCTCGGACGCGCCAAGACCATCCCGCGGGTTCGGCGGGGCATCGCCCTGTGCAACGAGCCCGCACCCCAGCCCTGAGCCCAGGAGGAGCCCATGCCCCGCGATCTGCTCAAGGTCCGGCTGAACGAGATCCCGGACCGCGGCCTCGATGTGCACTTCGCCCCGCAGGATCAGCGCTACGCACAGATGCTCGCGGAGGTCGCTGACGGCGACGGCGCGACCGGTGAGGCGCGCGTGCGGCTGGAGCTGTGGCCGTCCCGCGTGGACCTGTCGGGCAGCATGTCGTCCCGGCTGCCCCAGCACTGCAGCCGCTGTCTGGAGCCCTTCGACCTGTCCATCGAGCGGGAGTTCACCCAGGTCCTGATGCGGACCGCCGCGCCGGAGCCGGAGCTGGCCGCCGACGGCGAGCTCGAGCTCAACTTGCGGGACCTCGACAAGACCCAGCTGGTGGGTGATGTCGTGGACCTCGGCGAGATCCTGCGGGAGGAACTGCTCCTCGCGCTGCCTCCGAAGATGCTGTGTCGGGAGGACTGCCAGGGGATCTGCCCCGGATGCGGCGCGGAGCTCAACAGCGAGCCCTGCACCTGCCAGCCCGAGACCGATCCGCGGTGGGACATCCTCAAGCAGCTCAAACTGGACAGCTGAGCGGTTGACACCGCAAACGCGATCAACATAATGGCGCGGCCCAGCGCCCCGGCGGCGCCAAGGAAGTGAGAGACCGATGGCTGTTCCGAAGCGAAAGACCTCCAAGACCCGGCGCGACACGCGGCGAGCCCATGACGCGATCAAGTTCACGGCGGCCGTAGAGCGCTGCCCGAACTGCGCGGAGTGGAAAGAGCGGCACCACGTCTGCATGGCGTGTGGCAGCTACCGCGGCCGCCAGATCTTCGAGATCGAAGAGGTCTGAGATCACCGGCCGGCGTTCTTCGTCGGCGCGTTGACCCACGGATGCGCATCGCCCTCGACGCCATGGGCGGCGACCACGCTCCCGCCTCCACGGTGGCCGGCGCGCTCGCTGCCTCCGACGACGGGATCGAGATCACGTTGGTGGGCGACGAGGGTGTGATCCGGGAGGAGATCGCGGACCTGGAGGTCGGCGGGCTCCCTCCCACCTGCACCATCCATCACGCCAGCGAGATCGTGGAGATGGAGGACAGCCCCGGGGCGGTCCTTCGTCGGAAACGCGATTCGTCGCTGCGCGTGGCGTTTGAGCTCGTGCGGGCCGGGCAGGCCGACGCCGTGGTCACGATGGGGAACTCGGGCGCCGCGCTGGCCGCGAGCATCTTCGTGGGCAACCGACTCCAGGGTGTGCTGCGTCCCGCCATCACCGCCGTTCTGCCGTCCGCAGGCGCGCCCGTGGTCCTGCTGGACGTGGGCGCCAACGTCGACTGCAAGCCCGAGCACCTCCTCCAGTTCGCGCTGATGGGCGTCGCCTTCGCCCAGGTGGGCCTGGGGCGGAGCGCGCCGTCCGTGGGGCTGCTGTCCAACGGACGGGAGCCCGAGAAGGGCACCGAGCTGACCCGCGCGGCGGCCGGCCTGCTCGCCAACGAGGAAGCCCTGGACTACCGCGGGTTCGTGGAGCCCGGCGACGTCTTCGCGGGGGCCGTGGACGTGGTCGTCACCGACGGCTGGAGCGGCAACATCTTCCTGAAGACGGCGGAGGCCACGTCCGCCCAGATGCTCGCCCTGACCCGGGAGGCGGCGCGATCGAGCGCAGTGGCCCGCGCGGGGGGGCTGCTGCTGCGTCCCGCGCTGCGCCGCGCCCTGGCCCGCCTCGACGCGGCGGAGGTGGGG
>CALAGR010000120.1 GCA_937891735.1 uncultured Pseudomonadota bacterium | reverse complement strand
CTAGGCCCCCACCGCGGGGCTGCTCCGGGCCGCCGCCTGGGCCCGCGCCGAGGCCCCCCCACCGGCGCCGCTTCGGGCCTGGGAGCTGACGGACGTGTACGACGCGTTCTGCGTGTACCGCACCGAGGTGCAGATGCCGGTCCTGCAATCGGGCACGCCGCCCTTCTCGGGACAGGGCGGAGCGTGGGTGTTCGACGCGGAGGGAGCCCCGGTCCTGCAGTCCACCGAGCGGGCCCGGGTGGACATCACCGTCCCCCGATCCGCCACCCCCGACTCCGGCAGGCCCACCGTCGTGTACATCCGCACCGGGGGAGGCGCCGACCGCGCGCTCATCGACCGGGGGGTGCGCGACGCCGCCGGGGAGTCGGTCCCAGGCACCGGCCCCGCCGCCCAGATCGCGGCGGTGGGCTGGGCCGGCATCGAGGTGGACGGGCCTCATGGGGGCCTGCGAAACGTCAGCGACAGTGACGAACAATTCCTCATGTTCAACATGACGAATCCAGCAGCAATGCGCGACAACGTTCGGCAATCCGCGCTGGAGCTCTCCCTGCTCCCCGCGTTCCTCGACGGCCTCGAACTGGACACGAGCGCCTGCCCCGGCGCCGGCCCCACCTCCAACTTCGACACCGGTCGGCTCGCCCTCATCGGCCACTCCATGGGGGCCACCATCGCGCCCCTGGCCCTCGCCGCGACCCCCGAGCTGCAGCACACGGTCCTGAGCGGCGCCGGCGGCAGCTGGATCGCCAACGTGGTGCACAAGCAGAGCCCCTTCGCGGTGCGGCCGCTGGCGGACTCGATCGTGGGCTACACCGGCAGCGGGCGCACGCTGACGATGCACGACCCGCTCCTGAGCCTGCTGCAGTGGGGGGGCGAGGCGGCGGATCCACCGGTCTATGCGCGCCTCCTGGGAGCCGCCAGCGACACACCGAAGGACGTGCTCATGGTCCAGGGGATCATGGACACCTACATCCTGCCCCCCATGGCCAACGCGCTGTCCCTGGCGCTGGGGCTCGATCTGGGTGGACCGGCGCGGGATGAGCTGGATCCGCGGCTGGACGGGTTCGCCTCCTGGTCCGAGGTCGCCGGGCTCGCCGAAGATCCCGGCGGGTCCCGGACCCTGCCCATCGAGGGAAACTGGGCCGGCGACCGCACCGGCGTCCTGGTGCAGTACGACGAAGACCCGCTGGAGGACGGCCACGAGGTCTTCTTTCAGCTCGACGGCCCCAAGAGCCTGCTGCGGTGCTTCCTGGCGAGCGCGGCCCAGGGCTCTGTCAGCGTGCCACCCGACACCGAGGTCTGTCCCTGAAGGTCAGCGCCCCCGCGTCTGCACGAACGTGCGCACGTACTGGTAGGGCAGCAGGGCGTCGTCCTCCCGAACCGGCTCCCAGCCCGCCGCGCCCAGCTCCGCGGTCACCTGCTCGGTGCTGATCCGCTTGTCGGGCGGCGGCCCCACCGGGATCTGCGCGTCGTGCACGAAGTCCACGATCACCAGGCGCCCCCCGGGGGTCTGCATGGCCTCGTGCAGGCGGGTGAAGTACGCGGTCCGGTCGCTGATGTGGTGGTAGGTGTCCACCATCAGGATCAGGTCCACCTCCCCCGCCGCGAGCATCGGATCGTCGGGCTGCCCCAGGCGCGGCTCCACCTGGGGCGTGGCGTCCTTCTTGGCGCGCGCGGCCATGTGCAGGACCAGGTTGGGCTCGATGTCCACGGCGATCACGGTTCCGCCGGGTCCCACCGCCGCCGCGAGGTGCGGGTTGAAGTAGCCCGTGCCCGCGCCGATGTCCGCCACCGCATCGCCCGGACGCAGCGCCAGGGCCGCCACCAGCTCGGCGGGCTTCTGCCAGGCGTCGCGCGCCGGATCGTCGAACACGCCCACCCACCTGTTCACGTCGTCGAAGCGGTGGTGCACGGTCGCGTGATCGCCGGCGTGCTCGGTGACGGCCTCGGCCTCCCCGGTCGCCGACACCTCCGCGGCCTCCGTGCCCGGGGGCAGCGACAGGGGCAGGCCCGGCAGGAGCAGGTGCACCGCGGCGACGGCCGCCAGCGCCCCCGTCAGGTCCGCGGCCAGCCCCGCCGGCACGGCGTGCCGGATCCGGCTCACGCCGACGCTGCCGAAGTACACCGCCAGCACATAGAACGTCGTGTCGGTCGAGCCGTTCATCGTGGTGGCGAGGGTGCCGATGAGCGAGTCGGCGCCGTGGGTCTCCACGAGCGAGGAGGTGATCCCGAACGCCCCCGAGCCCGACAGCGGCCGCATCAACGCCAGCGGCAGCACCTCGCCGGGCATCCCGATGAACGAGGTCACCGGCTCCAGGAACCGGACCAGCCACGCCATCGCGCCGGACGCCTTGAACATGCCGACGGCGGCGAGGATCGCCACGAGGTACGGGATGATCATGATCGCGAGGCCGAAGCCCTCCTTCGCCCCCACCACGAACGTCTCGTAGACCTTGACCTTCCTGACGTAACCGACCGTCAACATTCCGACAATCAGGATCGGCAAGATCCAGGCGCTGGCCTTCTCCTCGTACACGTAGACCAGGCCCACCATGGCCACCATCAAGCCGCCGAAGGCCAGCAGGGGCAGCAGATCGGCCATCCCCTCCCGGGGGCGGGCCGCTGCGATGGCCGCGTCGGCCTCCGCCTGGGCCGGCGGCGACGCGAACATCCGCCGACCCGACAGCCACTTCGCCACGAGCACCCCCACCAGCGTCGAGCAGGCCGTCGCGGCCAGGGTGGTGGGGAAGATGGCGGCCGGATCCGCCGCGCCGAAGTGGTTGCGCAGGCCGATCATCCCCGTGGGCAGCAGCGCCAGCCCCGACGTGTTGATGGCCAGGAACAGGATCATCGCGTTGGTGGCGGTGCCCTGCTCCTTGTTGAGCTTGTTCAGCTCCGCCATCGCCTTGAGCCCGAAGGGCGTCGCGGCGTTGCCCAGCCCCAGGGCGTTCGCGGCGACGTTCATCACCATCGCCCCCATGGCGGGGTGCTCCGGCGGGATGTCGGGGAACAGCCGCACCAGGATCGGCCGGATGATGCGCGCCATGAACTTGAGGCCGCCCGCCTCCTCGACGACCTTCATCAACCCCAGGAACAGGGCGATGTAGCCCACCAGCCCGATCGACAGCTCGACCGCGGCCTTGCTCGAGTCCAGGGCAGCCTTGCCCACCTCGGCCGGCGTGCCGGTCATCCCGGCGGCCAACACGGCCAGGGCCACGATCCAGAAGAAGACAGCGTTCACGGTGACGGCTCCAGGGCCTCGAGCGCGGCCTGGTGGCTCTCGGGGAGCTTGAGGGACAGGCTCAGGGTGTCCGGCTCGGCGCCCATGAAGACGAAGGCCTTCTTTCCCCGGATCTTGAACGCCGGATGGTCCCAGGGCCGATCCTCGCTCGCCTCGGGATAGGCCAGGGCGGCGACGCGGATCGCCTGCTGGGCGGCTTCGGGGTCAAACGGCATGGCGCAGCTTCGCACGGCGTCAGCACCGCGGCCACTCGTCCCCTGCCCGCGCCGCGGCCTGTGTACTCTTCAGGCGATGCGCCCTGCCGTCCGCTTCCTCGCCTGCCTCGTCACCAGCGCCCTGCTGCCGATCTCGTCCGCTCGCGCGGTGACGTCGATCGTGGGGGATCCCGACGGCTTCGGCATCGATCCAGCCGGCCTCGTGCGGGCCACCGGACTGCCCCATGACCAGCCCGCCGACGTGGATGGGGACGGGATCATCGAGGGTGGCGAGTACCTGCCGGACTGGAACATGAACGGCAGCTGCGCGGTGGGCAGCGGCGACGCCTTCGACTTCCGGGACGCCGCGGAGCTGGCCGCCACCAACGGCGCGCAGTACACGGACCGGGACATGGCTCCCGGGGGCGCGTCCGACGGCATCGAGTTCATCTTCGAGTTCGCCGTGCCCGTCGCGGGCGACATCGACTTCGGCGTCGGCCACTTCATCAACTTCATCTTCGGCGACTACGACGTGCAGCCCGCGGAGATCGAGATCGACGGACTGACCGTGTCCCTGACCACCCAGGGCGGCGGCAACGACGGCCTCGTGCAGTCCGCCTTCGCGACCATCCCCTGGGAGGACATGCTCGACGGGCAGGTGGTCATCACCATGATCGCGCCCAACGAGCCGTACCTGACGTTCGACTACGCGCTGATGGACCTGTCGCGCCTGTCCGACGCGGACGGCGACGGCATCCCCGACTCGGTGGACGACTGCCCCGGCATCGCCAACACGAACCAGGCCGACGGGGACGGCGACGGTGCCGGCGACGCCTGCGACAACTGCCTGGACGTGAGCAACCCCGACCAGGTGGACAGCGACAGCGACGGCCAGGGCAACCTGTGCGACCCCTGCCCCCAGGACGCCACCGACGACGGCGACGGCGACGGGTACTGCGCGCCCGAGGACTGCTTCGAGGGGAGCCCGGACGTGCATCCAGGGGCCCTGGAGGACTGCGTCAACGGCGTGGACGACGACTGCGACGGAGCCATCGACACCGACGACACCGACTGTCCCGGCGACGACGACGACGACGCAGCGCCCGACGACGACGACTCCGGGGGGGATGACGACGACTCCGATGGGGGCGGCTTCGACGACGACGACGACGACGGGTGGAACCCCACCTTCGTCCAGGACTGCGGCTGCGAAGGCTCGGACCCGGCCGCCCTGGGGCTGCTCCTCGCGCTGCCCCTGGGCCTGTGGCGCCGCCGCGCGTGACCCACGACGCCACCGATCTCGAGCGGTTGTTCGCCTCCTGCTTCTTCGACAGGTACCGCACGCTGCTGGTGGGAGGCGGGACCGAGCCGCTGTACACCCCCGCCACGACCGAGGAGCCGGCCGTGCTGCGGTACCGCGAGGACTTCTTCGCCAGCGCCCTGCACGAGGTGGCCCACTGGTGCATCGCTGGCCCCGCGCGCCGGGAGCGGGTGGATCTGGGCTACTGGTACGCCCCGGACGGACGGACGGAGGCCCAGCAGCGGGCCTTCGAGGCGGTGGAGGTGGCGCCCCAGGCCCTCGAGTGGGCCTTCTCGGACGCCTGCGGGTTCTCGTTCAAGGTCAGCGCCGACAACGTCGAGGCGGGCATGGACGCGGGACAGGAGTTCCAGCGCGCGGTCCAGGCACGACGGAAGGTCCTGACGGAGCAGGGCTCGAAGGGACGACCCGGCCTCTTCCTGAGCGCCCTGACCGCCTTCTACAGGGCTCCCTGAGGGCGCCGGTCAGGCCTTGCTGCGGACGGGCGTAGCAGCCTCTCCGCCGGCCATCGCCTCCATCATCCTGCGCGACACGCAGGTCCGGTTCCGCCCCGAGCTCTTGGCGCGGTACAGGGCCTCATCGGCCTGCTTGATCAGGTCGTCGAGGCTGTCGCCGGGCCCCAGCTCCGCGACCCCGAAGCTCGCGGTGAGGGCCCCCACGCCGGAGAAGGTGTGCTCATCGACGGCGCGGCGGAGCCGGTCGGCGAGGAAGAGGGCCTCTCCCGGCGCGGCCCGGCGCATGAGGATCGTGAACTCCTCGCCGCCCCAGCGGCCCAGCTCGTCGCTCGTCCGGATCATGGCCGTGAGCAGCTGCCCGAGCTCTGCCAGGACCTGGTCGCCGGCCGGGTGGCCGTACCGGTCGTTGATGCGCTTGAAGTGGTCCACGTCGATCAGCACGAAGGAAAGACGGCAGGCGCGGCCCTCGCTGCGCTCCGCCTCCCGCTCCAGCTGCTCCCGGAAGCCCCGCCGGTTGAGCACCCCCGTCAGCACGTCGGTGCGCGCCAGGAGCCCCATGGCGGCCAGGGCCCGCTGCACCTCACCGACCTCGCCGCGGGCCTTCGCGAAGAGCACGAGCAGGCCCAGCAAGAGCACGTTGGAGACCGCGAACTCCAGGTAGAAGTCCAGGGCCGCATCCAGGCCCGGCATCGGCGCGTGGCCGGTGACGAACAGCGCCCCGGACCACAACACGATCAGGAGCAGCAGCGAGCCCGACACGGCGAGCCCCCGCCGCGCGCCCCAGCCCATGAACGCGAACAGGTACGCGAAGGGCACGAGCGCGGGGAGGGGGCGGAGCGCCGCCTCGGACCCGGCCGGATCCACGGCCCCCAGCAGCGAGGCGGACAGGTCGCCCAACAGGTACGCGCAGGCCAGCACGGCCAGGGTCCGGTAGGCGGTCCGGATCGACACCCTTCGCCAGCCCACGACCCCCGCAAACCCCAGCAGCGCCACCGCCAGGGCCGCCAGGGCCAACAGATCGAGGGTGTTGGCGGCGTCGAACAGGGCGCGGACCGCCAGACCCAACACCGCCGCGAGTCCGCTCAACGCGAGCACGGTGGTCACCACGGTGTGCTCCGCGGTCCGTGCATCGCTGGACGACGCGGGGGGGACGGGGGTGGTCGCGACCATCATGAGCGGGGCTCCTTGCCTGGATGATTCTTGCCGGGGCGGGGGTCCCGAGTGTCCCCATCCATCATGATTTGGTGACAAGACTGTCCGCCGCCGGAGACATCTCCGGACATGTCTCAGAACCGTCCCGGAATCAGGTCGGCGGGCCCGATCCCAGGCGGTGGCCCGCCTGATCGGCGAGGATCCGTCCGTGACCCGCACCCCCGAGCGCTCGCTGACCCTGGGACTCATGGCCCTCGCAGGCGCCGTGCACCTGGGGCTGATCTTCGGATCGGACCCGGCCGCGCTGCTGACGACCTGGGTCCCGGACGACGCGTTCTACTACCTGCAGCCGGCCTGGAACGCGGCGGCGGGCCTGGGCTTCAGCTTCGACGGGGTGGAGCCGACGTACGGCTTCCAGCCCCTGTGGGCGCTGGTGCTGGCGGCCGTGAGCACGCTCCTGCCCGGCAAGGCGGCCCTCGTCCCCGTCGCGTTGCTGCTCGGGGGAGCCTTGCACCTGCTGGCGGGGGCCTTGCTCTTCCGCTGGTTCGAGCAGGCGGATCTCGCCCGAGGGGGCGTGGTGGCCGCCGCCATCTGGCTGCTCAACCCCAACGTGATGATGATGCAGGCCTCCGGCATGGAGTCGGGGCTGGTGGCCTGCTTGATCCTGGCGACGCTGCTGCTCCTGTCCGCCCCGACGGCGGGCTTCGCGTTGGGAGTCGTGCTCGGGCTGCTGGTGCTGGCCCGGGTGAGCATGCTCGCCTTCGTGCTCCTCGTGGCCGGCGGGCTGCTGTGGCGCCGCCGCCCTGCCCGCACGGTGCTCGGCGTGGGCGGGGGCCTGGTGCTGGTCTGCCTGCCCTGGCTGATCTACGCCCTCGTCACGCTCGGGCAGCCGCTGCCGGCGTCCATGGACCGCAAGCTCGTGTCCGGGTTCGCAGGCGCGGGGCGCTTCCTGGCGGGGCTGCCCCTGGTGCCCGACGGCCTCGTGCGCGGCCTGCTGCCCTTCAGCGAGCGGGAGTTCTTCGACCTGCCGGCCCTGGTCGGCCCCACCTGGGAGCGTCTGTGGCGGTTGGGGGTGCGCGCGCCGGTGGGGTGGGCGCTGGGGAGCTGGCTGCCCGCCCGGATGGAGGTGAGCGCCCTCGTGCTGCTCGCGGGCTGGACGGCGCTGCTTGTGCGGCTGCGCGGCTCCTCGAAGGCTCGCCTCCCCACCGGAGCGGGGCTCCTGGTGGCGCTGGCGGTCATCAACGCGGCCGCCAACAACCTGCTGCTCAGCCAGTACGTCGAGTACGGCTTCTGGTACCGGGTGCCCGAGGTGCTGTGCATCACGGCGGCCGTGGGCGTGCTCGCGGCCCGGGCGTTGGCGCCGGACCGACCGCTGACCCGACCGCTGCAGATCACCTTTGGGGTCGTGCTGGTCACCGCGCTGATCAGCACCGCCTCCACGCTCCGCCCCCGCAGCCACGACCCGGACTCGACGCTGATGACCCGGGGCGCCCTCGACGTGGCCCGGGCCCTGTCGGAGCGTCTGCCCGCCGGAGCGAAGGTGGGGTCCTGGAACGCGGGGCTCATCGGCTGGATGGCGGACGGGCCGATGATCGTGAACCTGGACGGGCTCGCCAACCGCCCGGACTTCGTGCCCATCGCGGCCCAGGAGGTCCGGTTCCGACACGGGCTCGATGAGGGGCTGGAGCTGCTCGGCTGGCTCGAGCGCAACGGGGTCGAGTACCTGGTGGACCTGCAGCCCATCGACGTGGCCGACGAGCCGTTCTACGGCGTGATCCCCTCGATCTGCGTCTCCTTCGTCCTGCGCTCCACGGAGGTGGACCACTGGCAGTGGCGGGACCGGGCCTACGCCGTGACCCTGGTCCGGCTGCTCCCTGCCGGGTCCTGTACGGTTCGCTGATGCCCGACGTCCTCTCTGAGCTCCTCGCCCTCCTCGCCCTCGAACGCATCGACGCCACCCGGTTCCAGGGCCAGAGCCAGGATCTGGGGTGGGGCCGCGTGTACGGCGGGCAGGTCCTGGGGCAGGCGCTCTCGGCGGCCGAGCAGACCGTCCCCTCGGACCGCCCCGCGCATTCGCTGCACGCGTACTTCTTGCGCCCGGGGGACGTGAAGGCCCCGATCACCTACCAGGTCGATCCCATTCGCGATGGCCGCTCGTTCACCACCCGGCGGGTCGTGGCGGTGCAGAACGGCAAGGCGATCCTGAACCTGTCGGCGTCCTTCCAGGTGGTCGAGGCGGGGCTGCAGCACGCGGACGCGCCTCCCGAGGGGGTGCCCGAGCCGGATGGGCTCCTCAGCGAGAAGGAGCTCGGAGAGCGCTTCGCGAAGCACCTGCCGGCGGGGCTGCGGGCCCGGGTGGGGACTGACAAGCCCATCGAGATCCGGCCTGTCGATCCCGTCAACGTGTTCGAGCCGACGGTCCGCCCGCCCGACCGGGCTGCGTGGTTCCGGGCCGCGGGCCGGCTGCCCGACGATCCCCGGGTGCACCAGTACCTGCTGAGCTACGCGTCGGACTTCCACTTCCTGACGGCGTCGCTGCAGCCCCACGCGCTGAGCTGGATGACCCCGGGCCTGCAGATGGCGTCGCTGGACCACGCGATGTGGTTCCATCGCCCCTTCCGATTCGACGACTGGCTGCTGTACGTGGTGCAGAGCCCGTCCGCGTCCGGGGGGCGCGGGCTGGTCCGCGGGCGGTTCTTCACCCGGGACGGCCGGCTGGTGGCCTCCACGATGCAGGAGGGCCTGATCCGCGACCGGCGCGAGCAGCCCCCGACGGCCTGAGCGGCTAGAAGATCCCGACCAGCCCGAAGGCCACGCCCCCGTCCGCGGTGGGCGCCGCGATGGGCACGATGATGGTGCGCGCAGCAGCGTTCTTCAGCCGTCCGCCGCGCCCCCCGACCACCGGCAGCAGGCCCTTCTCGGTGGGGCTCGCCTTGATGACGTCGGCCGCGTACAGGATCCCCACCACCCCCGTGACGCCGCCGACGGCCACGTCGATGATGCCGATGGCGAGGTTGGTCACGCCGGCGGCCATGTGCAGGTACGCGTCCTCGGTCTGGTTCTGCAGCTTGGCGAACTCCGGCGGGAACAGACGGAACCGGCTCAGCAGGGTGATGCCCGGGACCAGGAAGCTCGGCATCGACGCGATGCCCATGACCGCCTTGACCGTCTGGATGTCCGCGCCGGTGCTCGCCGCGATGATCGTCGGGATGGTGCCGCCCAGGGACGGCACGGTGATGTGCACGCCGAACTGGAACATGTACTCGCCCACGAGCCCCTTCACGATGGGCCCGGGGCCCGGATCGGGGCTGGTGTAGGCGAGGTGATTCAAGCTGTTGAGGGTGGACAGGACGGCGGGGAGGCTGGTGACCCGGTGCACGTCGTTCAGGGCGGTGTCCCGGGAGAGGAGGTCGCCACCGATGAGCAGCCCGATCCCCACGCCGCCGAAGACGAAGCCCGCGGGCATGTCCTTGCCACCCCAGCCGTACACCTCGGGGTCCCACTCACTGAAGGCCGCCGGCAGATCCTCCGCGGTCACGCCCGTGCTTCCGACCTTGCGCTCGCCGCTGGCCTCCTTCTGCACGCCCACCTGGCTGCTGGCGTGGGCCGCGGCCTCGAGATCGCCGCCTGGAAGCGCGGCCTGGAACGCCTCCGAGGCGATGGCGGCCAGGAAGTTCTTGGACGCCTGGTCGAACACGCGCACGAAGCCCGTCTCGAACGGATCGTCGAACCGCATCATCACCGTGGTGGTGCCGCCGTCCCCGGAGAACACCGAGGTCCACAGCGGCTCTCCGCCCCCCGCAGGCAGCAGGCTCAGCTCGATGTGCAGCGCGAAGCTGTGCCGCACGACCCCCATGATCGGCTGCCCGTCGCCCCACAGGCCGTGCAGCTTCAGCTCGATCGTCGGCAACGACGGGTCCTGCCCGATCCGCGCGTCGTATCCAGCCGCCTTGAGCACGTCCACGCCCCAGGCCGGGACGAGCTCGGGCGGATCCAGGGTGCCCTGGGCCCCCGAGAAGATGCCCAGCGGCATCCCCATGTTGTTGCGCTCCTGGGCGATGAGGTTGGGCTCGCCGCCGCCCTTCTTCGGCGGGCGGGCCTCCACGAAGGTCACGTTGACCGCGGTGGTGAGGGCCGCCGCCGGCTCCGGGGGCTCGTACATCAAGCGGACCTTGCGGCCAGCCTCCGCGGAGGTGGGCGACAGACCCGTGAAGAGAGCAGCGGCGAGAGCGACGAGAGCGAGGCGTCGAATCATGGCGTGGTCCTCCGTGCGCCAGGTCCCCCCGACGTTCGAGCGCACGCACTTTACCTGTGGGAGCCGGCCAGATCTCCCTCCGGTCCGCCGCATCGCTGTGCGGTTGATGCGCGTTCGTTAGGATCTCGGCGAGGGAGTCCGGGTGCAACGAACGACGATCATGATCGCGCTGGCGCTCTCCGCCGCCCTGCTGGGCACGGCGACCGCAGACACGGGCCGCCGGGCCATCGAGTTCCAGGGCGTGGCGGCCCGGGACCAGGACGCCCAGCTGATGGAGAAGGGCATGCTGCGCAGCGAGCTGCGGGTCCTGCGGGGCCTGCGGATCCGCGAACAGCTGTGGATCCTGGCGGCGGACCGGGACATCTGGCAGACCCAGGTCGCCGACGGGCTGCTCGCCGCCCTGGACGCCGACCCGGCCCTGTTCGGCGCGTTCGTGCAGGGCCTGCCGTCCTCCGTGGCACGCTCCGGACCGGCCATCGAAGGGGGCCAGCTGCGCCTCAAGCTCCCGGGCAACGGCGACGGCTTGATCTCGCTGCATCTGCCCGCCCTGCTGTCCGCGGCGCCGGACGCTGCCCCGCTCCTCAACGCGAACGACCCCAACAAGGCGCATCTGCTCGCGGGGTTCGAGCTCAACGCGACGAGCGCAGCCACCCGGGTGCACCTGCCCCGCGCGCTGCGGCCCCTGAGCCGGGGACGTCCCCCCGACGTCCCGCTCCAGCCCGTGGTGGCGGCCGGGGGGTGGGTCGGCCTGGGGGAGGAATCCGGCGCCGGGGACGACGCCCGGGCGCTCCGCAAGGAGCTGGACCGCATGACCACGTTGTCCAGCGTGTCGATGGAGGAGCTGCGCCCCTGGCCCCGCCGGTCCGGCAACCTGACCGAGCTGCTGCGCAGCGTGCGGATCAAGACCCAGGCGCTGGCGGTGCCGGAGGGGGCGGCGCGCACGCTCACCCAGGATCCCGGCACCTGGGCGGCGGAGGCCCGCACGGTCAAGCATCCGAGTCGGTACGTGGCCCTGACCGCGCCGGTGGCGGTGGGCAGCGCGTCCGGGGACGCGATGATGGTCCTGGCGGCCGTCGCCTTCTACCGGCCCCTCGTGCTGACCCTGGAGGAGGCCCCCCTGGCGCTGGGGATCGACGCGGTGCAGTTCGCCCGGGCCGTGCACGAAGGCGAGCTGCCGTTCATCGATGACGGAGGCGCCGTCCTGTTCTACGCGCCGTGGCTCACCCGGTGGGCCGAGGGTCGGGGACGGCCCGGCAAGGGCAAGCCCTGGAGCGTGGCGGAGGCGCGGGAGCAGATCCGCGGGTGGGCGGACCGGTACGGACTCCGGGGCCTGCTGCGCGCCGCGGATGGCCCGCTGCCGATGCGCATGTTCCCCATCCCCGACAAGGAGCGGGCCGATCTCATCGACTCCGCCCAGCTGGTCCGGGGCGAGCTCCTCCCCGAGGACGTGTCGGCGTGGCTCAAGCACCAGGAGCCCGGCCTAAAGCAGGGAAAGCAGGCGCCCCTGTGGTCCTACAAGGCGGTGAACGGCGGCGAGCGGGTGGAGGCGTCGTTCAGCCTGCCGTCGGGCGCGGTCGCGTCGAACAGCAGCCCCGGATACCTCAACGGCCTCGGCGGAACCCGCGGGTCCGGAGGCGGCGGAGGCGGCGCGGAGTCCCTGGGTACCGGGGGTGGCGCCCAGTCCGCAGGCACCACCAGCGCCCTCGCGGTGGAGCTGCTGGATCTGTACAGCGGCTCGGCCTTCTGCCCCCTGGGACGCGAGGCGGACGCGGGGCTCGAGCTGGCCCTGGACGGCCTGGGCGAAGGGCAGACGGCGCGACTGCAGGTGGAGTGGGACCTGATGGTGGCGGGTCGGAGCGTGCGCCGCGACGCCTTCACGGTCACGAAGGAGGCCGGCACCCACGAGATCGACTTCCAGGTGCCGTGTCCGAACGAAGCCGGCGTCGGCGCGCTCGAGCTGGTGCTGGTGGACACGGACGGCAACATCGCCGCCCAGGGCACGCTCGCGCTCGACGTGCGGGCGGCTGGAGGACGCAGCTGGCCCGCGCTGCGCAAGCCCGGCCCGAAGGCGTGTGTGCAGCCGGACCTGGGAGATGACGGCGCGGAGTTCTCGGTGGGCACGACGAAGGGGTTGAGCCCGGAGCAGGTCAAGGCGGGGATCCGCGGCTTCCAGGAGCAGACCCTGCGCTGCCACGACAGGTCCGCGGCGCGGGGCCAGGTCCAGCTGGAGCTGCACGTGGGCTGCGACGGCGTGGTGATCAGCTCCGAGATCTTCGAGGACGGGACCGGGGACGTGACGTTCTCCGAGTGCGTGGCGGCCACCTTCCAGTACGCCTCGTTCGCGGCCCATGACCGCGACGGCGGCGTCGTGTTCGTCGTGCCGCTGCGGTACGACTGAGAGTGCCGGGAGCCGCGCTCAGTACAGGTTGCCGCCCCGGAACCCGCCGCCGTGGTCGATGTACACCGTCTTCCACTCGGTGAAGAAGTCGATGGCGTGGGTGCTGTGCTCCCGGGGCCCGATGCCGGTCTTCTTCATGCCGCCGAAGGGCAGCTGCGCCTCGCCGCCGATGGTCGGGGAGTTCACGTGCAGCATGCCGGTCTGGATCTGGTCGACGTAGCGGAACACCGTGTTCACGTCCCGGGTGTAGATCGAGGACGTCAGCCCGAACTCCACGGCGTTGGCCACCGCGATCGCCTCCTCGAAGTCGTCCACCGCCACGACGCTGAGCACGGGGCCGAAGATCTCCTCCCGCGCCACGCGCATCGTGCGCTGCACGTGCCAGATGGTCGGCTGGGTGAAGAGCCCGTGCTCCAGGTCGCCCTGCGCCGCCCGGCCTCCGCCGCAGACCAGCTCTGCGCCCTCCGCCGCGCCGATCTGCAGGTACTCGTGGACCTTGCCGAACTGCCCCGAGTCCACGCTGGGACCCATCGTGGAGGCCGGATCGAGGCCGTTGCCGGGCACCACCGCCGCCGCCGCCGCCGCCAGCTTGTGCGTGAACTCGTCCAGCACGGCGCGGTGCACGATGGCCCGTGAGGTGGCGGTGCAGCGCTGGCCGGTGCTGCCGAAGGCGCCCTTGGCGGTCGCCGCCACGGCCAGATCCACGTCCCCGTCAGCCAGCAGGATCAGCGGGTTCTTGCCGCCCAGCTCGCACTGCACCCGCTTGCCAAGCGCCGCCCCGCGCGCGTTGATGAGGTGCCCGATCTCGGTGGAGCCGGTGAACGAGATGGCGTGCACCGCCGGGTGCTCGACCAGCGCCGCGCCGACCGTGGCGCCGCGCCCCTGCACCATGTTCAGCACGCCCGGGGGCACGCCGGCGTCGATGAAGGTGCGCACCACGAGCTCGGTCACCCAGGGGGTCTGCTCGGCGCCCTTGATGACGACCGTGTTGCCGGCGACGAGGGCCGGCGCGATCTTCCAGGCCGGGATCGCCATCGGGAAGTTCCACGGGGTGATCAGACCGACCACCCCCAGCGGCTCCCGCGTGGTGTACGCGAAGGTGTTCGGGATCTCCGAAGGCACGGTCTGGCCGTTGAGGCGCCGGCTCTCGCCAGAGAACCACTCCATCAGCGTCGCCCCCTTGAGGACCTCCCCTTCCGCTTCGGCGAGGATCTTCCCCTCCTCCCGCGTGAGCACCCGCCCGATCTCGGCCGCACGCTGCTCGAAGAGCCGGCCGGCGTCCCGGACGATCCGGCCGCGCACCGGCACCGGGGTCGCCCGCCAGGCCGGATACGCCCGCTCCGCGGCCTGCACCGCGGCCGCCACGTCCTCGGTGGTCGAGTCCGTGACCCAGCCGATGGTCTCGCGCAGGTCCGCGGGGTTGGTGTCTGCGATGGGGGTGCTGCCGCTGCCCGGCACCCAGGCCCCGTCGATGTAGTTCAGGAAGAGGCGGTCGGACGACATTCAGAACTCCGAGGCATGCGCAAGCGGCGTCACCGGGTGGAGGAGTATGCCCTGTCGGTGCCCCGACCGCGCCGGATCGGGGTCACCCTGGGGGTCCGTGGTTGCCCGACGTCCCCTCCCCGTCGTAAAAGGGCGGTCCGCCGAGTCGTGTCGCGCCTCCGCGCGCTCCGGCGGCCCTGGGAGGAAGCGAGTCCATGAGCCAGATCGTTCGCTGCGGATTGATTCAGTGCAGCAACCCCATCAACGACGAGTCGGTGCCCGTCGCCGAGATCCAGCAGGCCATGCTCGAAAAGCACCTGCCTTTCATCGACGAAGCCGGCAAGAAGGGCGTGCAGATCCTGTGCCTGCAGGAGATCTTCAACGGCCCCTACTACTGCCCCTCCCAGGACAAGCGCTGGTACGACTCGGCCGAGGCGGTGCCCGAGGGCCCCACCACCCGACTCATGCAGGAGTACGCCAAGAAGTACGAGATGGTCATCGTGGTGCCCATCTACGAAGAAGCCATGCGGGGCGTGTACTACAACACCGCGGCCATCATCGACGCGGACGGCACCTACCTCGGCAAGTACCGCAAGCAGCACATCCCGCAGACCTCCGGCTTCTGGGAGAAGTACTTCTTCAAGCCCGGCGACGGCGGCTACCCGGTCTTCCAGACCCGCTACGCCAAGGTCGGCCTGTACATCTGCTACGACCGCCACTTCCCCGAGGGCTGGCGCGCGCTGGGCCTCAACGGGGCCGAGATCGTGTTCAACCCGTCGGCCACCGTGGCCGGGCTCTCCCAGTACCTGTGGAAGCTCGAGCAGCCCGCCGCGGCCGTCGCCAACACGTACTTCGTGGGCGCGATCAACCGGGTCGGCACCGAGGCTCCCTGGAACATCGGCAAGTTCTACGGCTCGTCGTACTTCGTCAGCCCGCGCGGTCAGTTCCTCGCCGAGGCCTCGGAGGATGAGGACGAGCTGGTCGTGGCGGACCTCGATCTGCAGGAGATCGACGAGGTCCGCAAGACCTGGCAGTTCTATCGGGACCGTCGCCCCGAGGCCTACGGCGACCTCGTCAAGTACTAGGAGGCAACCATGAACATGCAGATCATCAAGGGCGGCACGGTTGTCACCGCCGAGGGTGAGGCACGCGCGGACGTCCTGATCCACGGCGAGACCATCGCTGCGGTGGGCCTGGACCTGGACGCCAACGGGGCTGAGGTCATCGACGCCTCGGGCGCGTACGTGATGCCCGGCGGCATCGATCCCCACACCCACATGGAGCTGCCCTTCATGGGCACCGTGGCGTCCGAGGACTTCTTCTCGGGCACCACCGCGGCGGCCATCGGGGGCACCACGTCGGTCATCGACTTCGTCATCACGGGGCCCCAGCAGGACCCGATGGATGCGTACCGCGACTGGCGCGGGTGGGCCGAGAAGGCCGCCACCGACTACGGCTTCCACGTGGCGATCACGTGGTGGAGCGAGACGGTGCGGGCCGCCATGCACACCCTGGTGAAGGAGGAGGGCGTCAACTCCTTCAAGCACTTCATGGCCTACAAGGGCGCCATCATGGCAGACGACGAGATCCTCGTGAACTCGTTCACCGAGGCCCGCGGCCTGGGGGCGCTGTGCACCGTGCACGCCGAGAACGGCGAGCTCGTGGCCCGCATGCAGCAGGAGATCTTCGACAAGGGCATCACCGGACCGGAGGGCCACCCGCTGTCCCGCCCGCCCGCCTGCGAGGGCGAAGCGGCGAACCGCGCCATCCGGATCGCCGAAGTGCTCGGGGTGCCCCTGTACCTCGTGCACAACTCCTGCAGCGACTCCCTGGACGCCATCACCCGCGCCCGTCACGAGGGGCAGCGCGTCTTCGGTGAGGTCCTCGCGCAGCACCTGGTGATCGACGACTCGGTGTACCGCGACCCCGACTGGGCCACCGCGGCGCACTACGTCATGTCGCCGCCGTTCCGGGCCAAGAAGCACCAGGCGGCGCTGTGGCGCGGCCTGCAGTCCGGAATGCTGCAGACCACCGCCACCGACCACTGCTGCTTCTGCACTCCCCAGAAGGCCATGGGTCGGGACGACTTCCGCAAGATCCCCAACGGCACGGGGGGCATCGAGGATCGCATGTCGGTCCTGTGGCACCACGGGGTGGGCACGGGCAAGCTGACACCGAGCGAGTTTGTCGCTGCAACATCAACAAATTGCGCCAAGATCTTCAACCTTCACCCGAGCAAGGGTTCCCTCGCCGTGGGCGCCGACGCCGACGTCATCGTGTGGGATCCGGACGCCTCCCGGACCATCAGCAAGGACACCCACCACCAGAACGTGGACTTCAACATCTACGAGGGCATGGTGGTCCAGGGCGTGTGCAAGGTGAGCCTGTCCCGAGGTCGGGTGGTCTGGAACGACGGCGACGTGCGCACCGAGCGCGGCACCGGCCGGTACACCAAGCGGAAGCCGTTCGCGGCCTACTGGGCCTCCCAGCTGCGGCGCAACGCGCTCGCCGAGCCCACCGCGGTCGACCGTGGTTGAGGTCGCCAACCCCGATCCGGGGCTGATCAACGACGACATCCGACCCACCACGAAGGCCGAGCGCACCTGGACGGTGGGCGCCATGGCCTCGCTGTGGGTCGGCATGGTCGTGTGCGTGCCGACCTACACCCTCGCCGCGTCCATGATCAAGGACGGCATGAACTGGTGGCAGGCCGTCGGCACGGTCATGCTCGGCAACGTGATCGTGCTGGTGCCGATGGTGCTCAACGGGCACCCGGGCACGAAGTACGGCATCCCCTTCCCCGTCCTGGCCCGCGCCAGCTGGGGGATCCAGGGAGCGCACATCCCGTCCGTGGCCCGCGCCCTGGTGGCCTGCGGCTGGTTCGGGATCCAGACGTGGTTCGGCGGCTTCGCCATCTACCAGCTGCTCAACGTGCTCACCTCCGGCGGCCTGCAGGGCGCCGACATCGCCTTCCTGGGCATCAACGGCGGGGAGTTCGCGTGCTTCCTGGTGTTCTGGGCGATCCAGCTCGTGGTGGTCTACAAGGGCGTCGAGTCGATCCGGCTCCTCGAGCAGTTCGCGGCGCCGTTCCTCATCGCCATGGGGCTGGCGCTGCTCGGCTGGGCGTACGTCAAGGCCGAGGGCTTCGGCCCGATGCTCAGCACGCCGTCCGCGTTCGTCGACGGCGGCCCGAAGCAGGGCCAGTTCTGGAGCGTGTTCTTCCCATCCCTGACCGCCATGGTCGGCTTCTGGGCGACGCTGTCCCTGAACATCCCCGACTTCACCCGCTACGCGAAGACGCAGCGGGACCAGGTCCTGGGCCAGCTCATCGGGCTGCCCACGACGATGACCCTGTTCGCGTTCATCGGGGTCGCGGTCACCTCCGCCACGGTCGTCATCTTCGGCGAGGCGGTGTGGGATCCGACGGTCCTCCTCGGAAAGATGGGCGGCGGATTTGCCGTTGCAGTCTCGCTGTTTGCGCTGTCGATCGCGACGTTGTCCACGAACATTGCGGCCAACGTCGTCAGCCCCGCCAACGTGTTCATCAACCTCGCCCCGAAGCGCATCAACTTCCGCCTCGGTGGGCTGATCACCGCGGGCCTGGGGGTCGCGATCTTCCCCTGGAAGCTCATCGAGAGCACCGGCAACTACATCTTCACCTGGCTCATCGGCTACTCGGCGCTGCTCGGTCCCATCGGGGCCATCCTGATCATCGACTACTTCCTGATCCGCAGGACCGAGCTGGACGTGTCGGGCCTGTACCGCAAGGACGGTCCCTACTGGTACCGCAACGGCTTCAACCCGGTGGCCATCGGAGCCTTCGTGCTCGCGGTGCTTCCCAACCTGCCGGGCTTCCTCAAGGCTGCGGGCGCGATGGATGACGTCGCCCCGATCTTTACAACGATTTACACCTACGCATGGTTCGTCGGATTCCTCATCGCGGGGGTCCTGTATTACCTGGGCATGAAGGTGACACGACGATGAGCGACCTGACCCGCGACGAGATCATCGGGCTCTGCAAGCAGCACACGATGTACTCCTGGGCGAAGAACCGAGACGTGCAGCCGAAGGACATCGTCCGCGCCGAGGGGATCCACATGTGGACCCACGACGGGCGCAAGATCCTCGACTGGAACAGCCAGCTGATGTCCGTGAACATCGGCCACGGCCACCCCAAGGTGCGGGAGGCCATGAAGAAGCAGATCGATGAGCTGCTCTACGTGTGGCCCGGGAGCGCCACGGAGCAGCGGGCGAAGCTCGGCAAGCTGCTGTCCGAGATCGTGCCCGGCGACATCAACACATTCTTCTTCTGCCTCAGCGGCGCCGAAGCCAACGAGAACGCCATGAAGGCCGCCCGGCTCTACACCGGGCGCCACAAGATCATCTCGCGGTACCGCAGCTACCACGGGGCCACCAAGGAGACGATGCAGCTGACCGGGGATCCGCGGCGCTGGTACAACGAGCCGGGCAGCCCCGGGTTCATCAAGGTCATGGATCCGTGGCCCTACACCTGGTCCTGGGGAGACACCGAGGAGGAGATCACGGCCCGCAACCTGACCTACCTCGACGAGGTCATCCAGATGGAGGGCCCCAACACCATCGCGGCCATGTTCATCGAGACCGTGACGGGCACCAACGGGATCCTGCCACCTCCGAAGGGATACCTCAGGGGTCTGAAGGATCTCCTCGGAAAGTATGGGATTCTTCTCGTATGCGATGAGGTGATGGCGGGGTTCGGACGGACCGGCAAGATGTTCGCGTTCGAGCACGGCGACATCGTCCCGGACATCGTGTGCATGGCGAAGGGCCTGACCTCCAGCTACGCGCCCCTGGGCGCCATGGGAGTCAGCGACCCCATCGCCGAGCACTTCAAGGACAACGTCTTCTGGGGCGGCCTGACCTACAACTCCCACAGCCTCGGGCTGGCCACGGCCATCGCCGCCATCGGGGTGCTGCGGGACGAGGGCATGGTCGAGAACGCCGCCCGCCTGGGCGACGTGATGCGCTCGGAGATCGAGCGGCTGACGGCGAAGCACCCGTCCTGCAAGGGGGGGCGCAACATCGGGCTGTTCGGGATGATCGACGTGCAGAAGGACTCGGCCGGCACACCCATGGCGCCCTACAACGGCAGCCACCCCGCCATGAACGAACTTTCCGAATACTTCTGGGACGCTGGGCTGTTCACCTTCGTGCGATGGGGCAGCTTCATGTGCAACCCCCCGCTGTGCATCACCGAAGAGCAGCTGCTGCAAGGCTTCGCGATCATCGACGGCGGCCTGGACGTCACGGACCGGCACTTCGAGGGGTAGTCACTCCTCGGCGCAGTCCTGCCGTCCGTCGATCCACGTCGCTAGCAGCTCTGCCCCCAGGGGATCGACCCGACTCACCCCGACGGGCGGCATGCGCATGATGCCAACCGCCTCGATCCGGCCCAGCAGCGCCGAGTCGGTGGGGTCTCCGGGCGCCAGGCGCCAGGCTCCGGCCTCGGGAGCCGTCTCGAACTGGACCGGCACACCGCAGATCCGGGCCGCGCTCAGGGGGATCCGGGCGCGCAGGTCCATGTCCATCTCGGGGGGCGCCCAGCCTCCGGGGCGATGGCAGTGCGAGCAGTTGCCGTGCATCCAGCTGCGGGCCCGGTCCTGCATCGGCGCCGCGGCGTCCGCCGGGACCGCCAGGGGCTCCGGGGGCGTCGGATCCGACACGTCGAAGAGCCCCACTCGGGCCATCTCGTCCAGCTGGCTCCGGATCGCGCCCTCGTAGTCGTACTCCGTGTGGAGCTGGGGTGCGATCGGGCCGATGGCGCCGCCGGCGTGGCAGGTCAGGCACCCGTCGGGCGCCGGGAAGTACCACTCGGAGAGGGTGCCGTCGGCCAGGGTCACCGACTCCTGCAGCGCGTCCTCCAGGAGCTGGGCGCTCCCCTCTTCCCAGCGGTAGCTGGCGAAGCGCCACCCGGTGCCCCGACGCACCATGAGCCGGGTCTCGATGGGGTCCGAGGGCCCCCGCAGGAAGCTCTTGATGAGCACCGCGTCCTCCGGGAAGACCCAGGGCGCATCGGGCGCGTAGCCGATGACCGAGTCCACCGGCAGCGAGATCCAGCGCTCCTTGAGCGCGCCGTCGGTCCACAGCGGCGAGCGCACGGAATAGGGCACCAGTCCCGGAGCGGGGCTGGACCCGTCCAGACAGCCCGTGTCCGCGAGCAGCGGCGCGAACCGGTCGTCCTGGTCCAGGGGCTGGCAGGTGACCACGTCCGGTCGGTCGGCGAGGGGTGCCCGAGGCGCGGGACCCGGCGGATCCGCGGGCGGCGCCTCGGTGGGACAGCCCCCCAGGAGCGGCAGGAGGAGCAGGAGGATCGGGCAGGGTCGGGCCACGAAGCAGACGCTACGCGGCTCCGGGCGGCTCGGCCCGGGTGATCGCCAATCCGGCCCACCACGCGGCCGCCGACGCCCCGACGTACACCGCCAGGGCGCTGATCCCGAGCTGCGCTTGGGTCGGCGGGAGGGGGATGACGTACTCCGACAGCGTCTGCAGCACGCACAGGCCGGCGACGAGGCTCCAGATCCGCTTGCGCCGGACAGGCACGGCGCCGCGCACCAGGTACGCCCCGGCGGCCACCAGGAGGGCGCACTCGAGCAGCCAGGGCACCACCGGGAGCCGCCACAGTCCGAGCCCCACCGCCGAGCCCTGGTCCATCCACAGCGGCAGGTCCGGAACGTGTACGAGCAGATCCAGGACCCAGTGGGCTCCCACGGCGAGGGCGAGGATCCCCCCCTCCCGGCGGTACCCCGCCAGGGCTCCCACCCCCGCCACGACCGCGCAGTAGATCAGCGTCATGCCCAGGGAGTGGCTCCAGATGCCCAGGGCCACCGAGAACTTCGGCAGCTCCCCCGGATGCAGCGCGGCTTCTTCAGCCCCCGCGAACACGAGGAAGAAGAAGAGGAAGTCCACCGCCTGCACGGCCACGAACAGCGCCCACAGCGGAACCCTGGCGGTGTGGCGCTTCAAGACGAGGGCCGGGGCGTAGTGTCCAGCGAGCATGGCCCACTGTATCCGTCTGCCTCAGGAACATCCCCGCGCCCCCTGCGGTCCTGGGGTCATGCGCCCCCTCGTGCTCCTGACCGTGCTGGCGGCGTGCTCCGCGGCACCCACGGCGACCTCCCAGGCCCCGCCCTTCGATCCCGCCGCGCTCGTGGCCCGCGACAGGCTCGCCGATCCCTCCGAGGCGATGGATGCCAGCTACGCCCCGTCGTTCGACCGCGCCGTGTCCGCGGAGCTCGACGGCGCTCCTCCGAGGGAGTGGCTGATCGTCACCAACCACCCCGTTCCTGAGGCCGCCGCCGCCGTCCGCATCGCTCCCTACCACCACGACGGATCCGGGTGGGTCGCGCTGCGGTTGCTGGCGGCGGGCGGGTACATGGAGCCGGGCTACGTCGAGGTCATCGATCTGGAGGGCGACGGGCAGGACGAGCTGCTCCTGGTGGGCGACACGGACGGCGTCTCGCCCGCCGACCTGTCGCTGGTTCGGCTGGTGGACGGCGCGTTCGTGGACCTCGTGTGGGGAGAAGACGCAGGCGCGGCCTATGTCACCGGGGACGTGGACGGGGACGGGATGCTGGAGATCGTCGGGCTGCCTTCGCTGATGGGGCAGGGCCCGCCCCAGGTCCTGGGGGTGGCACCCGACGGCTTCCTGCGCCGCCGCACGCCACCACCGCCGCAGGAGTGGCTGCCCGGACTGCTGGAGGCCGCTCTGGCGGCGCCGAGCCAGCAACACCGGCTCGATGGGCTCGCCGCGGCGATGCGACACGCCGGGGCGTCTCCGGGTCCGGCGGCGGTGCCCCAGCTCATCGCCGCGTGGGACACGGTGGCCTCGTGGGACCGGGAGCCCCTGGCGGTCCTGCTCGGCCTCACCGGCTCCACCCAGGCGACGGCGTTCTTCGCGGAGCGGCTCGCGCGGATGGACCCGGAGGATCCGCACCGCGCGCTGGGAGAGGCCGCGGCCACCAGCGGGCTCCAGGACGCGGTCCTGGTGGCCTTCGCGGGGCGCGTGGGGGCGGACAGCCTCGGCGACGTCCGGGAGCTGGTGCAGGGCGCCCTCCCCGCGTTCACCGCCCAGGGGGACGTCCGGCTGCGGGACGCGGTAGCTGCGGCCCTGCGGAACCCGCAGACCCACGCGGACGTGCGCGGCGACCTCGTCTACGGGGTGCTTCCCCTCGATCCGGGCCTGGCCCCGGTGCTGATCGAGCTGTTGCAGAGCGAGCTCGCCCCCGAGCTCACCAGACTCACCGCCCTCGCGCTCGAACGCGCCGCCGGGCGCTTCGCCGCCGCACCCGCGGCCTGGCGCAGGGTGCTGGATGTCGAGCTGGGGCGCCGCCTGCTCGACGCGGACTCAGGCCACACCCGCTCCGCAGGTCTCGACCTGCTGCTCGCCCACGACGCCCCGCTGGCGCCGGACGAACGGATCGCCCGGGCCCTGAACGAGACCCACTCCCCCATGCAGAGGGGCCTCATCGGCGCCCTGCCCCGGGGCGGCCCGACCGCTGCCGACTCCCCTGCCCTGCGCCTGCTCGCCGGGGACTCCCAGGTGCGGCGGGCGGTGCACGCCTGGATCGCCACGAGCGACGAACCCGCCCGCTGGATCGAGGGGCTCGGCCGCGTCACCACCAAGGACGACCTGGAGCCCTACTCATACGCGCTGCAGCGGGATCCCCCCAAGACCGGCGCCGCGTGGCTCCCGGTCCTGCAGCTGGCCCTGGGGTTCGCCGTCTCCGAACACCCGCGCTTCCGGCAACGCGCCAGCGAGATGCTCGGCGGCCTGCCCGGACCGGGCTCCACCGACAGGCTGATCGCGCTGCTCGACGACCCGGTGATCTGGGTGCGCACCACCGCCGCCGACGCCCTCGCGCGACATGCCGGCGCGGAGGCCGTCGGGGCGCTCATCTCAGCCGCAAAGGCCGCGATCAACGCCCCCCGGCAGGACGGATTCCTCGTGGGGGAGCTGCTCGGATCCCTCGGGAGCACCCGCAGGCCGTCCGCGATCCTCTTCCTGACCAGCCTGCCTCCGGAGACCGACGCCGGCGCATCCGCCGTCAGGGCCCTGTCCCTGGCCGGCGAGCTCGGCGGAGCAGCCCTGGACGGGCGCCTGCAGCGGCTCCTGGCCGACCCGTCAGCGACCTGCGAGGCTGTGCATCGGACCCTGAGCCTGCTGGCCCGGACCGCGCAGGACAGAGCGGCAGAGCACCTGCCCGCCGTGCGCGCCCGGACGTGCGAGGAGCCCGAAGCGGACTGGCTGCCCTGGGTGATCGAGTCCTGGGAGCGCGCCGAGGCGTTGGCGCCGATCAGCGAGCTGACCGAGCACCCGTCCCGGGCCGTACGGCTGGCCGCCCTGCAGGCGAAGGGACGCCTGCTCCGCGCCTTCGCGATCCGACTGGAGTAGCCCCGGTCGACTCAGTGCGCGCCCTTCTTGGGCCGCAGCACCGCGCCGTCGTTGACGTGGTCGTTCCAGGTGGCGCGGGCGAAGCCGTTGTCCACCTGCACCATCGTCACGCAGTCGGGCACGGGGCACACGATCTGGCACAGGTTGCAGCCGACGCACTCGTCGAGATCGATCATCGGCACGCGCCCGCCACCCTCCGGGGGGTGGATGCACTGGTGGGCGCCGTCGTGGCACGCGACCATGCACTTGTAGCAACCGATGCATGTGTCGGCGTCGATCTCGGCGACGGTCTCGTAGTTCAGGTCGAGGTTGCCCCACTCGGAGTACCCGGGCAGCGCGCGGCCCACGAGCTGATCGATGGACGCGAACCCCTTGTCGTCCATGTACTCGTTCAGTCCCTCGATCATGTCCTCGACGATGCGGTAGCCCTTGAGCATCACCTCGGTGCAGACCTGCACCGACGTCGCCCCCAGCAGCATGAACTCGACCGCGTCACGCCAGTTGGTGATGCCGCCGATGCCGCTGATGGGCAGCTTGAAGGACGGGTCCCGACCGAGCTGGCCGGTCATGTGCAGCGCGATGGGCTTCACCGCCGCGCCGCAGTAGCCGCCGTTGGTGCTCTTGTTGCCCACGCTCGGCTGGGGCACGAAGTTGTCGATGTCCACCGAGATGATCGACTTGATCGTGTTGATGAGGGAGACGCCATCGGCCCCGCCGGCCTGGGCCGCGTGCCCGTGGGGCAGGATGTCGGCCACGTTGGGCGTCAGCTTCACGAGCACCGGGATGGAGGAGTACTCCTTCGCCCAGGACGTGATCTCGCTGTTGACGCGGGGCTCCTGGCCGACCGCGCTGCCCATGCCCCGCTCGCACATGCCGTGGGGACACCCGAAGTTCAGTTCGATGCCGTCCGCGCCGGTGTCGATGGAGCGCTTGATGATGTCCTTCCACTCCTGGCGCGTCTCCACCATCAGCGAGACGATCACGGCGTGGTTGGGGTAGCGGCGCTTGACCTCGGTGATCTCCGCGAAGTTCACCTCGAGGGGGCGATCCGTGATCAGCTCGATGTTGTTGAAGCCGATCGCGGCGGTGCCGCGGTAGTTGGTGGCCCCGAAGCGTGAGCTGACGTTCTGGATCGGCTGACCCAGGGTCTTCCACACCGCGCCGCCCCAACCCGCGTCGAACGCGCGCATGACCTGCTTGCCGGAGTTCGCAGGAGGCGCCGAGGCGAGCCAGAAGGGGTTGGGGGAGACGATGCCTGCGCAGTTGGTGGTGAGATCGGCCATCGTTCAGCCCTCCAGGTACGCGTGAATGGCCAGCGCCGCGCGCTTGCCCTCGGCCGCTGCGTTGACGACCTCCTTGCCGCCGTTGGCCGCGTCGCCCCCGGCGAACCAGCCCGGCCGCCCGGTGGCGCCGTCGTCGTCCACGACCACGCGGCCCCACTGCACGTCGATTCCAGGGAGGCCCGCCAGCATGTCGCCGAGCTTGCCCTGCCCCACCGCGATGAGCGCCAGCTCGGCGGGCACGGTGGTCTGTTCGCCCTGAATGGGCTGCTTGCTGCCGTCCAACCGCGCGCACGCGACCCCTTCGAGCCGTCCGTCCCCGAGGTAGGCCACCGGCTGGGTTCGCCAGCTCGACAGCGCCCCGTCCTGCTTCGCCACGGCCCACTCGTGGGCGTAGCCGGACATGACCGCCTCGTCCCCGCGATACAGCATCGTGACGCTGGCCACGCCGAGACCCAGGAGCTCGCGCACCGCGTCGACCGCGGTGTTCCCGCCGCCGATGACGACCGCCCGAGCCACCCCGGACAGATCCGCCGTGCCGAGCTTCATCTCCTCGATCCACTCGACCGCTCCACGCACCCCGGGCAGGTCCTCGCCGGGGACCCCCAGCATGCGGTCGGTGCCCAGACCCGCTCCGAAGAAGACCGCGTCGTGGCGATCCTCCACCTCCTGCAGGCTCAGATCGCCGCCGATCTCGACCTCGGTCAGGACGTCGATGCCGCCGATGCCGAGCACCCACTCGGCCTCCTGCACGGCCCGGTCCGCCTTCATCTTGTAGGGCGCCACGCCGGTGCTGTTCAGGCCGCCGATCACCGAGCGCTTCTCGTAGATCGTGCAGGCGTGGCCGTGCTTGCGCAGCTCGTGCGCCGCCGCCAGCGAGGCCGGTCCGCCGCCGATCAGGCCCACGCTGCGGCCCGTGTCGGCGCCCGCTTCGTAGAACGACCACTCCGCCTCGTACGCGGCGTCGGTGGCGTACCGCTGCAGCTTGCCGATCTGGATGGGCGGGGTGTCCTGCTTGTTGAACACGCAGTCGCCCACGCAGAGCGTCTCCACGGGGCACACCCGGGCGCAGCTCATGCCGAGGATGTTCGAGTCGAAGATCGTGCGCGCGGAGCCCTTGATGTTGCCCGTGGCGATCTTTCGGATGAACTCGGGGATGTTGATGTTCGTGGGACACGCGGTGATGCAGGGCGCGTCCTCGCAGTAGAGGCAGCGATTTGCCTCCGCGAGGGCCTGCGACTTTCCGTAGGCGTGCTTGAAGTCCTCGAACACCGACTCGGACCGCTGGGCAGCAGGTCGACTCATTTGCTCTCCGTCTGGGCGCCGCGCGGGGATGAGGGCACCTTCTGAGTCTGCCGATGGTACGGGAGCACCTGGGGCCGAGTCCAACGCGGGCACGCTGGGGTCGGGGCGGGACCCCGTGGTATCACGCCGTTGCACGGAGGAGCCCTTGGACAACGCCATCAAGATCGTCGTGGTCGCCCTGTACCTCGCGGTGCTCGTCGGCATCGGGGTGATCGCCAGCCGACGCATCAAGGATCTGCGGGACTTCTTCGCCGCGGGCAAGTCCCTCGGCTTCTGGTCGGTGGCGTTCTCGGCGCGCGCCACGGGCGAGAGCGCGTGGCTCCTGCTGGGCCTCACCGGCATGGGCGCGGCGGTGGGCTTGCAGGCCATGTGGGTGGTGCTGGGGGAGGTCCTCGGCGTGGGCCTGGCGTGGATGTGGATGAGCCGCCGCTTCAAGCGCCTGACCGACCGGTACGACTCGGTGACCGTGCCCGACTTCCTGGAGAGCCGGTTTCGGGACACGTCCCACCTGCTCCGCAAGGTGTCGGCCCTGTCGCTGGTGGTGTTCGTGACCATCTACGTGTCCGCGCAGATCGACGCCACGGGCTCCGCGTTCGAATCGTTTCTGGGCTGGAACTACTACGTCGGGGCCCTCGTGGGGTTCGCGGTGGTGCTGCTGTACTCCACGTCGGGCGGGTTCTTCGCGGTGGCCTGGTCCGACGTCTTCCAGGGGATCCTGATGATCGCGGGGCTGGTGCTGCTCCCGGTCGCCGGCGTGATCGCCGCAGGCGGTCCGGCGGTGGTGGCCGAGGGCGTCCGCGCGATCGATCCGGGGCTGCTGTCCTGGTCCGGATCGGCGGACGGCTGGACGGGCCTGCTGGCCCTCGAGGTGGCCGGCCTGGTCCTGATCGGGTTCGGGTTCCTGGGCTCGCCCCAGGTGTTCGTGCGCTTCATCGCCCTGCGGGACGAGACCGAGATCGGCAAGGGCGCGGCGGTCGCGGTCCTGTGGACGCTGCTCGCCGACACCGGGGCGGTGGTGACGGGGCTGGTGGGTCGCCACCTGCTGACCGAGCCCGGACAGTCCGCGGCAGCCGTGCTCGGAAACGGCGGCCAGAACGTGCTTCCGCTGCTGACCGAGCACCTCTTTCCGGTGTTGCTGGTGGGGCTGTACGTCGCGATCGTGCTCAGCGCGATCATGTCCACGATCGACTCGCTGCTCATTGTCGCCGGGTCTGCGGTGACCCGGGACTGGTACCAGAAGGTCCGCCACCCCCAGATGGCCGACGACGCGCTCATCCGCGCCTCCAGGTACGCCACGGTGGGCCTGGCGCTGGTGGCCCTGGCGTTGGCCATGACCGTCGCCGCGACCACCCCGGAGCGAACGATCTTCTGGTTCGTCATCTTCGGCTGGTCGGGGATCTCCGCCACCTTCTGTCCCACGATCATCCTGTCGCTGTTCTGGACCCGCTTCACTGGACGCGGTGCCCTCGCGGCGATGCTCGGCGGGTTCGTGGCGGTGCCCTTCTTCAAGTTCGCGGCGCCGCACCTGCCCGGGGTGGGCGAGGCGTTCAAGGCCCTGTCGGAGCTGCCCCCGGCCCTCGCGGTGAGCTTCGTGGTCGGGATTGCCGTCTCGCTGCTCGACAAGCAAGGTGTTCCACACGGCATCGAAGCGGAGGTCGCCGACGCCGCGCGCCGCCCCTGAAAAACCGAAGCGGGTTCCGACGCGTTCGCGAATGCACACCCGCCCGCGGAGTCCCCATGCGCCTGACTGTGTTGTTGTCCCTGCTCCTGCTGCTCACCGGCTGCCACGGGACGCTGCAGATCGAGCTCGACGATGACGACGTCGCCGACGACATCTCGGGGGACGACGACGACATCTCGGGGGACGACGACACCGGAGACGACGACGACACCACCGGGGACGACGACGACACGACGCCCCCCGGGGACGACGACGACAGCACGCCCCCCGGGGACGACGACGACAGCACGCCCCCTGGCAGCTGCTGGGACGCCGGGCTCATCTGCAACACGCTGGTCCAGGCCAACAACAGCATCGGCACCAACCAGGTCGAGGACTACTCCTGCGTTGGCGGGGGCCTCTCCGGCCCGGAGCTGAACTACCTCTTCACGGCACCCAGCACCGGCCCCATGCTGATCGAGATGGAGGGGCTGAGCGCCGACCTGGACCTGTACGTGCTGCAGGGCACCACGTGCGATGCGCAGGCCTGCGTGGACGGCTCCTGGAGCTCGGACGACCAGAACGAGTCGGTCCTGCGCGAGATGGTGCAGGGCGAGACGATCATCATCGTGGTGGACGGCTGGGACGGCGCGGTTTCGGACTTCACGCTCCTGGTCGACTGCAACCCGCTGGTCGGCGACGACGATGATGACGATGACGTCGTGGGGATCGACCAGGACGGCGACGGCTACCAGGCCGGCGACGACTGCGACGACAACGATCCCGCCATCAATCCGGGCGCCGCCGAGATCTGCGACGCTGTGGACAACGACTGCGACGGTCAGGTGGACGACGGGGGGTGCCAGGGCTGCGACCAGGCGAGCAGGGCCGGCCACACCTATCAGCTGTGCGACGGCTGGGCCCTCAACTGGTCCGCTGCGCAGCAGTCCTGCTCGGCGTTCGGCTACTACCTGGTGACGATCAACGACGCCGGAGAGGACGCCTGGCTCGCCACGCAGCTGGGCGGAAACACCAGCTGGTGGATCGGGTACACGGACCAGGGCATGGGCAACGAGGGCAACTGGGCGTGGACCGGCGGCAACGGCTCCGGGTACGAGAACTGGGCCCCGGGCGAGCCGAACAACTCCGGAAACGAGGACTGCGGCGAGCTCGGCTCCTGGTCCAACGGGGAGTGGAACGACATCTCCTGCTGGACCACCCAGTCCTGGATCTGCGAAGGCGACTTCTAGAGCTGCGGGGGACGCTGCCGTGTTGCTCCTGCTCGCGTTCGCCGCCGGCGGCCTGCTCGCGCCGCTGCTGTACGTGGCCTGGCAGCTGGACCGCGCGCCGACCCACACTCCCGAGGCCGTGCTCGCGGCAGGCCGCCCCCAGGGGAGCCTGCTGTTGTGCCTGGGCGACTCGATCACCCACGGTCGGATCGGCGCCGACTGGGTGGGACGGCTGAGGCAGGAGCACGGCGGAGCCCTCGCGGTGGTCAACGGCGGCGTCAACGGCGAGCTCGTGTGGAACGTGCGTCAGCGGGCGCAGACCGCCATGGCGCTGCGCCCGGACTTCACCGTGCTCATGATCGGCACGAACGACGTCATGGCGGCAGACCGCCCGGACCGCGCCCGGGGCTACGAGCGCAGCAACCGCCTGCCGCAGTCGCCGACGCTCGCATGGTCCATCGCCGAGCTCGCGGCGCTGACCGCCGAGCTGAAGCTGGCTTGCCCCCGTGTGGCGCTGTGCACGATCCCGCCCTTGGGGGACGACCCGAGCGCGCCGGCCGAGGCGCTGGTTCGTGAGTACAACGGCCGCCTGGGGTCGGTGGCGCGGGCCGCCGGAGTGGAGCTCATCGACATCCACGCCGCGCTGTGCGCCCTGGAGCCCGGCGGCGGCCGCGCCTATCAGGGGGGGATCTGGGCGGTGGTCGCCCTCGTCCTGCGCGCCACGGCGGCCCGCTATCTGTTCGGACGGAGCTGGGATGCCATCGCCAGATCCGCGGGATGGCACCTCACGGTGGATGGCATCCACCTGTCGGACCGCGCCGGGGCGGTGGTCGCAGAGGCCGTCAACGCCTGGAGCGAGCGGGGCTGATCGGGGCGCTCACGGGGGCTCACTGCCCTCAGAGGCCGCGCCTCACGGTCCACATCACCAGGAAGCAGACCCCCAGCACGGCGGGCGAGATCGTGTACAGCGCCAGGTGAGCGAGATCTCCGCGCCGCTCCCCCATGCCCTTCTGCATCGCGTCCCGGAACCCCAACAGATGGTGGCGGCCGGACACCCGAAGCCAGGCGGTGAGCAGCGACATGGCGATCAGGGTCACGCCCAGGAACAGGTCGAGGGGAGCGAGGGCGGCAGGATCCATCATCTACTCGTAGGCGGCGGGCCAAGCCTGGAGGCGCGTGAGGTTGCCGACCTCGTGGCCGGCGACCACCACGACGTCCGGGTTGGCGTCCGCGAAGGCACGGATCCGCCACTGCGAGTCCCAGTTGGCCTTCCAGTCGTGCTCGAGCAGCCCTCGAACCAGGGGGCTCTTCAGCTGGGGCGTGGGGGTCCAGTGCGCATCGGTCCAGGCCGCGTCGCCGGTGAACAGGAACGTCGTGCCGGTCAGGTTCAGGAGCACGCTCACGTGGCCCGCGGTGTGCCCCGGTGCCGCGAGGATCAGCAGGGAGCCGTCTCCGAACAGGTCGAGGTGCGCCGCGAAGGGCCCGAACGGCCCATCGTCGAGGGCGACCTGCTGGACCTGCGCGTGAGCGTCGAACGGGGAGGAGTCGGGCTTGCCGAGAGCCCCACCGTCGGTCCGGGCGGCCCACTCCTCCGAGGTCACCACCAGCTTCGCGGCCGGGAAGTCCTCGATGCCGCCGACGTGGTCCGGATGCATGTGCGTGAGTACGACGTGAGTGACCGCGGCGGGGTCGATCCCGGCCTCGGCGAGGCGGTCCACGGCGGCTCCACCGGGCTCCATCGTCAGCCCCAGGGTCTTGGCCATGGAGCGGCCCGGATAGTCCGCCGGGTCCACGCCGGTGCGCCGGGGAAAGCCCGCGTCGATCAGCACGACGCCCTGGGTGGGGTGCTCGAACACGTAGACGAACACCGGCAGCTGCATCACGGCGCTGTCCGCGCCCTGGACCACGAGGTGCCCTGGTGCCTTCGTCATGGCGACGGGCAGGATCCTCAGGGTGCCGCCGGGCAGCGAGGCTCGGTCCACGGACATCACCGGGGCCACGATCACGGGGGCGGGCGGCGCCTTGCGGGACGCGCAGCCGACGAGCAGGACGGCGAACAGGGCGAGGGCGGCGGTCTTCATGCGCGCAGGGTAGCGGCGCCGCTCGCCGCCCGTCCCGCCACGGGGTATGGATCGCACATGTCACCCGCCGTCCTCACCGGTCGCTGCCTCTGTGGGGCCATCACCCTCACGATCACCCCGCCCACGGACTTCGTGTCCCACTGCCACTGTGCGTCCTGCCGGGTCGCCCACGCGGCGCCGTTCGTCACCTGGACCTCGGTGCCCGAGCAACGGTTCACGATGACCGGGGAGCCCCACCTGTTCGAGAGCAGCGCAGGGGTGCACCGGGGCTTCTGCGGCCGCTGCGGCACCCAGGTCCTGTACCGGGCGGACGCCACCCCAGGCCGTGTGTACGTGCCCGTCGGGATCCTGGACGGGATCGACCGGGCCGCAGACTCCCACGTGAGCTACGAGGAGCGCGCAGGCTGGATCGAAGGGCTCGAGCGGCTGCCATGCTTCGCGGGGAAGTCCCAGCGAACGCTGGCCTGGTGAGCCACCTCCGTCACAGGCAGGTGCCGAGCAGTCCGACGGCCACCCCCAGCAGGAACAGACCCGCGCCCAGCAACCAGCGGACGCGGCCGGTCGGCGGGGCGTGCTCCTGGATCTGCGGGGGGGCCGCGGTGGGGCGCGGATCGCTGAACTCCCAGGTCTCGTGAGTCGGGCGTGATCCGATCACCGGCATCCAGTCCTGGGTCGTGGGCCGCAACGTGTCCGAGTCCCCGGCCAGGATCCGGCCCAGATCCGCCCAGCCCGGCTCATCACTGCGGGGTACGTGCAGGTCTGCGGTGTGGGTTCGGCGCTCCTTGCGGCTCATCTGGGCCAGCTCCAGCAGCCACAGGAACTGCTCGATGTCTCCGGGCGCTCCGAGCTGCTCCCGAAGCGCGAGAAGGGCCGCTTCCACCTGGGACGCGCGCTGGGTGCGCAGCTCGGGGTTTCGCTCGATCAAGGCGCGCACCACCGGGACGAGGGCCGGGAAGATGGGCCGCACCAGCTCCACCTCGGCGTCGGCGTCGCCCCACACGGCCTGTTCCTCGATGCGCTCGGTGCCCTCCTCGTCGAGGAGCTGCCGGCCGGTCACCAGCTCGAACAGCACCGCGCCGACGGCGAACAGGTCCACCGCCGGCGAGATCACCGGCGCCGCGGCCCAGTACTCGGGGGCCATGTACGCCAGCGTGCCCTGCACCCCCACCAGGGACTGCAGGTTGGTCGCGGCGCTCGCGATGCCGAAGTCGGCGATCTTCACGCCGCCCTGCCGCGCAATGAGGATGTTGGCCGGCTTCAGGTCCCGGTGGATCACCGACAAGGACCGGCCCGCGAGGTCCACGGCGCTGTGGGCGTGACGCAGGGCCCGGGCGATCTGGATCCCGACATCGAGGATGACCGAGCGCGGCAACGGCATGCCCAGGCCTTCGAGGTCCCGCATCAGGCCGTGCAGGCTCCGTCCATCGACGTACTCCATGGCCATGAACCACAGGCCCGCCTGCCGGGCGACCCCGTAGAAGTCGACGATGTGGGGGTGGCTCAGGTGCCCCGTGAGGCGCGCTTCGTTCACCAGGGACCGGAAGTCCCGCTCGCCGACCTGGGTGCCCGCCCGCAACACCTTCAACGCGACCTTCTTCTCGAAGCCCAGGGGCCCCGATTCGATGGCCAGCCAGACCTCCGCTGATCCGCCCGCGCCGAGGCGGGAGACCAGGCGATAGGCCCCCAGCTCCTGGCCGACCGCGAGGGTGAGAGGCGCAGACTCGGGCACGATGGGGCGATCCTAGCGGACCTGCCCTCCCAGGGCCGCGATACACTGCGTCCTGGTGACGCACGCGCACCGGGAGGCTCGATGTCCACTGTCCGTGCGCCGGTTGCGCCCCACCCCCCGCGCCGTGTGGGCGCGGTCGCCCTCCTCCTCGCCCTCCTCCTCGTCGCGCCGGCCCATGCAGATCCGCCCATCGAGGTGCGGGTCATCGGCGCGCGTCCGTCCTCCGACGGCGCTGCGCTGGAGCTCACGGTCGCGGCCCTCGTCGAGGGAAAGGCGCCACCCAACACGCCGTCGCCAGATCGCGTCTCCGCGGTGGCGGGCACCGCGACGGTCACCGCGACGGCGGTGCGATCCATCGGCGAGGAGCCGCGCGCGGTCACCCTGCTCATCGACACGGGAGCGCTCCCGCCGCCCGACGGCATCGTGCATCGGTCGGTCAGCGAGTTCCTGCAGGGGCGACCTCGCTCGGAGATGCTGCAGATCGTGGCCGTGGACTACGAACCGCGGGGCCTGGAGGTGGCCTGGACAGCCAACCGCGAGGAACTCGACCTGTCGGTGAAGGCGGTCCGGATCCCCCGCCGGCCCGGCTCGCTCCTCTTCGAGGCCGTCGGGCGCGCGCTCGAAGGCCTCGTCCAGGACAAGCACCTGCCGAAGCAGCGGGCGTTGATCCTGGTCAGCGACGGGCTCGACCTCGGCTCCGCGCCCCCCTGGACCTTCGACTTCGTGCGCGGCCTCGCCGAAGACAGCGGGATCCCCATCATCCCGATCTTCGTGCCCCCTCTGGGCCGCGGCCAGGAGGAGTCGGCCCGCCGCGTCATGGCGGTGCTCGCGGCGCGATCCGGGGGACGCCTGATCGAGCTGGTGGGCGGCTCGGAGACCGGCTCCAGCGTCACCAGCCCAGCGTTGGAGCGCGCGCTGATCCAGGCCGGCGCGGTCCTGGACGGCGTGTTCGTGGTCACGCTGCCGACCGGCTCGCTGCCGGCGGGGCGCCTGGCGGGCGAGCTGTCGATGCTCGGGCGGACCACCCCCTTCAACGTCGCCCTGGACTCCCCCGTGATCGCCCCGGATCACGCCGCCGAGCCTGCGGCGGCGCCCCCGGACGAAGACGACTCGGGGGGCTACCCCAGTCCGCTGGTGCTGCTGTGCCTGGCGGTGGTGCTCAGCGCCGGGGTCGCGTTCGTGGTGGCACGGCGGACCGCCGGCCCGAGCTGGGAGGAGCTGGCCGCGGCAGGCCCCAACCCGCCGATGCCCACGCCCACGCCACCACGGGCTCCCTTCGCGCACGACGAGCCCGCGCCGACGCCCGAGCCGGTCCGGCCTCCATCCACGTTCGACCCGCCGTCCTCCCGGGCGTTCGACCGCCCGCCCACGCCGGGGCTCGATCCGGTCACGGAGCCCGATCTGCGCGACTTCGGCCGGTGGTCGAGCGCCGAGCTCACCCACACCGGCCCCCGCGAACAGAACCAGGACTTCCTGGGCAGCATCCAGCACCCCGACCGGTCCGAGCGCGTGCTGTTCGTGCTCGCGGACGGCATGGGCGGGCACGCCGGCGGCTACCAGGCGAGCCGGGTGGCGGTGGACGCGTCGCTGCAGGGCTTCGCGGCCTCCGACGCGGACGCAGCGCCGAGCCAGCTCCTGCGGGAGCTCGTGATCCAAGCGAACGAAGCCGTGCACGCCTTGTCCGAGGAAACCCCCGCGCTCATGGGGTGCGGCACCACCTTGGTGCTCCTGCTCGCCGAGGGGGCCGAGGTCCATCGCGCGCACGTCGGCGACTCACGCCTGTACCGGCTGCGGGACGGCGGCCTGGAGCAGCTGACGGAGGACCACTCCCTGCTGCGCCTCCTGGTCCGGGCGGGCGCCCTGACCCCCGAAGAAGCGGCCATCGACCCGCGTGGTCATGTGCTCAGCCAGGCCGTGGGGAGCAGCCGCAGCCTGGACATCGACGTCGCCGGCCCGGTGCAGGTGCTGGACGGGGACCGGTTCCTGCTGTGCTCCGACGGGCTGTCGGGGGTGCTGTCCGCGGATCGCATCGCCGAGATCATGACGAACACGGACGACGCCGAATCGGCCCGCCTGCTCGTGATGGATGCGCTGAACGGCGGCACCGAGGACAACACCACGGTGATGGTGGTGTCGGCGCGCGGCGCTTGACTGCGCCGGCGTCGGAGTGAGGGCGCCGCGAAGCGACCTCAGTCCTCCTTTTCGAGCTTGCTCTCCTCCCGCGCCATCGCCTTGAGCTCCTTGCGCACGGCCCGGAGCTCCTTGGGCGGCGTCTGCTCGACGACCCAGGCCTCGAACTCGCCCTGGGACTGCTCCCGCAGCGGCGTCCAGACCGGCGCCGGGTCGAAGCCGCAGGACGGCTCCGCCAGGTAGAACCAGGCGGTGCCAGCGGCGTCGAGGCGTCCCAGGAGCAGGCACGGATCCCAGCGCTGCAGGGCGTCGTCCCCCGGGCGCGGCGCGCCCACTCGCTCGGCGTCGCCGGTCCTTCGCAACCCTCCCGGGCTCCGCAGCCACACCGACACCCGCTCGGCGGTCCGGGGCGGGCCCGCATCGGGTACCGCGACCAGGAGCCCCTTGCGCTGATCTGCGTACGCGGCGTCCAACCACGGCATCAGGTCCGCGGGCACCGACTCCAGCCAGACACTCCACGCCGCCGCGTCGGCCTCGGCGGGCCTCGCCTGGGCGGAGGGATCGGCCGGCTCCACGCGCAGCCGAAAGCCCGGGCTGATCGACAGCGGTGGGCCTTCGACCATGCCCAGGGGCGTGCTGCTCCGTCGGTCCAGCAGCCTCGGGCCGACGCCCTCGGGAGGCGGAAGCAACGCCTCGGCGCTCTCCAGCTGCAGGAGGTGCCAGCCACCAGCGTCTCGGGCCGAGCCCGGGAGCAGACCCGCCTGCATGCCGTTGGCCAGACCCACCATGCCGCCGTGGGAGCCGACCATCCCCGACACGACGCCCGGATCCGGCTCGTCTGCCCAGCCTGACGACGCGGTCAGCAGGAGCGTCAACAGGCCTGCGACGGCGGGGGCGACGGCGATACGCACGCCCGAATCATGCCGCAAACGACCGGCGCGCATTGTGATCAAGAGAGCAACCCGTCCACGGTGCTGGCAAACAGGTCGGGCACGCTGCACGGCAGGAACCGCGCGTCCCCGTCGGAGTTCAGACGCCGGGCCACCCGCACCACCACCACCACGTCGTGCACCGCGGACCGGAGCAGGGCCGCCGACCGGAGGGCGAGGGGATCGTTGTCCACGCACAGAAAGACGATCCCTGGGCGCCGCTCCTCGCCGCCGGCGGCGATCTCCGCCGTCCAGGTCTCCACGTCGGCGGACGCGGCCACCTCGAGTCGGATCCCGAGGGCCGCGGCCTGCGCCTCGAAGCCACCGAGGCGAATCGCCCCCTTTCTATCCACCACCACCAGGGTCACGTCGTCCCGCGGCAGGCCCGGGTGGTCGAGCAGCACGCGCAGCACGGCCTGGCCGAACCTGCCGAACCCGACGAGCGCGATCCTGGTCGGGCGCGCTCCCCGGTGGAGCCGCGCGAGCCCATCCCCCACCGTGTCCGAACCCACCAGGGCCTTGGCGCTGACCGCGAACTGATCGACGAGCTCGGTGGGCTCCAGCCCGAGGGGCCCCAGGAGCGCGGACATCGAGTCCATCTCGTCCACCAGGATGTGGAGCCGGGGCCCACCGTCGGCGACGGACCCGGACGCCGCCCGGGCGGCGCTGCCCGCGTCCAGGTTGGCGAGGGGGTCGCCGGCGCACAGGAAGACGTGCCCGGCCCGGTCCACGCCGGCGGCCAGGAGCGTGGCCGAGTCCGTCATGTCTCCCTGGATGAAGTGCAGTCGCTGGCCTGGGAGTGGCTCCGCCAGGATCCCCCGGTTCGTGTCCAGCGCGACCACCGCGAGCCCCCGGGCCAGGGCGCGCTCCACGACAGCGTGCCCGTGGTCGCCCAGACCGCACACCAGGACGTGGTCGGACAGGCCGCGCACCAGCGCAGACGGGGACAGCAGGTGGCGCCTCACGAAGTCGGCCAGCGCGGTGGCCGTCAGGGCCGGCGCGGTCAGCATCACGAGCCACAAGGCGGCCCCCGCGAGGCTCGCCGGCTCGGTCGGGTAGCCGTGGGGGCTCAGCACGAACAGCTGGACGGCCACATACCCGGCCTGCAACGGCGGCAGAGGCGGACCCTCCGTCGTCGGCACCACCGACAGCAGCGTCGCGCCCGCGCACCACACCAGCAGGGGGAGCACCCAGCGAACCCAGGAGGGCACGTCCGCGAGGCGGGTCAGGGTGCGGGCAGCCAGGGTCGGGCGGCGGGGGATCACGGCCATGGCGTGCATCCTACCGGCGGCGAAGGGCAGACCCCGAGGGTTGGGGCGCGCCGAGCGTGTCCTGGAAGAACCGCACGACCTGGGGCATCGAGGCCACCGGCCCGTAGGGCACCCGAAGCGCAGGGATGGGCAGATCCTCGTATCGGAGCAGCGCGGGATGCAGGGGGTACAGCGGCGGGAAGGTCTCGTCGAGCACCTCCGCCACGGGCTCCTCCTGGGCCGTTCCCTCCGAGTAGTACTGGCACTCGTTGTCGGTCACCAGCGCCGCCATCCAGGGCGCCAGCCGGACCGCGAGGTTCGCCCCCGCCGTGCCGCCAGAGTGGGCCAGCACGCCGATCCGGGCGGGGTCCACGTCGGGCATCGCCCTCAAGATCCGCAAGGCCAGCAGCTGCTCGTAGACCCGCAGCGCGAGGATGGAGAAGCCGTCTTCCAGGAGCACGCGCGTCACCGCGTCCTCCACCACCGAGGCGCCGTTGACGCGGATCGTCGGCGCGAACACGAGGAACCCTGCCTCGGCCAGCTGCCGTCCTCCGAGATCATCGAAGGACTGGTGCGCATCCCCGTTGTGCCCGTGGATCACGAGCACCGCGGGATGTGGACCCGGCCCCGGAGGGCGAAGCAGGATCGCGGGGAAGCCCAGCACCACCTCGTCCTCGATCCACAGGTGAGTGCGGTCGCTGTCCCGGTGGATGTTGCCGGAGGTCATGGGCCCCACCCGGACCGGCGAGGACGTCCCGCCGAAGAGCCCCAGGCGCCACCACAGCCAGTCGGCGTCCAGCTCGTCTCGGATCCGGCGGTGCAGATCGGGCTCGGTCGGCTGGGGCCACTCGGGCTCGACCAGCTGCTCCCGCGCGTCCTGGACCCAGGCGCTCAGCTGCCCCCAGCTCCACCGACGTGCACTGGCGTGCTGCGGAAACCGCTCGGCGAGCGACACGTACGGCCACGCGCAGGGCCACTCGTTCTGCTGGCAGCCCATCTCTTCGGTGGCGGGGCCATCAAACCGCACCCCGGCGCCAGCCGCCGGGCCCGTCAGGGTCAAGACGGCCAGCAGACCGAAGATCGTCGTACGGATCGGAGGCACGGCGCGTCCGGCTAGACGGCGGCCGCGTTCTCCTCCCGCGGAGCGGGCTGGCGCGACTGGATCTGGATCAGCTTCGGCCCGACCATGCGGGCGATGTCGCGATCCACGCCGCTGGCGGCGTCGTCCGTCTTGCCCAGGGTCTGGTTCTCGACCGGCACCATGTACTCGGAGCGGAACACGATGGGCTGCGCGTCCGCGGCGCGCACCGTCGGCTTGAGGGCGTGGGCGAACTCGTTCCAGTTCAGGGCCAGCAGCAGCACGTTGATGACCGAGGCCTTGTTGACCCGCTTGCCCAGGAACCGGGTGATGGCGAAGAAGAAGCGACGCTGCTCCTTGCTGCCCTTGACCACGTACTCGTTGACGATGCGGAAGAACGCCTTGGTCTGCTGCCAGACCGACAGCTCACGCGCCGTCTGCGTCCACGTGCCCTCGCTGAAGCTCTTGCTGAACCGCTCCCGCATGTTGTCCCAGCCGTAGACCTCGCGGTACAGCCACCGGAAGGACTCCTCGAGCTGGTCGAACGAGAGCGTCGGGTGCCTCACGGTGGCGTGGGCGCCGTCCAGCTCGTCGTACGAGTAGACGATGTTGCGGCCCTCGGCCTCCATCTGCTTGAGCACCGCCGTCCCCGGGGGGCTGTTCATGATGTTGACCATCACCCAGCTGAGCCGGCTCTCCTGAACGAAGTCGCGGATCTGGACGACGGTCTCGGGCGTGTCGTTGTCCGCGCCCAGGATGAAGGAGCCGATGACGTGCATGCCCTTGGCCTGGATGTTCGCGATGCCCTTGTAGTAGTCGAGCTTGTTGACGGGCTTGTTCATGGCCACGACGGCTTCCTTGTCGAGCGTCTCGAGCCCGATGAACACGAAGAAGCAGCCCGAGTCCTTCATCAGGTCGAGCATCTCGTCCATGTAGCCGGCGTTGATCGACATCTGGCAGCCCCAGGACACGCCCAGGTCCTTCATCTTCGTGAAGAGCTCCTTGGCGAAGGGCTTGTTGCCGATGAGGTTGTCGTCGGTGAAGAAGATCTGGTTGTTCGGCGCCTTCTTGATCTCCTCGATCACGTCGTCGGGGCTGCGCACGCGGAAGGTCGGGCCGTAGATCTGCTTGATCGAGCAGAAGTTGCAGTCGAAGGGGCAGCCTCGCGTCGCTTCGACCCCGAAGAAGACGTAGTTCGTGGTCGGGATGAGGTGCCAGGCCGGGTGCGGGTTGGTCTCCATCGTCGGCTTGTTGTCGACCCCGCGGTAGACCTCCTTGAGCTCGCCGCGCT
>CALAGR010000119.1 GCA_937891735.1 uncultured Pseudomonadota bacterium | reverse complement strand
GGGGACGCGGACGGCGACGGCATCCCCGACGACGGCGAGGGCACCGGCGACACCGACGGCGACGGCATCCCCGACTACCTCGACACCGACAGCGACGGCGACGGCATCCCCGACTCCGAGGAGGGGTACGACGACACCGACGGCGACGGCATCCCCAACTTCCAGGATGACGACAGCGACGGCGACGGCATCCCCGACGGCGAGGACGGGGACACCGACGGCGACGGCATCTCCAACGAGGACGAGGGCGACGGCGACACCGACGGCGACGGCATCCCCGACGCGAACGACACCGACTCGGACAACGACGGCGTGACCGACGACGACGAGGTCGCCAATGGCACCGACCCCCTGTCCAGCGACACCGACGGCGACGGCTGGACGGATCTGCAGGAGCAGTACTGCGGCTCCGACCCCACCGACCCCCTCGACTTCTGCGTGGGCACCAACGGGATCCCCCTCAACGCGTGGGAGGTCAACGTCGTTCAGGTGACCTACGACACCCAGATCCAGATGGGTGACGTGATCTTCATCCTGGACGAGACGGGCTCGATGCAGGGCACGCTGGACGACGTCGCCGACAACTTCCAGAGCGCGGCCGCCGCCATCAACGCGTTCATCCCCGACCTCACCTTCGGCGTGGCGTCCCACGACGACTACGCCTTCGGCGACATGGGCAGCGCGGACTTCGGGGATCTGCCCTTCAAGCGGCACCAGCAGCAGACGACGAACCTGTCGGCGGCCCAGAACGCGCTGGCGGGGCTGACCGCAGAGGGCGGATCCGACTGGGCCGAGTCCCAGATCGAGGCCCTGTACCAGGCCGCCGTCGGCGCGGGCTACGACATGAACTGCAACGGGCAGTACGACGCCACCGAGGACGTGCGGCCCTTCATCTCGAGCCCCAACGACGCCTTCAACGGCGCCGTGTCCGGCACCTACAGCGCGGGCGTCGCAGGCACCGGCAACCTGGGCGGCAACGGCTACCGCACGGGCGCCGTGCCGATCCTGGTGTACGCCACGGACGCCACCGTGCGGAACTCCCTGCCGCCCTACGGCGAGGGTCCGAAGGGGGCCACCCCGCCCACTGGCTGTGACCCGGACGCCTCGGCGCCCATGCTGAGCGCGGCGCTGTCCGACATCAACGCCCGGGCCATCGGCGTCGCCGCCGGCACCCCCGACCCCATCCAGGCGATGGAGATGGTCGCCGGCTGGACGGACTCCTGGCTCGACCTGAACGGCAACGGCACGGCCGACGCGGGCGAGTGGATGGTCTACAGCTCCAGCTCGTACGACATCGTCGATCAGGTGGTGGACGGCATCGAGGAGTTCACGGCCAACGTCACCTACGACATGGAGCTGATCACCACCGATCCGACCGGCGCCATCACGGACGTGGACCCGCCGGTGCTGTTCGACGTGCCCGCCATGAGCACGGTGGTCTTCACGATCACCCTCGAGCCCACGCCCACGGCCCTCGCCACGATGTTCAGCGACACGGTGTTCGTGGTGCCCACGACCCTGATCGGGGACGGCGGCGTGGTGCTGGCGCAGTGGGACCTGAGCTTCGTGGTCAGCGTCACGCCCTGAGTCCTGAGGTCGAGCGCATCGTGCACCGCTCCCCTGCCCTGCTCCTGCTTGCGCTGCTGGTGCTCGTGGGGGGCTGCGTGGAGACCGATGCGCCGACGCTGATCGGAGACGACGACGACCTCATCGGCGCCGATGACGACGACTCGGGCGGCGACGACGACGACGTGACCGGAAGCGACGACGATGACTCGGGCGACGACGATGACTCGGGCGACGACGACGACTCCGGGGACGATGACGACTCGGGCGACGACGACGACTCGGGCGACGACGACGACGTCACGGGCGACGACGACGACGATGACGACGACGACGACGATGACGACAGCACCGACGAGCCGGATCCCGGTGATGACGATGACGACGACGACGACGACGATGACGACGACGACGACGACGATTCGGCGGTCGCCCTGCCGGACATCGTGGCGGATGGCCTGACCGGCCTGGCCCTGCCCTTGACCATCGACGCGGGCGATCCCGTGAGCGTCGGCTACAGCTACTCCAACGGCGGCGCCGCCACGACCGGGATCACGTCGGCCAGCCCCATCGTCAACCGCGTGCACCTGTCCACATCGGCGCTCGTGGCCGACTCGGTGCAGGTCCTCGTGCAGGGCTCACGGAGCACCGACCTGGGCGCCGGCGCGGCGTCCTCCCTGGCGGCCTCGTCCCAGACCCCCACCGTCGGCCCCGGCACCTGGACGGTGCTGCTCGAGGTGGACGCAAACGACGCCGTGGCGGAGTCAGACGAGGGCAACAACGTGCTGGTCGCGGGCACCCTCACCATCCAGGCGGTGCTCGGAGCCGAGGTGTGCGACGACGGCGCGGACAACGACGGCGACGGCTCCACCGACTGCGCCGACACCGACTGCGCCGCCGACCCCTTCTGCCTGCCCGACATCGAGCCCACCGCGCTGACCTCGCCCACGCTTCCGGTGAGCCTGGAGCCCGGGGACACGCTGTCGGTGGGCTACGGGTACACGAACAGCGGAGGCGTCGCCGCCGTGCTCACGTCCCTGGATCCCATGATCAACCGGATTCACCTGTCCACGACCCAGTCGGCGGCGGGCTCCGTGACGGTGCTGCGCTCGGGCACCCGCAGCAGCACGCTCGCCCCGGGCGGGTCCGGCTCGCTGGCCCAGACTCCGGTCACCGTCGTCGCGCTGCCCGGGACCTACTGGCTGGTGCTCGAGGCGGACGCCACGGACGTGGTCGCGGAGTCGGACGAGGGCAACAACGAGCTCGTCGCCGGCCAGGTGGTGGTGCTCCCGAGCAGCAACGTCGAGGACTGCACCAACGGCGTGGACGACGACTTCGACACGCTGGTGGACTGCGACGACCCGGGCTGCGCCGGCCAGACGGTCTGCGCCCCCAACCTGCAGCCCGTGGGATGGACCGGGGTCCTGCTGCCCAGCACGATCACCCAGGGCAGCATGGTGCTGGCGGGCTACGACTACGCGAACGTCGGCGGGGGCGACACCGTGGGGGTGACGGCCACCAACCCCATCGTCAACAAGGTGCACCTGTCCACGACGTCGACGTCCGCGGGTTCGGTGTTCGAGATCATCTCCGCGAACCGCAGCGGCAACCTGCCCGGCGGCACCACGAGCTCGCTGCCCGCCATCCCCGTGCCGACCCCCCTGCTGCCCGGCACGTACCAGGTGATCATCGAGGTGGACGCCACCGACGTGGTCCCGGAGAGCGACGAGTCGGACAACGAGCTCGTCGTGGGCACGCTGACCCTGATCCTCTGAGAGAGGGCGCCTGGGCCGCGTTTCCCCTGGATTTCCCTGCGGTTCGCGCATGGCCTATCATGTCCTTTGCACCTGATTCGGGTGGAGGGGTTGAGGAATGGCGCTGACGGGGCGCCCTGCGGGAGGCCGGATGACACTGCGGATGCTGCGATTGCTAGCCATCGCCCTGCTCGGGCTGATCGTCGGGGCCTGCCCGGGCACCAAGAGCGGCCTGGAAGACGACGACGACACCGGCTCGGGCGACGACGACACCGGCTCGGGCGACGACGACGACGGCGACGACGACGACGACACCGGCCCGGACGACGACGACTCCTCCGGGCATGGCGACGACGACGACGACACCGGGGACGACGACGACGACGACTCGGGCTCCGGGCACGGCGACGACGACGACGCGGGCTCCGCCCACGGCGACGACGACGACGACGACTCGGGCTCTGCCCACGGAGACGACGACGACTCGGGCGACGACGACGACTCGGGCTCCGCCCACGGCGACGACGACGACGACGACGATTCCTCCACGACCACCATCGATCTCGACAACGACGGCTTCGACAGCTCGGTGGACTGCAACGACAACAACGCCGCCATCTGGCCCGGGGCCCCCGAGCTGTGTGACGGCGAAGACAACGACTGCGACAGCACCACCGCCGCGACCGGCGGCGAGGGCGACGGCGACAGCGACGGCGCCTGGACCTGCGAAGACTGCGACGACACCGACCCCTCCATCTCGCCCAACGCGACCGAGTTCTGCGACGGCATCGACAACAACTGCTCGGGCACCCCCGCCGACTCGGACGCTGACGAGAACGTCAACGGCGCCGCAGGCGGCACGCCCCTTCCGCCGTCGGCCACCAGCGACGTCGCCGAGCTCACCGCGTTCCTGGACTGGGACGGGGTCATCGTGGACGTGAACGTCACCGTGGTCCTGAGTCACACCGCGCCCGAAGACCTGGACATCGTGCTGATCAGCCCCGACGGCACGTCCGTCGAGCTCGCCTCGGACGTGGGCGTGGGCGGCAGCGACTGGGGGTCGAGCACCTTCGATGACGACGCGGGCCTGACGATCACCACCGAGCCCGCGCCCTTCAGCGGCAGCTACCAGCCCGAAGGGCAGCTCGCGGTCCTGGTGGGCGAAGGCGGCGGCGGGACCTGGACCCTGCAGATCACCGACGACGACCCCAACGGCGGCACCGGCAGCGTCATCTCCTGGTCGGTGGGGCTGGTGCTGGACGGCACCATCGACAACGACGGCGACACGATGGTCGGCTGCAACGACTGCGACGACTCCATGGCCACGATCTTCCCCGGCGCCCCGGAGGTCTGCGACGGCTACGACACCGACTGCAACGGAGTCGGCGACGCCCTCCCCCTGGCCGATGACCCCACCTGCCCCGCCGACACCTGCCACGCGCTGCAGACGGCCCGACCCACGGCCCCCGACGGCATCTACTGGGTGGATCCGGGGGGGCTGGGCGCGTTCGAGACGTTCTGCGACCTGGGCACCATCGCCGGCGGCGGTTGGACCCTCGCCGCGAACGTGGCCGAGGCCACCGATCCCTACTACAGCGGGCAGTACGAGGACGCGTGGACGGGCTCCACCCCCCTGAACGCGGCGTTCATCCCGACCTACACCACCGACGTCGCCGTGAGCACCAAGTACCGGACCTGGGGCGAGATGGACGCTGGCGACCTGCTCGTCTACTACAAGAGCGATGGGTCGAGCTTCGTGTGCCTGGGCATGAACCAGGTGGGCCCGCTCTCCGACAAGTTCCTGGGGGGGCCGAGCCCCGGGGCCTGCACGGTGCAGTGCTCGAGCTTCACGGACAACCGGTTCGCGGTGAGCAGCACGATGGACCCGGTGGGGATCAACTGCAGCGACGCCGATCAGGCCTGGATCTCAGACCCCTACGCCCAGAACGCCCGCATCGGCGGCCTGAGCGCCACCGCGCCGGGCACGGAGCTCAACGCGTTCCTGGGCGGGACAGGCACGCGATCCTGGACCTCGGCCCTGGAGTACACCTGGGGTGACGCGGCGGGCGGGGCGGTCACCGAGGACGACATCCTCATCTTCGTCCGCTGAGCCGTTGGGTCCGCAGACGACGATGAGGCGGCGCATCTGGCGGGGCCTGGCGGTGGTGGTCCTGATCGCCTCGGTCGGACTGTTCGCCCTGGTGCGGGCCGTGCGCGGGCCCTCCAACCCGGCCTCCGTCTCAGCCGCGGTGCCCACGCGCATCGCCGGGGTGATGGTCCTGGACGCGGCCGCGGGGCTCGTCACCGGCCCTGCCGACGTCGTCCTGCGCGACGGGCGGATCGAGGCGGTCGGGCCTGCCGCCGGCGCCGGAGAGCCGGGCCTGGTGCTCATCGAGGGCGCGGGCCTGACCCTGCTCCCCGGGCTGATCGACGTGCACGTGCACCTGGCTTCGGGGACGGCCCTGCCCGGTCCGCTGGCGCTCCCGGAGACCCGCCACCACCTCGGTGCGCTGGTCCTCGCCGGGGTGACGACCGTGCTGGATACGAGCGGACCCCTGGACGAGCTGCGGGAGCTCGGCGAGGCCACCCGGCACGGCGACGTGGCGGGGCCCGAGATCCTGTACGCGGGGCCGGCCCTGACCGCTCCCGGCGGACACCCCATCGCCATCTTCGAAGCAGTGCTGCCCTGGTTCTTGCACGACTTCGTCAAGGAGCACCTGGCCCTGCCCATCGCCGGCCCCCAGGAGGCACAGGCCGCGGTGGCGGGGCTCGTCGCCGGCGGCGCGCACGTCATCAAGGTGATGCTGGACGACATCCCGGTGCACGGCCCGGAGCTCGACGATCCCACCCTGCGCGCCATCGTGGCCGCCGCCCGGGCCCACGACCGCATCGTCATCGCCCACGTGGGCACCGACGCCGACGCGCGCCGCGCCGCTCAGGCGGGCGTGGGCGCCCTGGTGCACCTGCCGTACCGTGATCGGATCACCCCCGAGACCGCCCAGCTCCTGGCCCGGGAGGGGATCCCGGTGGCCACGACGCTGCAGGTGTGGACCCGCCTCACCGAGCTGCTCGACCGCCGCGCGCCGCTGACCGCGTTGGAGCGACGGCTCGCCCCCCAGGCCAACATGGCGGCGCTCCTGCGCCGCGTGCCGGAGCTGACCGCGACGGACCTGCCCGAGCCCCTGCACGCCTGGTTCGACGTGGTGCGGGCGGGACAGCCCCTGCTGGCCGAGAACACCCGCACCATCGTGGACGCGGGGGTCACGCTGCTGGCGGGCTCCGACTCCGCCAACGTCGGCTGCTATCCGGGCGCCGCCCTGCACCGCGAGCTCGAGCTGCTCGTGGCGGCGGGGGTGCCTGCGCCGGACGTGCTGCGGGCGGCCACCGCGAGCAACGCCGCGTTCCTGGGCCTGGACGACCGGATCGGCGCGGTGCGCCCGGGGTTCGAGGCGGATCTGCTGCTGGTCCGTGGCGATCCCACCCGGGACATCGCAGCGGTGTCCGACATCGTCGCCGTATGGGCGGACGGCCGCCGGGTGCTATCACTGCCCTGATGCGCCGCGCCCTGCTCCTGCTGGCCCTGCTCGCTGCTCCGACCCCGGCCCTCGCGGGCGGGCTCTTCACGCCGGACGTGGGCACCATCGCCCTGGGCCGCGGCGGCGCCTGGACCGCCCGCGCCTCGGACATCACCGGGGCGCTGCACTACAACCCCGCGGGGCTGTGGCAGATCGACGGGTGGACCGCGTCCGGGGGCGTGAACCTGCACCGCACGAGCCGCACCTTCCAGCGGGCCGACGGCGTGAACGGGGCCTTCCCCCTGACCCGCTCGGAGCCCCACCTGCGCCCGATCCCGGAGGTCGGCCTCGCCTGGGGGTTGCCGCACCCCGACCTGACCATCGCCCTGGGGCTGTACGCGCCCCCGGCCCCGATCCAGCGCTTCGATCCCGACGGCCCCGGGCGCTACCGGCTCATCGACCAGGAGCTCATCCAGGGCAACATCGCCCTCGCCGTCGCGCTGCGGCCGGTGCCCTGGCTGTCCTTCGGCGGGTCCTTCCAGCTGCTGTACTTGAAGCTGACGGAGAGCTTCAAGGCGTCCGCCGACGTGCTGGCCACGGGCGAGTCCACCAACCCCGAGGACCCGGACTGGGACGTGCTCGCGTCCTTCTCCGCGCAGCAGGTCCGGCCCTGGTTCAACCTCGGCGTGATGATCATGCCCCTGCCCTGGCTGCGGTTCGGCGTGAGCGTCGATCCGCCCTACCGGTTCAAGGGCGCAGGCCGGGCCACGCTGAGCGGCGTGATCGGCGCCGAGTCCACCACCCTGGACCTGCTCGGCGATGGGCCCCTGTTCGTGGTGGGCGCGGACGAGGACGTCACCGTGCACGGCGGCCTGCCGGGGCACCTGCGCTTCGGCGTGGATCTGGAGCCCATCGAGGACGTCTTGATGTTCGGGCTCGATCTGCACGTGGAGTTCTGGAACGGCAGCGGCGATCTGAGCACCGACGAGGTCGCCATCGACCTGTACTACGACAACCCCGACGACGATCTCGGCCCGGAGCCCCTGGTGGACTACCTGTACCGCGTGGGTCTGTGCCCCATCGCCAGCGGCCTGGGGGTGGACTGCGGCGACGAGGACAGCGCGCCTCCGGGGTCCGGCAGCGGCCTGGCCACCTACGCCGGCGAGGGGGGCAGCGGCCGCGTGGTCGTGCCCGCGAGCTACCGGAACACATGGTCGATCCGCGCCGGCGCCGAGGTGCGCCCCCTGCCGCTCCTGGCCCTGCGCGCCGGCTGGATGTACGAAGCGCCCGCCATCCCCGACGAGACGATGACGTTGACGATGCACGACGGGCACAAGGTCATGGCCTCGGGGGGCGTGTCGCTGCTGCTGGGGGCGAACGCGCCCTCCGCCCGCTCGCTGGTGGAGGTGCACATCACCTACGCGCACACCTTCTACGCCGACCGCAACATCGCGTCCGGGGTCCCTGCCAACGGCGGGCTGGCCCTCGAGGGCGTGCCGTCCAACGAGGTGGACGCGGGCACCTACACTGCGGCCGTCAACCAGCTGGGCATCAACGTGGCCGTGCACCTGGGGGCCATCGGCAAGCGGGTGGCGCAGCACAAGGACGAACCCGATGAGAGTTGAAGCCGCCCTGGCCGCGTCGGCGCTGCTGCTGATCCCGGGGCCCGCGCACGCCCGAAAGAAGGCCACGCCCGCCCCCGTGGCGGCGCCGGCCCAGCTCATCGGCGAGGCCCTGACGAGCGAGGTGTCCTGGCTGCGCCTGGAGCACCTGTGCGACCGGATCGGGCACCGGCTGTCGGGCAGCCCCGCGCTGGATCAGGCCATCGCCTGGGCCCAGGACGCGATGAATCAGGACGCCCTCGCCAACGTGCGGGCCGAGCCGGTGACGGTGCCGGTGTGGGTGCGCGGGCACGAGCGCCTGACCCAGCTGTCCCCCCGTGAACAGGAGCTCGACGTGCTGGCGCTGGGCGGATCGGTGGGCACGCCGGAGGGGGGCGTCGAGGCGGACGTGCTCGTGGTGTCGTCCTTCGATGAGCTGGATGCGCTGCCCGACGCCGAGATCGCGGGGCGCATCGTGCTGTTCGACGTGCCCTTCACCACCTACGGCGCCACGGTGCAGTACCGCGGACACGGCGCGAGCGCGGCGGCCCGTCGGGGCGCGGTGGCGGCCCTGGTCCGCTCCGTCACCCCGGTCAGCCTGGACACGCCGCACACGGGCAACATGGAGTACGACGAGGACGCCCCCCGGATCCCTGCCGCGGCGGTGACCGTGGAGGCCGCCTCGCGCATGCACCGCCTGCAGGAGGCCGGCGCGCCCGCCCGCGTACGGCTGGAGCTGGGCAGCCACGATGCAGGCACGGCCCCCAGCGCCAACGTGGTGGGCGAGGTGATGGGGCGCGAGCTGCCCGACGAGATCGTGGTCGTGGGCTGCCACCTGGACAGCTGGGACGTGGGCCAGGGGGCCCAGGACGACGGCGGCGGCTGCGTGTCGGCGCTGGAGGTGGGGCGGCTCATCGCGCGCCTGCCCCAGGCCCCGCGCCGCACCGTGCGCATCGTGCTGTTCACCAACGAGGAGAACGGGCTCGCGGGAGGCAGGGCCTACGCGCAGGCCCACGCCGGCGAGCGCCACGTGGCGGCCATCGAGTCGGACACGGGCACGGGGGCGGCGGCGGGCTTCAGCCTGGATGTGCGCCGCACGGGCCCCGAGGCGGGCCGCTACAGCGACCAGGACGAGGCGGCCTACGAGGTCCTGGTCGAGCAGCTACAGGCGGTGCGTCCGCTGCTGGCTCCGCTGCAGGCCGACGGGTTTCGCCAGTCCTACGCCGGCTCGGACATCGCGCCCCTCATCGCCACGGGCACGCCGGGCTTCGGCGTGGACCACGACACCACGGGCTATTGGCCGATCCACCACACCGAGGCCGACACCCTGGACAAGATCGACCCCATCGTCTTCCGCCGGAACGCCGCCGCCATGGCGGTGCTGACCTGGTGGCTGGCCGAGCGCGCGCCGTGACCGGAGCATCCCGCACCCTCAGCAAGGGCCGGCTGGTCCTGTTCTCCGTGCTCACCACGGTGCTGGTGCTGGGCGCGGTGAACGCGGTCATCGAGCACCTGGGCCGGACCGGTCGGCTGGACCTGCATCGCCCCGACGACGGCGTGCAGTTCGTCGAAGAGGACCTGCTGGAGCACGGCCCCGACGACACCTGGACCACCACCGCCTATGCCCGCGAGCTCATGCTGCCGTCGAGCTTCGCCCGCACCAAGGGCGACGGCTGGCGCATGTTCGTGCTGGGCGGATCGTTCTCCCTGGGCTCGCCCTACAGCCACCAGGAGGACGGGCGGGAGACCCCGGGGGGGATCTCGAGCTTCCTGCGGGCGCGGCTGCAGGCCCGCTTCCCGGATCGCACGATGGAGGTGGTCAACCTGGGGGCCGGCGGCGAGGGCTCGCAGCGGGTGCGGCGCATCACCGAGGAGGTGCTGCCCTACGAGCCCGACGCGCTGTTCGTGGCCACCTGCAACAACGAGGGCGCCTCGCCGCCGTCGGCCATGCGGGAGTATCTGCACACCCTGGGGGGCTACCGGTTGATGACGCAGCTGCTGGCCCCCAGCGAGGACCTGACGGGCCGGGAGCTGCACACGGTGCAGGAGTCCCAGGTCAAGGACCTGCGGGACCAGTTCCGGGACAACCTGGAGTCCATCGCGCAGCAGACGGCGGCGGCCCGCGTGCCCCTGCTGTTGGCCACGCTGCCGACGAACCTGCGGTACCAGGGCTGGTCCATGTCGCCCTTCGCGGACGGCGCGGACATCACCCTGCAGGTCACCCGGGAGGAGGAGAGCCCGTGCGTCGCCAAGGGCAAGCAGGCCTTCGAGGAGGGTCGATGGTCCGAGGCCATCGAGGCGCTGTCCACGTGCGAGGACGTGGGCGAGGCGCTGCGCTGGATCGGGCTGTCGATGATCGAGCTGGGGCGCGTGCAGCAGGGCAAGGCGCTGCTGGAGCAGTCGGTGGAGCTGCTGCCCAGGAACCGCTGCCGACCCAGCTTCAACCTGGCGATCCGGCAGGTGGCGGCGGCCCACCCCCACATCGTGCTTGTGGATCTGCAGGGGGCGGCCGAGCGCGCGGCGCAGGACGGGATCCCCGGGCACGACCTGTTCCTGGACTTCTGCCACCTCAACTGGCGGGGCTACGCGGCCATGGCCCTGGAGATCGAGACGGCGCTGCTGCGGTCGGGGCTGATCGAGCAGGGGCAGACCCCGCCGTCGATCGACGAGCTGGCGGAGCGGTTCGGCATGGCGGGGATCGAGCAGATGGACCGGGTGCGATCCGCCCGCTGGGACTGACGACCCGAGATGCCCCTTGACCTTCCAGCGCCTGGAAGGGCTATGACTGTCGCGAACCGCGAGCCGCAGAGGGACCCGATGGCTGCCCCCACCACGACCGTCAAGCTCGACATCGGTGGGATGACCTGCGCCACCTGCTCGACCCGGATCGAGAAGGTGCTGCGCAAGCAGTCCGGCGTCGCCACGGCCCAGGTCAACCTCGCCACCGAGGCCGCCAACGTGGCCTTCGCCCCCGACGCGATCACCGTCGCCTCCCTCATCGACGCGGTGCAGCGGGCCGGGTTCACGGCCTCGGTCGCCACGACGGACGCGGCGGAGGAGGAGGCGCGGCGGCAGGCCGAGGCCGTGCTCGCCCGGCGGGAGCTGGCCCTGCTGGTCGGGGCCGGCGTCCTCACCCTGCCCCTGGTGCTGCCGATGGTCCTGGGGGTCTTCGGATCGATGTGGATGCTGCCCGGCTGGATGCAGCTGCTGCTCGCCACGCCGGTGCAGGTGGTGGCCGGCGCCCGGTTCTATCGCGGCGCCGTCGGGGCGCTCCGGGCGGGCACGGGGAGCATGGACGTGCTGGTGGCGCTGGGCACGTCGGCGGCGTTCGGGCTCAGCCTGTGGACCCTGCTGTTCGACCCGGGCGGCCACCTGTACTTCGAGGCGTCGGCGGCCGTCATCACCCTCGTGCTGCTCGGCAAGTCCCTGGAGTCCCGCGCCAAGCGCCGCACCACCGACGCCATCCGGGCGCTCATGGCCCTGCGCCCCGAGACCGCCCGGGTGCTGCGGGACGGCACCGAGATCGAGGTGTCGGCGGACGCGGTGGGTCGGGGCGACGTGGTCGTGGTGCGTCCCGGCGAGCGCATGCCCGTGGACGGAACCGTGGTGCGCGGCCAGAGCCAGCTGGACGAGTCCCTCATCACCGGCGAGAGCCTGCCGGTGGCGCGGGGGGTGGGCGATCCGGTCACCGGCGGATCGATCAACGGAGACGGCCTGCTGCACGTGCAGGCCACCAACGTCGGCGAGCAGTCGGTGCTCGCGCGCATCGTCGCCATGGTGGAGGGCGCCCAGGCCACCAAGGCCCCCATCCAGAAGACCGTGGACCGGGTCGCGGCCGTGTTCGTGCCGGTGGTGGTGGGGGTCGCCGCCCTGACGCTGGGCGGGTGGCTGCTCGCGGGGGCGTCCCTCAGCCAGGCCATCATCTACTCCGTGGCGGTGCTGGTCATCGCCTGCCCCTGCGCCCTGGGCCTCGCCACGCCCACCGCGCTCATGGTGGGCACGGGGGCCGCGGCCCGGGCGGGGATCCTCATCAAGGACGCCGAGGCCCTGGAGCGGGCCCACGCGGTGGACGTGGTCGTGTTCGACAAGACCGGCACCCTGACCGAGGGCCGCCCCCAGGTGCGGCAGGTGGTGGCGGTGGACGGCGACTCCGACGCGCTGCTGGCCCTGTGCGCCGCGGCCCAGGGCGGAAGCGAGCACCCGCTGGGCCAGGCCGTGGTCCGACGGGCCACCGAGGCGTCCCTGGAGGTCAGCGCCGTCGAGGAGTTCCAGGGTCTGCCGGGGATGGGGCTGCAGGCCAAGGTCGCAGGGCGCACCCTCCTGGTGGGCAGCCGGAGGCTCATGGCCGAGCCGGGCGTGGATCTGGGCGCGTACGACGCGCAGGCCCAGGACCTGGAGCGGCAGGGCCAGACGGTCATGTGGATCGCCGAAGGCACCGATCCGGCGCGGCTGCTGGGGATCATCGGGGTGGGAGACGCGGTGCGGCCGAGCGCGGCCCAGGCGGTCGCCGATCTGCAGGCCGCGGGCATCGAGGTGGTCATGATCACCGGCGACAACGCCCGCACCGCCGCGGTCGTCGCCGAGGCCCTGGGGATCCGGCGGGTGCTGGCGGAGGTCCTTCCGGGGGACAAGGCGCGGGAGGTCGCGGCCCTCGCGGACGGGGGCCACGTGGTCGCCATGGTGGGCGATGGCGTGAACGACGCGCCGGCCCTGGCGGCGGCGGCGGTGGGCTTCGCGATGGCGTCCGGCTCGGACGTGGCCATGCACACCGCGGGGGTCACCCTCATGCGCTCGGAGCCGACGCTGGTGAGCGACGCCATCTCGATCTCGCGCGCCACCACCCGCAAGATCCGTCAGAACCTGTTCTGGGCCTTCGCCTACAACGTGCTCGGGATCCCCCTGGCCGCCCTGGGCTTCCTGAGCCCGGTGTTCGCGGGAGCCGCCATGGCGCTGTCCTCGGTGAGCGTGGTGACCAACGCCCTGACGCTGCGGCGGTGGAGGCCGAGTCGATGACCTCAGGAGGTGTGAGATGGACGCGACGTACAAGGTGAGCGGAATGACCTGCGGAGGCTGCGCAGGCTCGGTGACCAACGCGGTGCGGCGGGCGCTGCCCGACACGACCGTGGTGGTGGACCACGTGGCGGGCACGGTCAAGGTCGCCGGGCCCCACGAGGCCGAGCAGGTGAAGACGGCGGTGGAGGACGCGGGCTTCGACTTCGACGGCGCGGCCCCGTAGCCCCTACAGGATCCCCGGCGTCAGGGACGTGATCTCGACCTGGCTCAGCAGCCAGTGCTCGCCGGCGCGGTCGAACGTCAGCACCGCGTCCATCTTGTAGGCCACGAACATGTCGCCGTACCGGAACCGGACGAACTGGGGGGCCCGGAAGGTCGCGAAGCCCGGCTGCACCGTGATCTCGGTGGGGCGGTGGCGGATGATCGCGATGTCCCGGGCCGCCTCGAAGAGCTCGTCGAAGCGGGCCAGCGCCTCCTGCCGGTCCCCGCTGCCCACGGGCGCCGGACCGGCATACGGCAGGGTCGGCGCGATGAGGGTCGCCAGATCCGCGGCGCGCTCCTCCCGGATCGCCGACACGATGGCGGCGTACGCGAGCTCGACCCGTTCCTCTTCCGTGACGATGAGCCGCTCCGCGAGCCCGCCCAGCAGGAGGAGGAGCACGACGGCGAGGGCGACGGTGAGGGCGCGGGGCATCCAGCCATGGTAATCCAGGCCCGTGGCTGAGCCCTGCCAACTCGTCGCCCTGCACGGATTTGCCGGCTCGGGCGCCGACTTCGACCCGCTGCGCGGCGAGGGCATCGACCTCGCCTGGCACACCCCGGACCTGCCCGGGCACGGCACGAACCTGCCCGCGGATCCGGACGCGTACCGGATCCCCGACATCGCGCGGGTCGTGGGCGGGCTGCTCGGATCCGTGCCCCGCCCGCGGATCCTGCTGGGCTACTCGATGGGCGGGCGGATCGCCCTGCGCGCGGCGCTGGATCGCCCCGATCTGCTGGACGCGCTCGTGCTGGTGGGCGCCTCCCCGGGGCTCGCCGACGAGCCGGATCGCCGGGCCCGGATCGCCCAGGACGACGCCCTCGCCGCACACGTCGAATCGGTCGGCGTACAGGCCTTCGCCGCCGAGTGGGCCCGCGTTCCCCTCATCGCCACCCAGCGCCGGATCGCCGAGCCGTGGCGCAGCGCCATGACCGCGCGGCGCGCCCGCAACGACTGCGCCGGCCTCGCCCGGTCCCTGCGGCTCACCGGCACGGGGCGCATGGAGCCGCTGCACCACCGGCTGGCGGCGCTGACCTGTCCGACCCTGCTCGTGGTTGGCGAACAGGACCCCAAGTTCCGTAGCATCGCGCAGGCGATGCGCCTGCCCCAGTCCCAGCTCTGCGTCCTGCCCGGCGCGGGCCACGCAGCGCACCTGGAGCGACCCGCCGCGTTCCTCGCCGCCCTGCGGGGGTGGTGTGCGGACGTGCTAGGAATGTGTTGATGCTCCCCGACCTGGAATCGCTGCGCTGCTTCGTCGAAGCGGCCCGGACCCTGAACTTCCGCTCCGCGTCACGGGTCGTGGGGCTGACCCCCGCAGCCCTCGGCCAGCGCATCAAGCAGCTCGAGCAGCAGATGGAGGTCACCCTCTTCTTCCGCACCACGCGCAAGGTGGAGCTGACCGAGGCGGGCCTGGCCCTGCTCCCCGCAGCCCACGCGGCCCTCAAGAGCGCCGCCGACTGTGTGCACGCGGCCCGCAGCGAGCTCGGCCCGGCGCCCCAGGACGTGGTGCTGGGCACCCGCCACGAGCTGGGCCTGTCGTGGATCGTGCCGATGCTGCCGCTGCTCGCCGAGCGCCACCCCGGGGTGACCTTCAACCTGTACTTCAGCTCGGGACAGGACCTGGAGCTTCGTCTGTCGGGCCGCGCCATCGACTGCGCCGTGTCCTCCCGGCGCGTGGTGGACCCGGAGATCGACGGCGTGCGCCTGCACCGCGAGGACTACGCCCTGGTCGGGGCGCCGAGCCTGCTCGAGAGGCTGCCCCTGCACTCCCGCGCCGACGCCGCGGAGCATGTGCTCGTGGACATCGACCGCGCCCTGCCGCTGTTCGGGTACTGGCGCGACGCCCCCGGGGGCACCGACTCGCTGCAGTTCCGACAGCTCCGCCAGATGGGCACGATCCAGGCGATCCGTGCGGTGGTGCTCGAAGGTGAAGGGGTGGCGGTGCTGCCCGCGTACCTCATCGAGCCGGATCTGCGGGCGGGCCGGTTGGAGGTCCTGCTCGGCGACGTGGAGCCGCTGCACGACTGGTTCCGCCTGCTGTTCCGCACGGCGGATGCGCGCGCTCCGCTCTTCCGGTCCATCGCCGACACCATGGCGACGCAGCGGTTGCGATAGGCTCCCCGCCGGCCGCAGCGGCCCAGGAGCACCAGACCCGTGGCAAACCAGCAGCAGAGCGCGATTCAGCCCACCCGGGCCCAGGACTACCCCGAGTGGTACCAGCAGGTCGTCAAGGCCGCCGACCTCGCCGAGGCCTCGCCGGTGCGCGGCTGCATGGTGATCAAGCCCTGGGGCTACGCCATCTGGGAGGGCATGCAGAAGGACCTGGACCGGCGCTTCAAGGAGACCGGCCACAGCAACGCGTACTTCCCGATCTTCATCCCGAAGTCGTTCCTGGAGAAGGAGGCGGAGCACGTCGAAGGCTTCGCCAAGGAGTGCGCGGTGGTCACGCACCACCGGCTCGAGGCGGGACCCGACGGGGGCCTGGTGCCGGCGGGCAAGCTCGAAGAGCCGCTGGTCGTGCGCCCCACGTCCGAAACGATCATCGGGGCGATGTTCGCCAAGTGGATCCAGAGCTACCGGGACCTGCCCATCCTCATCAACCAGTGGGCCAACGTGGTGCGCTGGGAGCTGCGCACGCGGATGTTCCTGCGCACCACCGAGTTCCTGTGGCAGGAGGGGCACACCGCCCACGCCACGGCGGACGAGGCGGTGGCCGAGACCATGCAGATGCTGGAGGTGTACCGGTCCTTCGCCGAGGAGGTCATGGCCCTGCCCGTGATCTGCGGCGAGAAGACCGCCGCGGAGCGCTTCCCGGGGGCCGTCAGCACCTTCACGATCGAGGCGATGATGCAGGACCGCAAGGCGCTGCAGGCCGGCACGTCGCACTTCCTGGGGCAGAACTTCGCGAAGGCCCAGGAGATCACGTACTCGACGGTGGACGGCACCCTGGAGCACGCCTGGACCACGAGCTGGGGCGTGTCCACCCGGCTCATCGGCGCGCTGATCATGACCCACAGCGACGACGACGGGCTGATCTGCCCCCCCGCGCTGGCCCCGCAGCAGATCGTGATCCTGCCGGTGCTTCGCAAGAACACCGATCCCGCCGAGATCATGGACTACTGCGACCGGCTGGCCGCGGAGCTGCGGGGGATCCGGTGGCGGGACGAGCGCCTGCGGGTGCTGGTGGACAAGCGCGACCTGCGGGGCGGCGAGAAGACGTGGCAGCACATCAAGAAGGGCGTGCCGCTGCGGCTGGAGATCGGCGCGCGGGACGTGGAGTCGGACAGCGTGTTCATGGGGCGGCGGGACCAGTCCCCCAAGGACAAGCGCGGCGTGCCCCGGGCGGAGCTGCTGCAGACGGTGTGCGCCCTGCTGGACGAGTTCCAGGCGGGCATGCTGGCCAAGGCCATCGCCTACCGGGACGAAGCGACCACCGAGGTGTCCACCCAGGCCGAGTTCGAGGCGTACTTCGCCAAGGGCCAGCCCGGCGGCTTCGCGTGGTGCTTCGCCGCGGACGACGCCACCTACGAGCCGCTGCTCAAGACGCTCAAGGTCAGCGCGCGGTGCATCCCCATCGCCGACAACGACGCCCTGGGCACGTGCATCTTCACGGGCACCCCGGGTCAGAAGAAGACCGTCTTCGCCAAGTCGTACTGATCTCGCGGACCCCGCGTGGCGCCCCTCCGGCGCCATGAACGGCGCGACCCGATCATGTACCTTCGCCCCAGAATCCACGGGAGGGAACCGTCAATGACCCAGCAACGCGCCCTGTTCGCCACCATCTTCGTCGCTCTGGCGCTCCTCGTGCCCTCGATGGCGCACGCCAAGAAGGTCCGGTTCACGGTCGACTCCACCCCGGTGCCCGAGGGTCGGATCTCGATCAACGGCGAGTACCAGGGCGTCGCCCCGGTCGAGCTGACGCTGCACCTCCCCAAGGACGGCATGATCGTGTTCACGGCCGAACGCGAAGGGGCCGTCGGCGTCTGGTCGAAGAAGGTCGCCGTCTCGGATCTGCGGGGCATCATCAACGTCCGGCTCGAGAAGGACGAGGCCTACGACTCCACCATCAGCGACCAGATCGCGAACACCTGGTTGAGCATCGAGCCGAACAAGACCCTCGGTGAGGACGGCCAGGCTGACCAGGACAAGGTCTGGCAGAAGCTGATCAGCGTGGTGACGGACAACTTCAGCGACCTCGAGCAGATGGACCGGCAGAGCTACTACCTGCGCACGGCGTGGCGGGTTCGCGAGTACGACTACGTCGTCATGCGCAACCGGCTGGTCGTCAAGCTCGGCGTGGCCACCAACTTCGCCATCAAGGTCCAGCTGGAGAGCATGTTCGCGGTGAAGGACACCTCTTCCGCCGCGGTCTCGGACGAAGACTTCAAGCCGTACAACCGCGTGCTGAAGGCCGACAAGGAGACCATCGACTTCCTGCGCGACCAGCTCTGAGCGACGCCAAAGGCGGCACCGGCTCGCGAATGGCGGAACCAGCGCACCGCCACACGGTCAGACCCCACGATCTCGAGCCCGAAATGGTCCCTGGCGGTGTCCCAGGCGGCGGCTATTCTCGATTGAGCAGATCGGGGGGTCTGCAGAGGGAGCACCCATGGGCACCGTAAAGAGGATCCTGGCCAGAAAGGCCGACGTCGCGCTCACCACGACGGAGGGGGCGATGGTGTTCGACGCGATCCGGGTGATGGCAGAGCGCGGCGTCGGCGCGCTGGTCGTGACCGAAGGAGACCTCGTCGTCGGCATCATCACGGAGCGGGACTATCTGCGGAAGGTCGCCCTGGAGGGGCGCTCGAGCAAGGAGACGGCCGTCGGGGCGATCATGTCCAGCCCCGTGGTGACCGTCGGGCAGGGCGACACCATCGACCACTGCATGGAGTTGATGACCCGCCACCGATTCCGCCACCTGCCTGTCGTCGAGGACGACCAGCTCGTCGGCGTCATCTCCATCGGCGACTGCGTCAAGCAGCTCCTCAAGGAGCACAAGGACGAGATCTCCCACCTGGCCGAGTACATCGGTGGACGCGCCTGACCGAACCAACGAACTGAACCGAAGCGCTGGCGGTGCTGGCCGACGGACCTTCGCCGCGGTCCTCTGCTCCCCTGCTGACGCCCTGAGAGGCGGTACCAGGGCGTCTGACAGAAGCCCGCAGGAGAGGGTCCGCCGCGCGCTGCGTCCCGGCTCAACGGCGACGACCGCGCGCTGGTGGTGACTCTGAAGACGAAGGTGGCCCGGCAGCGACCCGCGTCACAGACGACCTTGCCCGGGTGCGGTACGATCCGGCGTGCCATCGTCGGACTTGCGTCCCTCGATCAAGCCACCCGCCCCCCCGCCAAGGAAGGCGAAACCCCGCTCCGGTCCAGCACCGCCACCAGGAAGACGCGCCGAACTCATGACGGGGGGAAACACGGAGCCGAAAGGCATATTGATCGTCGAGGACAGCCGCACGCAGGCCGCGGCCATGGAGCGCGTCCTGCTCCGGGCGGGCTACCGCGTGCAGGTAGTGCGGGATGGACAGAAGGCGTTGGAGGCCGTGGAGACTGGCCGCTTCGAGCTCGTCCTGAGCGACGTGCAGATGCCCGTCATCGACGGATACGAGCTCTGCCGCCGCATCAAGACGGCGCCGTCCACGCGCAGGCTGCCCGTCATGCTCCTCACCAGCCTGGAGTCGCCGGATGACGTCCTGGCCGGCCTGGAGTGCGGCGCAGACAGCTTCGTCTCGAAGCCGTTCGACGCCGAGGTCCTCCTCGGACGGATCGCGCGCCTGCTGCGCGTGCGAGCCAGCGCGGACGTCGTCAGCACCGGTGAGTTCCGCCTCTTTGACCAGAAGCTGCCCCTGATCCTCGACCGCGACCACGCCGTCGAGTACCTGTCGGCCACCTTCGAGGACTACGTCCGGGTGCGCGCTCGGGAGCGGAAGGCCACGACCGAGGCCAGGGATCTGAAGCAGTCCGAACTGTTCCTTCAAGCCGTGCTCGACGGCGTGTCCTCCTGTGTGGGCATCGTGGACAAGTCGGGCAGCCTCGTGTCCACCAACGACGAGTGGAATACGTTCGCGGGGAAGAACCCCCTGGTGGGGCCGGACCACCCACCGGGCATCGACTTCCTGTCCCTGTGCCGGGAGCACGCGGAGGAGCACCGCTGCGCCCGGACCCTCGCCGACGGCCTGCCCGCCCTCCTCGACGGCTCCAAGGACGAGCTGAACGTCGAGTGCACCCCGCACTGCTCGGACGGCTGGCGGTGCTTCCGGGTGCGCGCGTCCCGGCTGGGCAACGACGGCCCCCCCAAGGCCGTCATGTCCTTTCACGACGTGACGGACCTGAAGCTCGCCGAGGCGCGGCTCCAGCACGCCGCCCACCACGATCCCCTCACCGGACTGCCCAACCGGGCCCTCTTTCTGGAGCGGCTCGAGCGCGCCCTCAGCCGCGCCCGGCGCTCCCGGATGGGCGTGGCGGTGCTCTTCTGCGACCTGGACCGCTTCAAGATCGTCAACGACAGCCTGGGACACGCCGCCGGTGACGAGCTGCTCATCGAGGTGTCCAGGCGGATCAGCGGCGCCATCCGCGAGCAGGACACGGCGGCGCGCTTCGGCGGCGACGAGTTCGCCGTCGTTCTCGAGGGCTACGTGGACGAGTTCGCCGTCTTCCAGGTGGCGGAGCGCCTGCAGCGCATGGTCACGACCCCGGCGGAGGTGGCCGGCCAGGAGGTGTTCACGACCATGAGCATCGGCATCGCCATCGCGGCGACGCCCCTGGCCCTGCCCGAGGACCTGATGCGGGACGCCGACACCGCCATGTACCGGGCAAAGGAGGCCGGCAAGGCCCGGTTCGTCGTCTTCGACAAGCAGATGCACGCCCGCTCCCTCGCCCACCTGCAGTTCCAGGGCGACCTGCGCAAGGCCATCGACGGACGGCAGCTGTTCCTGCTCTACCAGCCGATCATCGCCCTGGGCAGCCACGAGGTGGTGGGGCTGGAGGCGCTGGTCCGGTGGCTTCATCCAACCCGGGGCGTGGTGCCCCCGGTGGACTTCATCCCCCTCGCCGAGGAGACCGGGCTCATCAACCCGATCGGGATGTTCGTGTTGGAAGAGGCCTGCGCACAGATCGCGCGATGGCGGCAGGCCCGGGGAGGCAGCTTCCCGTTCCGCATGCACGTCAACCTGTCGGGGCGCCAGCTCGCGGGCTCCAGTTTCGTCAAGGCCGTGCGCGACGCGCTGAAGGAGCACCAGCTCCCCGCGTCGGTGCTGGAGTTCGAGCTGACCGAGAGCGTCGTGCTGACAACGGGCGACGACGTCGCGCAGTCCGTTCCGGCCCTCAGGGAGCTGGGCGCGGGGCTCTCGATGGACGACTTCGGCACGGGATTCAGCTCGCTGAGCGCCCTTCGGCAGCTCCCCTTCACCACGCTGAAGCTCGACCGGTCGTTCGTGGGCAGCTCGGACGAAGACCCCCAGAACCTGGCCATCGTGGGCTCGCTGGTGGCCCTGGGTCTGGGCATGCAGCTCGATGTCGTGGCCGAGGGCGTGGAGCGACCAGCCCAGCTCAGGCTGCTCGAGGCGATGGGCTGCCAGCTGGCCCAGGGGTACTTGTTCGCGAAGCCCCTGCCCGCCGACGAGGCAGGACCCCTGCTGGGCACCGTGATGCACATCGACGACTGACCGCGCGGTCGGTCCGTTCGGTCACGGGTATCCTTCGGGCCATGTCCCGCTTCACCTCCTCGACTCTGTTCGCGCTCCTGCTGCTCACCGGCTGCCAGCTCTCGGCTGGCGATCCCTGTGAGGCCAGCGGCAGCGGATTCACCCGCACCGATCCCTGCGGAACCCAATGCATCGAGTGGGACGTGTTGTGCGCAGACGGCACCACGGCCGTCCCCGACGTGTGCGCCGGCTCCCCCTGCACGAACAACCCCGCCAACTGCGCGAACGGCTGGGGCTGCGTGCAGGTCAACGCGACGGACTCGGTCTGCCTTCCCCAGGACGTGTGCCCCGGGGGCTTCGGCGCGGGTCAGCCGCTGGGCGCGGTCGATGCAGAGGACCTCGAGCTGTCCCCCGAGGGTCTGGCGCCTGACGACGGTCCGGAGCACGCGCCGACCCAGCCCTGGTAGGTCCGACCACCCAACGTGTAACGCGCCGGTAACCCCGACCCCTTCCCGGGAACCTGAGCCACATCCTCCCTGTCAGTGGGACATCGAAGGCGGCGGGATCCCCCCGCGGCCTGCTTGCGCGCCGGTCGGCGGGCCAGCCCATCGGTGCCACCAGGGAGCCGTCATGCGTACCGGATTGTTCGTCGTCGCCAGCCTCGGGATCGTCCTCTGTACGGGGGGTTGCCCCGAGAAGCTGGATGACGACCAGGAGCCGTCGACCTCGCCGGTCGGCCGAGCCCTCCCCGTGGACGGACTGGACCCGAGCCCCGAGAGCGAGTCCGTCGGCGAAGCTCCGACAGCCCCCGTAGAGCAGCCTCCCTTGCCCGCCGAGCAGGCCCCCGAGGCCAGCCCGCGCCTGGACGCGATCCCCAACGCACATAGGCTGGCGACCTCCATCGACTCCTTCTTCGACGGCCACATCGGCCGCCGCCTGCACATCCACACCGACAAGCCCATGTACCAGCCCGGCGAGACCATCTGGGTCTCCACCTGGGACCTGCAGACACGGGACCTCGCCGCGGGTGACGCCGGCGCCCTGGACGCCACCCTCGAGCTCATCTCGCCGAAGGGCGCCGGCGTCATCACCCGCCGCCTGCAGCGGCAAGGGGGGCGCGCCGCGAGCGACCTCGAGCTGCCCCTGGGCGTTCAGGGTGGCGAGTACACCGTGCGGCTCACCGCCGCGGACGGCCTGACCGAAGAGCGCCCGGTGATCGTGAACAGCTACGAGGCGCCGCGCACCAAGAAGAAGCTCGAGTTCGTGCGCAAGGCCTACGGCGCCGGCGACGAGGTGACGGCCACCGTCGAGGTGAAGCGACCCACCGGCGAGCCCCTCGCGCAGCACGCCCTCACCGCCCTCATCCGCCTCGACGGCGCGGATCTGCCCCGCGTGGCCCTCACCACCAACGCCGACGGCGGCGGTCTCGTGCGCTTCGTGCTGCCCGACACCATCGAGCGGGGCGATGCGCTGCTGACCGTGCTCGTGGTGGACGGCGGCGTCACCGAGTCCATCAGCAAGCGGATCCCCATCCTCGTCAAGAAGATGGAGCTGTCGTTCTTCCCCGAAGGCGGAGGTCTCGTGGAGGGGCTGCCCTCCCGCGTGTACTTCGAGGCGCGCACCACCATCGGCAAGCCGGCGGACGTGGAGGGGCGCATCGTCGACGACCGGGGGCAGGCCGTCGCGCGCTTCCGCACCTACGACCGCGGGCTGGGTCGCCTCGACTTCACCCCCGCCACCGGCCGCACCTACCAGGCCGAGGTCACCCGCCCCGCCGGCATCTCCGAGCGCTACGCGTTGCCGCTGCCCGCCGAAGACGGCTGCGTGCTCCGCCACTTCGACGACCTCGACGGCGCCCAGGACGCGGTCCGCGTCTCGGTCACCTGCAGCGAGGCCCGGGACGTGGTCGTCACCGCGGTGCACCGGGAGGTCGCGCTGGACACGGCCGCGCTGCACGTGACCCCCGGCAACCCCGCCATCGCGTACCTGCACGCCGAGGGCCCCGCCGCCCAGGCCATGGGCGTCGCGCGCATCACCGTGTTCGACACCGATCTGAACCCCCTCGCCGAGCGCCTGGTGTTCCGCAACCGCCGCGCGGGCCTGGACATCACCGTCGAGCCGGATCAGGACACCTACGTGCCCCGGGAGCAGGTCGCCCTGAAGATCACGACCCGCGACGCCTCCGGCACCCCGGTGCCCGCCGACGTCAGCCTCGCGGTGGTGGACGACACCGTGATCTCCTTCGCCGACGACAAGACCGGCCACATGCTCAGCCGGCTGTTCCTGGAGCCCGAGATCGCCGACGACGTCGAGGAGCCGAACGTGTACTTCGATCTGACCGACGACAAGTCCGCCCTGGGCCTCGACCTGCTGGTCGGCACCCGCGGATGGCGCCGGTTCGAGTGGCAGCCCGTGCTCCACCCCATCCCGGTGAGCACCACCGTCACCATCGGCGCGACCGGCATGGGTAAGGGCGGCGGCGGAATGGCCGACCTGCTCGCGGACGGCGAGGGCAACTTCGGCCTGGGCGGCATCGGGCTCGATGGGCTGGAGGCCGGAGCCCTGCGTCGGGGCGGGGACATCCCGATGGCCATGCCGATGCCCGAGGCCGCCGCGCCGCCCATGGGCCAGGCCCAGCCGGTGATGGATCCCGCTCCCGATCTGCCCGACGACGACGCCAACGACGGCGATGCCGAGCGGCCGCTGCTGGCGAACAAGGAGGCGCGCCGCGTGGCCGAGCAGAAGGCGCCTGCGCGCAAGCCCATGGCGGCCCGGAAGGCCGAGGAAGACGCCGACTGGGCCATGGCCGGCGAGATCGCGGGCGCAGACGAGATGGCAGAGGCTGAAGAGCAGTTCTTTGACGGCGCCCGAGGCCGAGGCCGCGCCGCCCGCGGGCCCATGGAGAAGACCGTGGCCTACGCCGCCGTGCGCGTCTTCCCGGCGCCCGTCTACACCGGCATCCAGGAAGGCCCCCGCTCCGACTTCCGAGAGACGATCCACTGGGCCCCGCAGGTCCGCACCGACGCCTCGGGCCAGGCCACTGTGACGTTCTATCTGTCCGACGCGGTGACCTCCTTCCGCGCCATCTCCGAGGGGGTGGGCGCCGGGGCGGCGGGCCGCGACGAGACCGTGATCACGTCCAAGCTCCCCTTCTCCATGAACGTGAAGCTGCCGCTCGCCGTGTCCCAGGGCGACGTGCTGGAGCTGCCCCTGACCCTGACCAACGAGCAGGCGGCGGCTCTGCCCGTGTCCGTGACCAGCTCGTTTGGCGACCTGCTGACCCTGAGCAAGCCCGTGATGCTGTCGGGTCCGACCCTGGCCCCCCGGGCCCGCGAGGCGCTGTGGCACCGGGTGGAGGTGACCGGAGTGCAGGGCACCTCGACCGTGCGGTTCGCCGCCAACGCCGGCGGCCTGGAGGACGCCTTCGAGCGCACCGTGACCGTGCAACCCCTGGGCTTCCCCCAGCTCGCCGAGGCGTCCGGGGCCCTGGTGGGGCGCGCGGCGCACTCCTTCGACCTCGGCGTGGCCGAGACCGGCACCGTCAACGCCTCGATCACGCTGTACCCGAGCCCCGTGGCCACGTTGGTGTCGGGGCTGGAGGGGATGATCCGCGAGCCGGGCGGCTGCTTCGAGCAGACCAGCTCGTCGAACTACCCCAACGTCATGGTCATGCAGTACCTGCAGGCCAACGACGTGGCCGCGCCGGACCTGGTGTCCCGCACCAAGGCGATGATGGACCGGGGCTACAACAAGCTCGTGGGCTACGAGTCCGACGGCGACGGGTACGAGTGGTTCGGCCGCGCCCCCGCCCACGAGGCCCTGACCGCCTATGGCCTGCTCGAGTTCGCGGACATGCGCGACGTGTACGGCAAGGTGGACGAGGCGATGCTGAAGCGGACCGCCACCTGGCTGCAGTCCCGCCGGGACGGCAAGGGCGGCTTCAAGCAGGACGCCGCGGCCCTGGACAGCTTCGGGCGCGCCTCGGCGGACGTGACCGATGCCTACGTCGTGTACTCCCTGGCCGAAGCGGGGCTGCTGTCGGGCTTCGACGCGGAGCTGGCGGTGCAGCGGCAGGCCGCCACCTCGGTCGCGGACCCGTACCGACTCGCCCTCGCCGCCAACACCCTGCTGAACAACACGGCCGACAAGGCCGCTGGCGTGGCTGCGGCGAAGCGGCTGGCGAAGATGCAGGCCAAGGACGGTCGCTGGACCGGCGCCGACCACTCCATCACCCGCTCGGGGGGCACGAACCTGGACATCGAGACCACCGCGCTGTCGGTGCTCGCCCTCATGAAGGCCGGCGGCCAGATGGATCCGGTGCGCAAGGGCGTGCAGTGGCTGACCGAGAACCGCGGCGGCTACGGGCAGTGGGGCGCCACCCAGGCCACCGTGCTCGCCCTGAAGGCCATGACCGAGTACACGACGGCCTCGGCCGTGACCCGCACCTCCGGGGCGGTGACCCTGCTCGTGAACGGAGCCGAGGTCAGCACCCAGGCCTACGCCGCGGGGCGCAGCGAGCCCATCAGGTTCACCGACCTCGGCGCGTTCTTCACCTCCGGCGTCAACACCGTCGAGCTGGTGGCCGACGGCAAGGACGAGCTGCCCTACTCCATGGCCATCGAGTACCGCTCGACGAAGCCCGCGGATCACCCCGACGCCGCCATCGGCGTCACCACCCGCCTGGAGCGCGCGAGCGTGCCCATGGGCGAGGCCGTGCGGCTCACCGCCGTGGCGAGCAACCGGACCGATACGCCCCAGCCCATGACCATGGTGCGGGTCGGCATCCCCGGTGGGCTGACGTGGCAGACCTGGCAGCTCAAGGAGCTGCGGGAGAAGGGCCTGATCGCGTTCTACGAGACCCGGCCCCGCGAGGTCGTGCTGTACCTGGACAGCATGGGCCCGAGCGAGGTCCTCGAGCTGCCCCTGGACCTGGTGGCGACGATCCCCGGCACCTACACCGGCCCCGCCAGCAGCGCCTACCTGTACTACACCAACGACCAGAAGACGTGGACTGCGGGCCTGCGAATGGAGATCACGAGGTAGCCCGGGATCGCCGGGGGAGGTGCGGCCGATCCGGACTTGAAGCGATCTCTTCTCGGATGTGAGAGCACGGCCCCGGCATCGGACTCACCGATGGGGGACCCAATGACTCGATCCGCCTACGCCGCCGCGCTGCTCGCGCTCCTTGTTCCATCCGCCGCGCACGCCGTGTCCGCCCCCCAGTGCTGGGCCGCGATGGACATCGCTCCGGGCGATCTCGTCGCCGGCTCGTTGAGCTACACGGCCGGTGACCCGGACATGGTCGCCGTGCGCAGCAGCCTGGGGCAGTTCGGGCCCTTCGAGGGCGGGTCGATGTGCCTGCTGTCCACGGGCCTGGCGGCCGACGTCACGCTGCTGCAGGACTACGACTGGCCCGGCACCTTCTCTGACCCCGGCGACCGCATCGAGATCACGTTCCAGCTCGATGTGCCGCCCTGGGCCAACTCGTTCTTCTTCCGGCACGACTTCTTCAGCCGCGAGTACCCCGAGTGGGTGGGCAGCTCCTTCAACGACACGCTCGAGCTCAACCTGAGCGGGGCGGCCTGGACCGGACAGCTCGCCTGGGACGCGTACGGCAACCCGATCACCGTCAACAACGCCTTCTTCACCGTCACGAACCCGGTGGACCTCACCGGCACCGGCTTCGACCAGGACGGCTCGACGGGGTGGCTGGTGACCATCGCGCCGGTGCAGCCCAACGACGTCATCACCCTGACCTTCGCCCTGTACGACGTCGCCGATGGCGTCTGGGACAGCGCGGTCCTGCTGGACGACTTCGAGTGGAGCGCGAGCCAGATCAGCCTGCCGTACACCTCCCACGCCGACGCCGACGGGGGCTTCGCGGAGCCGCCTCCGGGCTGGACCGCGGACGGGCCGCCGCCACCGACGGCGGCGTTCGTGTCCCCCAAGGACGGCCCCCGGGCGGGGGGCGTACAGGTCGCGCTGGTGGGCGACAACCTCGCTCCCACCCTGCAGGTGTGGCTGGGCGGAGCCCCGGCCGTCCTGATCGACGTGACACCGACCCTGGCCACGCTGCAGATCCCGTCCGCGGCCGAGGCGGGCGTGCCCGAAGGCGGCGCCGTGGACGTGCGGGTGGTGCAGGGGGCGGACGAGGTGGTGCTCGCCGGTGCCTTCGTCTACCGCGCGGTCGAGGGAGGCGGCACACACACGCCGCCCGCCCGCATCGACCTGGTGTGGCCGATGAAGGTGACCCCGGGGCGCGCCACCGAGCTCGAGATCACCGGCGTGGGCCTGCTCGGCGGCGCCGTGGAGATCGAGACCCTGGACCAGGGGGTGATCCCGCTGGAGGTGCTCAAAGAGACCGAGACCGCCGACTCCCAGACCCTCTCAGTGACCCTGCCGCCCCTGCTGGACGGGGTCGCGACGGTGCGCGTGCGCTCGAAGGGGTCCACCACGCGCTGGGATCAGGTGCTGCGGATCGAGCGCCCCGGGGGGATCGAGCTCCCCGACCCCGAAGCGGCCGGCTGCTCGGCGGTTCCTCGGGGAAACCCCGACGCGCTGGCGCTGCTGCTCGGCGCCCTCGGAGTGGTGCTGACGCTGAGGCGACGCGCGGACTGAGCTACTGGCCGGGCACCCACTGGCGGCGATCCGCGGCCGGGGTGCTCGGCTCCGGCTCCCGCGTCCGCGCCGTGCCCGGGACCTCGCCGGCGCAGACCGCCTGGCTCACGTCCAGGCGCCGGTCCGCGACCCCTCCGCTGACCAGCTCCAGGGCGAGGATCAGGCTGTCCGGGTCGTCGGGACAGGCGAAGGCCAGGTAGCGCGCGAAGTCCCCTTCCCCTTCGCTGCTCATGCCCTTGATGGGGCGGCTGACGTCGCAGGTCGCCCCCTCCTCGGAGCCGTCGAGGTTGTCCGCCGCGATGGTCGAGGGGCCCGCGAACGACAGGCTCGCGTCGGCGTTGACGAAGCCCGCGAACAGGGTCTCCGCGGGGGTCACGCAGCTGCCGTCGCCGGCCACGCTGGCCCGCCACAGCACCGCGCGGTGTCCGCCCATGGTGCGCAGATAGGCGATCGACGGCAGATCCGCGAGGTCCACCTTGTAGCCGACAGGCGCGGGATCGATGACGGCGAGCTTGTCGGCCACCTTGCCGGCGCCGGCGCAGCTCACCAGCCCACCGGCCTCGGTCAGCAGCCCGTCGAGCTTGTCGTCGGACAGGCTCGCCTTGCCGGCGCTCGACCACGAAGGGGTCAGCACGTACATGAAGTAGCGCCCCGTCGCCACGGACGACCACATCAACATGCGGCCTTCCACCGGCTGGTCCTTGCTCATCTTGACGGGCAGGCGCGCGGCCTTGCTGCCCTCGACCTGCTCCCAGCTGATGGTGTCCACCCCGAGCCACGCCCCGGACTTGCCGAAGGCCTCGGCGTACACCTTGACCGTGGCTTCGGTGAGCTCCGCGCTGGCCCCCGGGAACCAGAACACCATGTGCTGGGCGCCCTTCGAGTTGAACACGAGGTTGCCGCTCTCGAAGGTGTTGGACTGCTCCGAGGTGAGCTTCGCCCCGGGCAGCAGGGGGATCTGGCAGCCGCCGAGCTCCTTGCTCTCGAAGGAGCCAGCGATGCCCAAGGTGGGCGTGAGCGACACCGCCACGAGGGCGGCCAGGGCGGGCAGGACGGCAGGGAGCGTTCGCATGAGCGGCATCATGCAGCAGGACCGGTCCGCGGGCGAGCCGGGGTCGTGGCAGGATGCAGGCGCATGTCCAGGATCTGCCGCACGTCCCTGCCGTTGGTGCTCTCGCTGGTGCTGGGGTGCTCGCCGGCGCCGCCCGGCCCGGACGCGCCGCCCATGCCTCCCGACTTCCCCGACGCCGCCGCCTGGAGCACCTCCGGGCCCGGGGGGCCGACCACCACGTTCGCGCAGGACGCCCTCTGGGAGCACTGCGCCTACCTGCTGGGCGGGGAGCAGGACGCCGAGCACCACAACCTCGTGGCCATGTACGACGGGTGGCTGGTGATGCCCTGGGCGCCCGAGGAGGGCGGGGGCGGAGTGTCGCTGTTCGACGTGTCCGCCCCCTGCGCGCCGGTGCTGCACGGCCAGGGCTACAGCCCCTTGATGCGGGAGAGCCACAGCCTGGGGTTCTCGACCGTCAACGGACGGGACTACCTGGCGGTGGACTACCACGGCGGCCTGGCGGTGGAGCGGGGAGGCGGCGGCGACGACGACGACATCCCCACCGGCGAGGTGCTGGGGGGCGTGGGCTTCTGGGACATCACGGATCGGGCCGCCCCGGTGTGGATCAGCGAGCTCGATCTGCCCGGATACCACTACCCGGACAGCTACACGCGGCTGACGCTGTCGGTGTTCTGGCAGGGGCCGTGGGTGTTCGTGTCGGGCACGAGCAACGGGGTGTACATCGTGGACGCCAGCGATCCCACCAACCCCACGCTGGCGGCCCAGTACCTGTTCGATCCGGGGCTCTTGGTGGGCAGCTTCCACGTGATCGGCAACCTCGCCATGGCGAGCACGGCGGGCGGGATCCGCACGGTGCTGATGGACGTGAGCGACCCGCTGCGACCCGAGCCGATCCCCGGCGGGGAGTTCAACGTCGGCGACGGGGACGGGCGCCCGCGCGCCTACTACTTCGCCAACGTGGGGGGGAACTACGGGCTCTTCGCCCGCAAGGACGGAGGCGGCGGCCCGATCCTGTACGACCTGCGAGACCCCTCCCGGCCGCGCTTCGCGGGGGACGCGCCGACCCCGGACGGCAGCGGCGGCTACGTGGCGTTGCACGGGCAGTACGTGTTCATCGGGGACAGCAACTTCGGCAGCGTGTGGGACTTCACCGAGGAGCGGGCCCCGGTGGAGCTCGGGCGCATGCAGCTGCAGGGCGACTTCGACACGCTCGTACCCATCGGCAACGTGGCCATCGCGAGCGTGGACGCGAGCAGCGCGCCGGGGCAGGCGACGGCCGTGGTGCCCTGGCAGATGGCGCCCGACGACCGCGGTCCGCGGGTGGGGCTGACCTCGCCGCAGGACGGCGACCGGTTCGTGGCGCTGACGGGCCGGGTGGGGCTGTCGTTCGACGAGCAGATCGAGCCGATGTCGGTGCATCCGGGCTCGGCGCGGCTGTGGAGCCTGCGCGGTGACGGGGATGGCTGGCAGACGGCGGCGGTGTCCGTGGACATCAACGTGCAGGAGACGGTGGTGAACCTGACGCCGCGGGCGCCGCTGGAGCCGGACACCACCTACGTGCTGCAGCTGCCCGTGGGGGGGATCGCCGACACCACCGGCAACCCGCTGGAGCAGGCGATGGAGCTGCGGTTCTCCACCGGGGCCGCGGTGCACCGCGAGTAGGCCGCCACGGGTCGGACTTCCCCGAACACCCGCCGTTCACGCACCCGTGTACCGACCGTGATCAGTGCGAGAACCAGACCCCCTCCAGGCCCCACGATGGTGCCATGCCCCGCCAGACACCTCATGTGTCCGGCTCCCCGGCAAGTCCGATCTTCGTCCTTGTCTCTTTCACGCTTGTTGTTGGCCGCTGTGGGCGGTGTGGGCAACCGAACCGGCAGGTTGTCCCAGGGAGTTGTGGGCAGGCGCGCAAACGGCACACTCCTCCCCTGCAATGCCGGTGAGCGCGCGGCTGTCCATGAGTCCCGGCAGACCAGGCACCGTCCAGATCGGTGCCTGGTCCGCTCAGGGTCCGCGGCGCGGCACCCAGCCGGCGCGGCACCCAGCCGGCGCGGCACCCAGCCGGCGCGTCAACCGCACCAGACAGGCTGTCTCCCCCCGATGACGCAACGCCTCGGGCCCCACCGTGGTGCCCAGCCCCTACCGGGGGCTCGGCGGGCCGACCATCTTGACGCTGCCCAGGTCCACCAGCGCCAGCCCCACGGACTGGGCGATGACCACCGCCGCCTCATCGATGCGCACGTCCCGCAGGGACACCGTGACCCGACCCGTCGCCCCGTCGGCGAAGACCACGTTGAACCGCCCCACGTCCGCCAGGGTGCGCAGCACGGTCTGGATGTCGGCGTTGACGGCCTCGACGTTGACCCGCAGGGCCACGCCCTCGCTCGACTTCGCGGTCACGGAGACCTCGGGGCCGAAGGACCCCGCGGTCGCGGACGGTGTGGTCAGCAAGACGAGGGTGGTCAGCAGGAGGAAGATCCGCATGGCTCACACCCTCCCACGGGCAGGCAACCCGCGGAAGCACATTGCGCGGTCGTCGGGGCGACGGCCTGCCGGTATCCTCCCCGCGTGCGCCACCATCGCCTGCTCCTGCTTGTCGCCCTGCCCGTCCTGCTCGCGAGCCCCGCCCGCGCCAGCGACGACGACCCCGCCTACGACGGCTGGATCACCATGGGGGGCAACCGGATCGCGGTGCACTGGGACGACGGCGACTCGTTCACCTTCCTGTCCGGACCCCGCAAGGGCATGCCCACCCGCCTCGTGGGCTTCAACACGCTGGAGTCATACGGCCCCGTGCACCGCTGGGGCGACTGGACCGCCGAGGACCTGTGGGCGGTCGCCAAGGAGTCCCCCAAGTTCGCCGCCAGCGCCACCTGGGAGTGCACCACCCGCGGCAAGAAGGACGCCTACAAGCGCCTGCTCGTGGACTGCCCCCAGCTGCGCGTGGACATGGTGGGCAAGGGGCTCGCCCACGTCTTCGCGTACGACGAGCCCGCGGATCCGCGGCTCCTGGAGGTGCAGAAGAAGGCCAGGATCGCCGAGCGCGGCATGTGGGCGAAGGGTCGCCCCGAGCAGATCGTCACCTCGGTTCACGACAACCACGGGGCGGGCGGAGCGCTGCGCATCGTGGCCGGTCGGACCGGCGAGACCGAGATGGTCGGCCAGGCCGTGGAGCTGTCGATCTGCGAGGAGGTCTGTCACGGCGATCCGTGGCGGGGCTCCTGCATGGTCTACGTGCCCTTCAAGCTCAGGTACGGCGACCACAAGGCCGAGTGCCTGCAGGGGGCTCCACCGTCGCTGGAGGATGCGATGGCGACGGCGCCCCCCAAGGACTGAACGACGCCCTCAGGGCCCGGGGGGCGTCTGGGGCAGCGCGGTCTCCTCGGCGGGCAGGGACAGGGTGTGCATCAGGGTGACCGGCGCGCCGTCCGCGGTCCGAAACCGGAAGTCCTCGAGGATCAGCCCGTCGGGCAGCACCTTGGACACCCTCATGGAGTCCGAGCCGAAGCGGGATCCGTCCCGCACGAGCACGTGGAAGCCTGCGGGGCCTTCGACCACCGCCCAGCTCGCGTCCGGGGCCAGGATGACCGCGCTCACCTGCAGATCCTCGAGCTCGAACCGCTCGAACAGCTTCTGCGTGGCCGCGCCGGGGGGCACCACGGCGGAGCGGAACGGGTCCCGCTTGCCGATCCGGTCATAGGAGTACTCGTCGGGGCTCTCGAGCCGATCCGCGGTGGCCGGCGCGGCCATCATCAGCAGCGCCAGGGCGGTCAGGATCACGATGCGCATGAGCGCGTCCCTTCTCTCCTCCTCGTCGGTTCGGTCTCTTCCCCGCTGCCTTGCACGTTCCACCGGGGGAGGCGCCGCGGTCAAGGATCCTGTGTCCACCGACGGCGATCTCCTGACACCGCGCTGATGATCGACAGCCACGCGCGGGCTATGGTCGCGCCCGTCGCCCCCTGGAGGACCGCTCATGTCGTCGTCTCGCCGCCGCTTCCTGCAGGGCGCCGCCCTCGGGACCGCCACGCTGACCCTGCCCGGCTTCCTCGCCGGCTGCGGGAACAAGGTCGCCCTCGCGACCGCCTCCGGGGACGCCCCCGCTCCCCCCAACCCCTTCCTGACGTGGTTCGGGGTGGACGAGGCGATGCTCCGGCAGGTGCTCGCGGAGCTCACCGGCAACGGCGCCGATCTCGCGGACCTGTACTTCCAGTACCGGCGGTCCAACTCCATCTCCATGGAGGACGGCATCGTCAACCAGGCCAGTTCCTCGGTGGACGAAGGCGTCGGGCTGCGCGTGGTCGTGGGGGATCAGACGGGCTACGCCTACACCGAGGACCTGTCGCTGCCGGCGATGCTCGCCGCGGCCCGGACCGCCCGCGCCATCGCCCGGGAGGCGAGCACGGTCATCCCGCCCCAGGCGTTCGAGTTCCTCGCCCTGCCTGACCACTACGCGCTGACCGTGCCCTGGGCCGAGGTGGGGATCTCCCGCAAGCTGCCGCTGCTCGAGTCGGTGGAAGCCCAGGCCCGCGCCGGCGATCCGGCGGTCAAGAAGGTGCGCATCTCCTGGAACGACACCGAGGAGCGCGTGCTGGTGGCCGATCACCGGGGTCACATCCACACCGACTCGCGGCCCATGACCCGGCTGTGGGTGTCCATCACCGCGGAGAAGGACGGACAGACCGTGTCCAACGCCAGCAACCTCGCCGGACGCCAGGGCGTGGACTGGTACACCGAGGAGAGCCTGACCCGCGTCGCCGCCGAGGCCGTGGACCGCACCATGCGGCTGTTCGAGGCCACGCGCCCCCCCGCCGGCGAGATGCCCGTGGTCCTGGCCGCGGGAGCCAGCGGGATCCTGCTGCACGAGGCCATCGGGCACGGCATGGAGGCCGACTTCAACCGCAAGGGCACCTCCATCTACAGCGAGATGCTCGGCAAGAAGGTCGCCCCGGACTTCGTGACCATCGTGGACAGCGGGGTGGAGCCCGGCGAGCGCGGAGCCCTGAACTTCGACGACGAGGGCAACCCCGTCGAGAAGACCGTGCTGGTGCAGGACGGGGTCATGCGCAGCTACCTGCACGACAACATCTCGGCGAAGCACTACGGCGTGCAGCCCACGGGCTCGGGCCGGCGCGAGAGCTTCCGCCACAGCCCCATGCCCCGCATGCGCTGCACCTACATGGAGAACGGGCCCCACAGCCGGGACGAGATCATCGCATCGCTGGAGCGCGGGATCATCGCCGAGACGTTCACCAACGGGCAGGTCCAGATCGGCGCCGGCGACTACACCTTCTACATAAAGAACGGCTGGCTCATCGAGAACGGCAAGGTCACCGCCCCCATCAAGGACTGCAACATCATCGGCAACGGGCCCGAGACCCTGCGCAACGTCACGATGGCGGCGAACGACGCGCGCCTGGACACGGGCGGCTGGACCTGCGGCAAGAACGGCCAGTCGGTGCCGGTCAGCCAGGGGCTGCCCACGGTGCTGGTCAGCAAGATGACCGTCGGCGGGGTGAGCTGAAATGAACACCCCCAACAGTCAGATGCTGCTCGACCGCGCGGACCAGGCGCTCCAGCTCGCCATCGCGGCGGGGGCCGATGACGCCCGCGTCTACGCCTCCCGCACCCGCGAAGTGGAATACACGGGGCGCGACGGCACAGTGGAGAGCGTCAAGGAGGCCACGTCCAGCTCGATGGACCTGGTGCTCTGGGTGGGGGGCCGCTTCAGCACGCACCGCACCACGTCCCTGCAGCCCGAGCGGCTGCGCGCGTTCGTGGACGAAGCGGTGGCCCTGACCCGCGCCCTGCAGCCGGACCCGCACCGCCTGCTGCCCGATCCGGCCCTGTACGACGGCCGCACCACCGCCGATCTGGAGCTGGTGGACAGCACCATCGACGCGCTGGACTCCGCTCGGCGCCAGGAGTGGCTGGGCGCGCTGGACGCCGTGCTGCGCGGCGACGACCGGGTCATCTCCGCCACGGCCTACGTCGGCGGCACCCTCTCCGAGTCGGCGCTGGTCAGCAGCAACGGCCTGCAGGGCACCGACGGCGGCACCCAGCTGTGGGTCGGCGGCGACGTCACCGTGCGGGACGAGGGCGACAAGCGCCCCGAGGGCTCCTGGTACGTGGGCGTGCGCCAGATGGACGACCTGCCGCCCCTGGACGAGGTGGCGCGGCTCGCCCTGGAGCAGGCCACGATCCGCATCGGCTCCAAGAAGGGCCCGACGACGAAGACCTTGATGGTGCTCGACCCCCGCACCGCGTCCCGGCTGGTGGGCCGGCTCATCGGCTCCATGAACGCCCGGGGCGTGTACCAGGGCCGCAGCTTCTACGCGGGCAAGGTCGGCGAGAAGCTGTTCAGCGACAAGATCACCATCACCGACGAGCCCCACCGGCCCCGCGGCCTGGGCTCCTGTCCCTACGACGGCGAAGGCATCGCGAGCCGCACCCGCACCCTCATCGACAAGGGCGTCGTGGAGCAGCTGTACGTGGACACGTACTACGGCAGCAAGGCGGGCATGCAGGCCAACGGGGGCTCGAGCAGCAACGTGGTCGTGGCGTCCGGCTCGGACAAGGACTTCGCGGGCCTGCTGCGGGACGTCGGCGAGGGCATCTACGTCAGCTCCTGGCTGGGAGGCAACGCCGACGGCACGACGGGCGACTTCAGCTTCGGCGTGCGCGGCCACCACCTGCACAAGGGCCACGTGGGCGCCCCCATCGGGGAGATGAACGTGACCGGCAACTTCGTGGATCTGTTCGGCCGCCTCGCCGCGGTGGGCAACGACCCCTGGCCGTTCCGCAGCACGATGGTGCCCAGCATGGTGTTCGAGGGGGTCGACTTCAGCGGCGCATGACCCTGCTCGTGCCACGAGAGGCCCGGCCTGAGACTCCATCGTCCACTCGGAGATCACCCACGGAGTCGTTCCCCTGGTCCGATCACTTCGTCAGAACACGCTCGACTCGACGGACATCGGGCAGCTGCTGACCAAGCTCGGCGACTACTCCCACTATCACTTCGAGGAGGAAGACGCGTTCATGGTCCGGGTCGGGATCGACGAACGACACCTCCGGGTGCACCGGCGCGAGCACGCGATGTTTCTGACCGAGGTCGCCAGCCGAGCGGGGAACCTGAACCCGGATGACCCGACCCTGGCCAGGTCGCTCCACGAGTTCCTGATGCACTGGCTGGCGTTCCACATCCTCGTCCAGGACCAGAACATGGCCCGCCAGGTGACGACGATCGAGGGCGGCGCGACCCCGTCCGAGGCCTTCGAGGCCCAGCAGAGGGAGGCCGACAGGTCCACCGAGCCGCTGCTCGTGGCCATGAGCGGCCTGTTTGAGCAGGTGTCCATCCAGAACGCGGAGCTCCGGGAGCTCACCCGGTCGCTCGAGCAGAGGGTGGCGGACCGGACCCGAGCCCTGTCGGAGGCAAACCGCCGGCTCGAGGTGATCGCCCTGCGGGACTCACTGACCCAGCTGCCCAACCGGCGGCACGGGATGCGTTGGCTCGCAGAGCGTTGGGCGGAGTCATCGGAGACAGGGCGACCCCTCGCCTGTCTGATGATCGACGCGGACCACTTCAAACAGATCAACGACACCCAGGGTCACGACGCCGGTGACAGGGTCCTCGTGGAGCTGTCCCGAACCTTGAGCGGCGCTCTGCGCACGGACGATCTGTTGTGCCGCCTCGGGGGCGACGAGTTCCTGGTCGTCTGTCCGGCGACCGATCTGGATGGCGCCACACACCTCGCGAAGGAGGCGGGGCGGAACTGCGTGCGGGTGGCCCCTGCGGGTGCGGCTCCGCCGGTGGTGCGCTGAGCCGCCCACCCATGGATCGCACACCCGCTCCAACGAGACATGCGCGCCGCGAAGTGGGGTTCCGGCCCGCTCCGGTCTGGGTACACTCCGCGGCCATGACCGAACTCGACCTCGACAAGACCGTGGCCGCCCTGAACGAGATCCTCCAAGCGGAGCTCTCCGGCGTCGTCCGTTACACCCACTACGGGCTGATGATCACCGGCCCGCACCGCATGTCCCTGGTGGCCTTCATGAAGGCCCAGGCGGCGGAGTCGCTCCTGCACGCCGAGCAGGCGGGCGAGGTCCTGACCGGGCTGGAGGGGCACCCCAGCCTCACCATCGCGCCCATCGAGGAGACGCACCGGCACACCCTCAAGCCGATCCTCCAGGAGAGCCTCGCCCACGAGGAGCGGGCCCTCAACCTGTACAAGAAGCTGCTCGCGGTGGTCGAGGGCGCCTCGATCTACCTCGAGGAGTACGCGCGCACGATGATCGGCACCGAGGAACTGCACGTCATGGAGCTGCGCAAGATGCTGCGCGACTTCGCTCAGTAGCGTTCGTCCCGGCGCCGCAGCACGACGCCCCCCAGCAGCAGGAGCAGCGCCACGGACGGGCTCGCGGGCCCGGCCGCGCTGCAGCCCGCGGGACGGACGACCGCCGTCTCCGGCTCGCTCCACCCCGAGAAGTTGCCGGCGAGGTCGTAGCTGCCGGCGCGGATCGTGGCCTCGGCGCCGTTGCGCGCTTCGTCCCAGTTGTCGCCGCCGCAGCCGTAGCCCTTGCCGATGCTTGTGTAGCCGCTAGTGGACAGCGACGGCACATCGCCGACCGCCGCCTCGATGTCCAGGGCCGCGCGCTCGTCGTGGTCCATCAGGACGACGACGGCCTCGCCCATGTCCCACTGCACGGAGATCCCGTGGGACCCGCGGCCATCACCGCACATGCCGCCGGCCACGGGCTGGGGCGGCCTGGACCAGGTGTTGCGCTCGAGCTCGGTGGGCAGGGCCGGAGGCTCGGTGTCCGCGTCGAGCCCGGTGACGAAGGTGGACTGGATCTCACCGTTGACCCGGATCGAGTAGGTCGTGTTCGGCTCCAGCGCGAAGTCGGGGGTGAAGACATCGAGCAGCTCCCACCCGCCCCGCAGTCGCCCCTCGGTGCCCGGCAGGGGCGCCTCGTCCGGCCCGATCAGCTCGATGGGGAACTGCTGCTCGTCCTCGTACAGGCCGCGGGTGATGCCGCCCCCGACCCACACCAGCGCGTTGGTGGGCACGTCGAGCGCGCCGTCAGCGGGCGCGACGAACCAGGTCCCGCCGATCTCCATGCAGGAGCAGGCCAGGGCCGAGGTCGGGATGGAGGTGGCAAGGAGGGCGAGGGCGGCGACAAGGGGCTTCATGGGGTCGATCTCCAACCGTCCGGGGAGCGGACGACTGGCCTCCACTACAAACCGCGGTCCGAGCCGGGGGGCAGTGGCGTGCCCGACGGGGTGCGGGGCTCCGCGCAGCACCGGAAGCCGTCGTCGTTGAACCGGCTGTCCCCGGCGTGCCCGTGGCTCGAGGTGCAGCTCTGGCCGTAGGGCGTGCGCGTCCACATCGTGCCGCCGCGGACCACGTGGGCGGGGCCTGCGGCGTCGGGCTCGTCCTTGCTGCGCATGAGCGGCCCGGCCCGCTCGGTCCATTCGTCCGCGACCCACTCCGACACGTTGCCGTTGAGGTCGAAGACCCCCTCGGGGCTGTGGCAGTCCGGGAACGAGCCCGACTCGGCGAGGGGCGCGGGGCGGTCCAGGGGCGGACCCGAGTCGTCCCGGGGGGTGTTGCAGCGCTGCCGGTCGAAGCTGGCGCCGTAGGAGTACATGCGGGCGCTCACGCCGCGCACCGACGGCCCCGAGCAGGCCCGGCTCCACTCGGCCGCCGTGCACAGCCGCTTGTCCTGGTTGGCGCAGATGGCGGCCGCCTCGGTCCAGGTGACGTGGGTGCGGGGCAGGACCCCTTTCCTGTTGGGGAACTCGTAGAGGTCGATGCAGACCGCCCCCGTGTCCCCGATGGCCGGCAGGTGCACCATGTGCAGCGGACAGGGCGTGGTGGGCGCCACGGGGTCCGGCGCCGAGAACCAGCCACATCCGGCGAGGCCGAACACGCCCGCCGCCACGAGCGCCCAGCGGGCCGGCGATGCGGACGGCACGTTCATCGCGGGGTGAACAGGACCGCGCTGAACACCGGCCGCACCCGCGCCGCCGCACCCTTGCGGGCGACCTCGGTGGTGGGCAGGTCCACGATCCGACCGCCGATGCACATGCGCTTGCTCGATCCCCCATCCAGGTTCAGGGCGTCGCGGCAGCCGAGCAGGGCCAGCAGCTCGCCCAGCCCCGCCAGCGTCATGCCCAGCGCGCCCTCGTTGCGTCCGTCCACCGCGGCGCAGATCAGGCGCCCCTCCGCGTCCACCCCGACGCCCATGCGGGGCAGCAGGTTCTGATCCCCCGTCTCGTCCTGGGAGAACGTCACCGGAGGCGCGGCGCGCCAGAAGTCCTCGGCCCGCATGTCGATGCACGGGGCTCCGTCGCGAAGCAGCACGGGCCCCCCGGCGAGGCCGTCGGAGGCTGGAGCGTCGTCGAGCAGCGGCGCGGCGCAGCGCACCCTGGCGCCCGGCATGACCCCCTCGAACTCCCGGGGATGGGAGGCGACGATCACACAGCCCGTCAGGGGCACATCGAGGCGCGTGCCCACCGCCAGCACACGATCCGCGAGCACCGCCACGGACGGCTCGTCGGGCCCGACGGCGGCGCGCGCCCGGGTGTACACGCGCTCGGCGACGGGCCTCACCACCACCGGGCCCACCTCCAGGGCCAGCCCCTCCAGGCCGCCGCGCCCGATGCCCACCGCCCCGGG
>CALAGR010000118.1 GCA_937891735.1 uncultured Pseudomonadota bacterium | reverse complement strand
CGCCGCAGGCATCGGGGCGGGCTCCAGCCGGGGGAGCGCGTGCGAGGGCTTCCGGTGCGTAGCGGGCTCGAGGGGACGGGCCATCTCGTCGGCGAGGTCGGCCTGCGGCACCATCTTGAGCTGCATCGTGACCGGCCCGACCTGCACCCGGTCGCCGGACTTCCATCGGCTGAACTGGATGGGCGCGCCGTTGCGCAGCGTGACCAGCCCGGCGCCCGCGAGGTGCTTGAGGTACACGACGCCGTCGGGCATCACCATCATCTCGGCGTGCGCCGGCGCGATCCCGGGGTAGCTCAGCCGGAAGGCGCAGCGGCCGCCACCGACGACGAACGATCCGACCCGCAGGGGGACCCGCTGGAGCTTGCCGCCCGGGGGCTCGATGGTGACCAGCGGGGCGGGGTCCAGCACGATGTCGTCGAGCTCGAGGTCCATGCCGCCGTTGTGCGGGCCTGGAGCGGCGCGGCGTCGCTTGCCGAGCCGGGAGCCGGTGGCCCCCGTGGCCAGCTCCGAGGCGTGCTCGTCGGTGGTGGCGGCCGCATCGGCGCGCACCTGATCCGGCGCATCCGGCCCGTCGTCATCGAAGGGCGCGGTGATGTCCGCGTCGGTGGGCTCGTCTTCGTCGGGAGCACCGCTCGCCCCCGCCGGCCTCGCCGAGCGGTGGTAGGTGAGGCGCAGGGTAACGGGGCCCAGGTCGAGCTCATCGCCCTCCCGGAGGCGCGCCTGGTCCATCGGCTTGCCGCCCAGGAGCACCCGGCCCTCCCCCGCGAGGTTGCGCGCCTCGAGGTACCGGCCCTGCACCACCCCCACCTCGAGGTGGCGCGAGGCGATGGCGGGGTGCTTCAACCGCAGATCGGCGCCGCCCTCGCTGCCGATCACCAATCGGCTGCGGTGCAGCGGGACGACCTTGATCACCTCGCCGCGACGCAAGATCTCAAAGTGCGGGGTGACGACTTTGCGTCCGGTCATCTGTCAGGGGTCCTCGGGGCGCCTGCAGGTCGTGGTCCGCGTTGACCACGAAAATGCGCGTGAATCATACTTGCCCGCGACAGCAGCCCACAACCGCGGCCGATGCGGCATGTTCCCCGTGCTGACCACTCATCCGTACAGGAGCCTCCCCCATGCCCTTGCTGTCCGGCGCCATGGGCGCCCGGCGCTACCGCGTGATCGCCGACTTCCCGGAGCTCGGCCTGCGTGACCGCCTGCTCGAACGACTCACCCTGGAGGCCTTTCGGGAGCCGCTCTCGGCCGCCAAGGGAGGCGAAAACGTTGGCTGGGTCACCCTGACGAACCTGTGCGACACCGACTTCGCGCCGGACAAGGTGCTGTTCAACCAGTACATGAGCTTCTCGCTCCGCATGGACAACAAGCGCTTGCCGGGCAAGCTCGTCAAGGCGCTGCTGGACCTGCGCGTGCGGGCCTGGTTGTCCGAGACGGGTCGGGAGCGGGTGCCCGCGCCCGTCAAGAAGGAGATGCTGGAGCAGATCGAGCTGGAGCTGTACCCCCGACAGCTGCCCGCCGTCGCGGTGCACGACGTGTGCTGGGACCTGTCGAGCCACACGATCTGGTTCTTCTCGAACTCCAACAAGGCCAATGAGCTGTTTCGCATGCTGTTCGCGAAGACCTTCCAGGCCGAGACCCGCCCCATCGGGCCCCTGCAGCTCATCGCAGGGCACCCCCGAAGCGCGGAGTGGGTCTCGGCGCTGGACCGGATCGGCTACGCGGATTACCGCCCCGACGGCCGGTAGGAGCACCCCATGTCCGACCCTGATTTCATGAACCCCGACCCCTTCGATGACGACGAGGAGCCGGCGCACGACCGGGAGGAAGACGCGGACGACCGCGAGGACGAGGCGGAGGAGGAGCGCCCGGAGCCCCCCCGGCAGCCCCGCGCCGTCCAGGCCGTGCCCAGCGGGTCGGACTGGATCAACGACTCCCTGGACCAGCACCCCGGCGATCACCCCGCCTCGTGGTTCCTGGGCAAGGAGTTCCTGCTGTGGCTGTGGTGGAAGAGCGAGACCGCCTACGGCGCGATTGAGGTGTCCCCCATGGGAGCCATCGAGTTCTGGATCGACGACCGGATCCAGTTCCGAACCGAAGGGGAGCAGCCCCAGATCAGCGATCTGAAGGGGGGGCAGCCGACCGCTACGGCCGAGGCCCGCTCTGCGCTCCGCGCCGGCAAGACGGTGGAGACCGCGAACGTCGGGGTCCGCATCGGAGAGCGCGAGTACACCCTCGCGATGAAGGGCGAGACGCTGGAGTTTGCTGGGCTCAAGGTGCCCGGAGAGGTCAAGGATGGCCTGGATGAGCGGATCTACGAGCGCATGTTCCTGCTCGACGAGATCTCGGCGATCCTCGACGGTCTGTTCTTCCGCTTCGTGGAGGAGCGACTGGATCCGGAGTTCCGCGTCAAGACGCTGTCGCCGATCCGGGAGTGGATCGGCAAGGACTGAGCCCGCCCCTGCGGGTCGCAGGGACGAGCCGGAGTCGGCGTTGCATCGGCCTTGCAGGATAGGTATAAACCCGCTCCGCGTTCGCGCGGGCGCCGCGGATGGCACGGTGTCGTAGCTCAGTTGGATAGAGCGCTGGCCTCCGAAGCCAGAGGTCGTGGGTTCGAGACCCGCCGACACTACCATCCCCGCCGGTGCCCCCAGGAGCGGCTCAAAGCGCCAACGTCTCTCCGTCGATGACCCTGCGCCCCAGCTCGGCGACGGGCGTGAGCGGGTCCGGTCCGGCCACGAGCAGCGCGTGAGCGGTGGACACGGACGGGGCCTGTGGCGCCACCCGGCACACGGCCAGGAGGCAGCGCTCCAGCGCCCGGCGGGCCACGACGTGCGTGGCCAGGTCCCGCAAGGGATCTCTCGGGGCGAGGACGAGGCTGCGCAGCGCCAGCGCATCGCCCGCGCAGTCGGCCACGATCTCGGCGAGCGCCTGCTGCTCCGCCAGCTCGTCGCCCGCCGCGGCCGCTGCCCCGAGGGCCGTGAGCGTGAGGTCGGCCACCGCGTGAGTGCACGACGTCGTCCAATGAGCGTCCGCGGCTCGCCCGGCTGACCACGGCGCCGGACCCAGCCGCCGGAGCAGCCCGGGGGCGACCAGCAGCCGGCAGATCTCGTTGGTGCCCTCGTAGATCCGGTGGATCCGGGCGTCCCGCCAGGCGCGGGCCGCGGGCCCGTCCTCGATGTACCCGTAGCCCCCGAAGAGCTGCAGCGTCTCGTCCGCGACCCGCCCGATGAGCTCGCTCGCGAAGACCTTGCACAGCGCCGCGTCCACATCGAAGTCGCTGATCCGCATCGGCACCCGCCGCGCCCGAGCAGCCTCGGGGATCGCCGCGAGGGTGGCGTCGAGCCCGACCGCGCAGGCCCACAAGGCGGCCTCTCCGGCGAGCAGATCGGCGGCCAGCTCACCGATCTTGCGCTGCGTGATCCCGAACTCGCTCAGGGGTCGCCCGAACTGGTGGCGGGTCCGGCAGTGCCGCACGGCGACGGCCAGGAGGTGCCGCGCCTCGCCCAGCGCCCCTGCGGCGAGCCGGAGCCGGCCCATCGTCAGGACCGCAAAGGCGGTGCGGTGTCCACGCCCGGGCTCGCCCAGGAGGTGCTCGTCCCGCAGCTGCACGTCGTCCAGATGCAGGGCCCGGGTGGAGCTCCCGTGCAGCCCCAGCTTGCGCTCCTCGGGGCCCAGGCTGACACCCTTGGCGCTCATGGGGACCACGAAGCCCGAAAAGGCGGTGCCGTCGGCGAGGGCGAAGACCACCGCCACATCGGCGATGCCGGCGTTCGTGATGAACTGCTTGCTGCCCGTGAGGCGCCAGCCGTCCCCCTGGCGCGTCGCCACCGAGCGCAGCGCCAGCGCGTCGGAGCCTGCGTCCGGCTCGGTCAACGCGTAGCACCCCACCGTCGTCCCGGCGGCGATCCCCGGCAGCCACGTGGCCTGCTGGGCCTCGTCGCCGCCCAGGGTGATCGCGGCCCCCGTGAGCCCGCTGTGAGCCCCGACCGTCACGGCGAAGGAGGGGCAACCGCCCAGGGCGTGAGCGACCAGGAGCGAATCGACCGTGCCCAGCCCCAGGCCCCCGTGAGCCAGGGGCAGGGAGGCACCCAGGATCCCCGCGCGGCCCGCCTCCTCGAGGAGCTCACGCAGAAGGGCGAAGTCCCGGGCCTCGAGTCGATCCGTGCACGGCTGCACGCGACGCTGCACGAACTCCCGCGCGGCCGCGTGTAGCTGCAGGGAGGACTCGTGAAGGGGCGGGGTGGCGCGAGGGTGCCCGCCGAGCGGGTGCAGGAGGAACGCGGCGCCAGCGGGGCGGCCCGTCATCGGGGGGGCTCAGAGCTCGATGATCACGACGCCCCGCTCGGGGCTCTTGTCGCGCTCAGTGCGGTCGTCATCGTCCCAGCCTGACGGCTGTCGCGGCGGCTCACGCCGCGACGGGATCTCCAGCTGGGGTCGCCGATGCGGCGCCCGCTGCTCCTGCTCCCGTTTGATCTTCTCGATGATGAAGGCGTCAAGCACCTGTTGGCTCCACAGGAGGGGTCCGACCGCTATCTGGACTATAGATCCCCTGTCCATACCGCGGAAGGGGAGACGTCAGACCCGACTCCCGGGGAGCGCTATCCAGCCTGGGCGCGAGCGAGAATCTCTTCGAGCGCCTCGGCGCGTTCTTCGGGCAGGCCCGCCTTCCGCGCCAGCGCGAGCGCCTCCATCGACAGGGCCGCGTACACCGCCGCTGCCGATGGGTCGCCGTCCAGCGCCCGCAGGTTCCGTTGCACGGTGCCCGCGTCGCCCCGCGCCACCGGACCCGTCAGGGAGCCTGGGACCGGCCCCGCCTCCAGGTTCGCCAGCGTTCCGGCGACCAGGGGCCACAGCAGCCGCCATGCGTCCTCGGGGGACACCCCCGCGCCGCTCATGGTGCGCAGGGCCGTCGCCTGCAGCGCCACGAGGTGGTTGGACGCGAGCACCGCCGCGGCGTGGTAGGCGGCCCGACCGTCGGCGGCG
>CALAGR010000117.1 GCA_937891735.1 uncultured Pseudomonadota bacterium | reverse complement strand
TCGCCCCCTGGCTGGACGCGGTCGGAGCTCCACGGGATCCGCGGTGGAGCGTGGCTGTGAACGTCGAAGTGGAGCCTGACCTGTGATCCCGGCCGCAAACATCACCCAATGGCGGGCCTCGGCGCCTTGGGCTCAGGACGCCTGGGTCGAGCAGGATCTCGCGATCAGCCGCGCCATCGTCGAGATGTTCCGGGTCGACGACATCGCTGAGCGCCTGGCCTTCAGGGGAGGGACGGCGCTGCACAAGCTCCACCTCCATCCCGCCGCTCGGTACTCCGAAGACATCGATCTGGTGCAGGTGCGGGCGGAACCCATCGGCGAGACCCTCGACCTCGTCCGAGAGGTGCTGGACCCATGGCTCGGCACGCCGCGCCGCAAGCTCAAGGAGGGTCGGGTCAACCTCGTGTACCGGTTCGCCTCGGAGGACGATCCGCTGCGCCACGTGCGCCTGAAGATCGAGATCAACTCGCGTGAGCAGTTCACAGAGCTGGGGCTCGCGCGCGTGCCGTTTCGCGTCGAGAACCGATGGTTCACCGGCGAGGCCGAGGTGACGACCTTCGAGATCGCGGAGCTGCTCGGCACGAAGCTGCGGGCGCTCTATCAGCGCAGGAAGGGGCGTGACCTCTTCGACCTGTGGCTCGCCATCGATCAGGGCATCGTCGACCCCGACGCGCTGCTGCGCTGCTTCGAGCGCTAGATGACAGAAGGCGGCCACTCCGTCACCCGCGCCCAGTTCGAGGCAAACCTGTACGACAAGGCGGGGCGGCGCGACTTCCGCGGAGACATCGTCCCCCTGCTGAGGCCCGGGCTGACGTGGGACTTTGACCTCGCCCTCGAGCGTGTGCTCGGCGTCCTCATCGCGCCGCTGCCAGGTGAGCCCTGGAAGGGAGACCCTCCAGAGAGCTGAGGCGCTCCACTTGGAAGAAACCTCCGAAACCCTCTACCCCCCACCGATCTGCTTCGGAGCCTCCTCAGCCTCGGACGTGTCGCCATCCAGGGCCTCGCGGATCACCTTGTCCGTCACGGCTTCGAGGTACTCCCGGAGCTGGTTGCTCAGCTCCTGGTACTCGGGCCAGAGCGTCTTCATCGGCGAAGCGCGTCCTCGGCCCCTCCTCGCCGATGAGAACGTACACCCCGAAGTCATGGCGGCGTTGCTCTGCCTTGGCAGGAACACGCTCTCTCGCGACAACCAGTTCGTCTTCACCGGGCCACCTCGCTGGAACGCGCTCGGGCTGGCCTCGACCGCCATGTTCCCCGCGACCCTCGCCTACAACACGAAGCGCACAGGCGACTTCACGTTCGACGGACGGCGCTTCCTGCTTCGACGCGTGCTCTTCCCGCAGAACCCGCCACCGGAGTGGTTCATCGTCGATCTGCTTCAGCACCATGAGATGGCTGGAGCCACTCTCACCGTGCTGGATGAGCGTCTCACCGCGGCGCTGACGCAGAGGCGGTGGAGCGCGGAGCGACTTCGGGAGATGGCAGACGAGTACGGAACGAAGGCCACCCTCGCGCTCGTGGAGCGCTGCATCGCCCAGTCGCGGCGAGGTCGGTAGCAGCCGCGTCCGGCCCACGAGCAGCTGCCCAGGATCCCCGCCTGGACGATGGCAGTGGCACAGTTCGGACTGGAGACGGACGTGGCGCAGAACAAGTCGAACAAGCGGAAGCAGGCGAAGGCCATGGCGCGAGCTCGCGCCATCAAGAAGCAGACCTCGGCGGCGCGGGTTCGCACGGGCGGGGGCATCGCCGCGGGGATGAACAGAGCGGCCCGATGGCCCCTGCGGGACTGCCTGGTCAATGAGTGCTGGGACGACGAGCGCTCCCTCGCACAGGTGCTGGTGGTCCGGGGATCCCCCGGGCGCGTGGCGCTCGCGCACTTCCTCGTCGATCTGCAGTGCCTCGGCGTCAAGAACTGCATCGCGCGTCCCCAGATGAGCGAACGGGAGTACGCGGACTTCCGGCGCACCATCGACTCTGGCGAGCAGACCCACGTCCCCTGCGAACCGGACCTCGCCGCCGCGATCGTCCAGGCTGGCCTCGACTACGCCGGGGCGCTGGGCTTTCCGCCCCACCCGGCCTTCCGGCTCGGGGCGCCGCTGCTGAACGGCCTCGACCCCACCCTCCACAAGGACCCGATCGCGTGCGGAGGAGGCGACGGCAAGCCGCTCTACATCGCCGGGCCGAACGACGACGCCCCGCGGATCCTCGCCCAGCTGCGCCAGCGCCTGGGCGAGGGCGGGTTCCACTTCATCGCGCCGGCCGGCGTCCCGGGCCTCGACTCCCCTGACGATCCGCGCGGGCTGACCCATGCCCTCCCAACCTCCCCGCCACCTCTCGGCGAGAGCGAGCCCACCCCCGCCGTCCACTAGCCGGAGCCCGGGAATGCCCAACGAGACCGTCACCGAGGAGCGGCTCGCTTCTCTGCCCGCGATCGAGCGCAGCTTGCTTGAGGCGATCGCCGTCTCCATGGTCCAGACCACGCGGACCCAGCTGACCTCAGCCTTGAGGAAGCTCGGGCACCGGGCGCCCGGCTGGGCCACCCTGAAGAGCTCGACGCTCGCCGAACCCCTGGACTCCCTGGAGGCGCGCGGCCTCGTCGAGGCAGTCAGCGGCACCTGTCCCCCGCTCGTACGCGAAGAGATCACTCGGCTCGTCCTGGAGCAGGGCACCTACCCGCGGATCGCCGCGGCCGTCTCCGCGGCCTGCCCCTTGCTGTGCGAGACCGACCAAGGGGGCCAGCCGAGCTGGAAGAGCCGGGGCCGCGACCACTTCGCCAGAGAGATCCGGATCTGCCTGCTCGTACGCGATTGGGACGGGGCCCTCCGCTGGCGGCATGAGGGCCGATCGACCTACGGAGACGACTGCCGGGTCTTGTCCCGAGCGGCCCTGCGTCCCCTGGCGCTGCCCTGGCTCGATCAGTTGCCCGGCGGGGTGGCCCGGCCGCTCCTGGAGGAGCTGCTCTCGGACGCCTGCCTTCAACTGGAGCCTGCCGAAGCCCTCGTCCCGAGGGCGAAGCAGCGGCTCGACGAGGGGGACCACGCGCCGCTGCGCCAGGTGCTCGCTGAGTACCTCGTCCTCGCGGGACGGTTCGGCGAGGCAGACGAGCTCCTCGCCTCCGCCACCACGGCGGCGAGCGCCTCGCTCCGGGCGCTGCGGCTGGCCATCGAGGGTCGGTTCGACGCGGCGGTCCCCGGCTGGGAGGAAGCGCTCGAGCTGCGCAGGAAGGAAGCGAGGAAGCGCACCGCCGCCCTGGTGGATCCCGCGGCGCCGCTCTTTCCCCTGGCGCTCATCGCGGCCGGATCCCTCGATCGCGCCGCCCAGATCGCCCGCTCGGCCGACCGATGGGGCGGCCAGGGCTCGGAGGTGGCCGGGGTCCTCTTGAAGGCAGCTCAGGCTCGCGCCGGCGAGGATGTCTGGTGGTCGGACTATGGCGACGACGCCGACCGACCGCACCGAGCTCGACGAGCGCGGCATCCCCTACCAGTACCTGGACGGAAGCACGCCGATCGCCGCGCGCCAGGACGCCGTCGAGCGCTTCGAGGCCGGAGATGGGGATCTGTTCCTGATCTCGCTGCGGGCGGGAGGGACGGGGCTCAACCTCGCTTCGGCGGACCAGGTGATCAACCTCGACCCCTGGTGGAACCCGGCCGTCGAGGATCAGGCATCGGACCGGGCCCATCGGATCGGACAACCGCGTCCCGTGACGATCCACAGGCTCGTCGCGCTCGGCACCGTCGAGGAGCAGATCCTGGCCCTGCACCACCGCAAGCGGGAGCTCGCTGACGCGCTGCTGGCTGGATCGGACGTCGCCGGGAGGCTGTCGGCCGCGCAGCTGCTCGGCCTGGTGCGAGCCGGGGCCGGAGGCTCGGTTCAGCCCTCGCCTTCCTGACGTCTCCGCCGGGCTGCCGCGCGGCGCTCGCGAGCGCACTCCTTGCACAGGTGCCGCCCGTGTCCGCGCCCACCGAACTGCTCGTTGGGGAGAGCTCGCCCGCAACTCCAACACCAGTGCCCTCCCTTCGGCTTGCCCACGATCAACGCCTCCAGGCGGCGCGCGAGAGCCTCGCCGCCTGGATCGCGTCCTCGTCGACCACGAGCCCCTCTTCATCGACGAGGTACGTTCGCCAGCCCTTTGCGTCGGCCCGCACGAAGGCCACCCGCGCGCGCGCCCACGGGTCCGCCCAGCCCGGAGCGTTGCCGACCACGACCTCCAGAGGCACTCCGGCCCCCTCTGCCGCCTTCTTGAGCTGGAACATGGCGGGCTCATCGAAGTGCACCCACGGCGCCGAGATCCGCTCATCGAGGAAGCCCCAACGGAGCCGCACGGCCCCGTGCAGGCGGCCGTATTGGTACAGGGCGAAGAGCGACTTGACGTTGGCCTCCAGCCGGCTGCGCAGCTTCCGGTCCTGCCCGTCCCGCAGGTAGCCCTCCATCCGGCCTGGATCCCCAAACGGTCGGCTGATCCCACACGAGCCCCCGATGAGGAGCTCTGGCGTGATCTTCAGGGTCCGCCCGCGCTTGTTCAGCCTCTTCGTCTTCTGCGGAGGGCCGAGCTCGTCGAGCCGTCGCTCGCCGGGATCGAAGTCCAGCGTGCGGAGCAAGCCTCGGACGTCAATCGCCGCGATGATCTCGAACTCGGCCAGCCGCTGCGGGATCTCGGTCAGCTCCTTGGCGAGGAACGTCTCGATGGAACGGACGTCAACGTCGAGCAGGGCGACCGCTCGCGGGGATCGTCCCGGCAGCGCCCAGAGGAGGCCCCGTCTCATGGCGGCCAGCTTCGCGGCGTGAGCCGCCCGGCGCCGCTCGGACGCCTTGATTCTCGCCTGGATCAAGGCAGGGTCCGGGCGACTCGCGGCCCTCTCCCGCACCTTCTCCAGCAGCTTCCGCACCGCCTTGCGGGCTCCCAGGAGCGAGACGGTCGCGTCGGCGGCGATCGCCCAGCGACCATCGACGACCTCGATCGCACAGGGCCGGTGGGCGAACGTCGCCGAGTCAGTCTCCCGCAAGGAGTGCCGCTGCGTCTGGTCTGCGACGAACCGAACCACCGCCGCTGGCGACATCGGTGCTCCGTGCGCCTCCAGGACCGCCAGCACGATCCGTTGGGACGACCAGTTGCTCCTCAGCGTCGCGTCCTTCCACGCCTCCTCGAGCTCGGCGACCGTCAGGGGGAGCTCCGGCCCTGGGATCGGTGTTGGCGGGGGCCGGACGACTTCGATCCGCGGAGCCCGGGGCGGGCGCAGACCGAGGCGAAACGCCCACAGGCCCGCGTCATGGTCGTTCGGATCGAGGTGGTAGAGGTCCCCGTCTCGATAGATCGGGGGACGGCCGGGCTTGCACCGCTGCAACGAGCGGAGCGCACGCGCCTCCGGGGCCACGCCCGCCTCCGCGAAGCGTGCAGCGACCTCCTTCAACGTCATGGCCTCCCCCCGCTCGAGCAGCGCCACGATCAGCAGGGAGTACGTGTTCGCCGCGCGGTGATCCTTCACCGCCTCGATGCTGGGCGACTCGAGGCGGAGGGCCTCGCACCAGGTGTTCGTGGTCTCCATGATGAGCCTTCCTCCAGGCTCCACCGGGCTGCCATCGTCCCGGTGGGGCTTCATCTTGATGAAGCGACACGAGGCCTGGGCGGACGAAGAGACCAATCGACGGACCGCGTCGTGTAGCCCCATCGACCCGAGGGCCGACTTGTCGCGCAGCATGGTTGCCCAAGCGGTCGTCCTGGTCCAGTCGAGCCCCACCGAAGGCGTGCCCGTCCGCGAGCCCCACCACGCCGAGGGCCTGGAGGCGGCGCTGCGCTACGCCCCGCAGTCCGAGACGCGGATCAGGCGCTCGCCGAGGGTCAACCGGAGTGCGCGCTCGACGCCATCGAGCGGTCTTGGGTGCGGGCCGCCGGGGAGGTCCAGGCCAGCGCCCGGCTCGTGCAGGCGGCGCTGCTGGCGTCGGAAGGGGGACGACTCACCGCGTCGGGGTAGGTCGCGATCTCGGCGTGGCTCAGCCTGCTCGAGGATCTCGACGCGCCCAACCTCCCCTACCCCGAGGGGTTCCTCGATGACGACGCCCTGAAGGCGCTCGCTGTCCTTGCGCGGCAGGCGCTGGACCCGCCGGATTGGCGCTCCCCCTGCGCTCGGCGTAACTAGTTGTAAACACAGGCGTAAACTGGCGCTCGACGGGATTCACCACCTCGTTGCGCCTCTTGGGAGTACCAACCGGCGGTGTAAACAGGTGTAAACAGCTCGGATCGGGATCGGGCGCAGTGGGACGGTTTCGGGTTCCGGAGCCTCTCGAGAAACCACCGTCGCAACTACCTGAAATCACAACGATTTACATCAGCCCGATCAGCCCGCCCTTGACGCCCCTTGGGAGTACCAATCAGGACAAGCCCCCGGAATCCAATGATTCCGGGGGCTTCGTCGTTCTCGACTCCGTTCGCACAGAAGGGGAACCGGTCTCGGGCTCGTCCAGCCGCCGCACGCGTCGTTCCTCATGCGCCCAGCGATCACGCCAGCGCTTCGTCGACTTTCTGGAGCAGCTCCGCCGCCGTGTAGGGCTTCTGGAGGAAGCCGGCCAGTCCACGCCCGGCGACTCGGGCGACCGCGTCCTGCTCGTTGTAGCCGCTGCTGAGCAGCACCGGCAGATCGGGCCGGATGACGCGCAGCTCCCGCAGACACTCGACGCCGCTCATCCTGGGCATCGTCATGTCGAGGACAACGAGCGCGATCTCGTCGGGGGCCCGGCGGAACCGCGCCACTGCATCCTCCCCGTCCACCGCCTCTACCACCGTGTGACCGGCCCGCTCCAGGACCGCTCGGGCCAGCGAACGGACCAGCTCCTCATCGTCCACGACCAGGATCCGCCCCCTCGCCGCATGGTGGTGAAGGGCCGACGGGGTCCCTCCGCCCGCCGCCCCCTCCCCCTCGTCCTCCGACTCCGGCAGAAGCACCTGCACCGTCGTCCCCTGACCGGGCTCGCTGTAGACCTTCACCAGGCCGGCGTGGCCGCGGACGATCCCCAATGTCGCCGCCAACCCAAGCCCGTGCCCGCTCTCCTTGGTCGTGAAGAAGGGATCGAACATCTGCGCCTGGGTCTCGGCGTCCATGCCGACTCCCGTGTCCGCCACCTCGATGTGGACGTACCGACCGGGAACGAGCTCGCTGGTGTGATAGGCCCGGCTCAGGGACTCGGCGTCGTGATCGACCGATCGGGTCGACACCCGGACCGTCCCACCGTCCGGGCCCAAGGCGTCCGAGGCGTTCGTTATCAGGTTGAGCACCACCTGCCGCAGCTGGGTGGCGTCCGCGTGGACGAACGGCCCGCGCTCCGGGAGGTGCAGCTGCAGGGTCGCCTGCTCCGGCAGCGAGGTGCGGACCAGGTCGCTCAGCTCCCGCACGAGCGACGACGCATCCAGCGTCTCGACGACGAACCGGCCCTTACCCGAGTAGGCCAGCAGCTGCCTCGTCAGGTCCGCCGCGCGGCGGCTCGCCTTGACGAGCTGCCCGATGCGAGCGCGCGCGTCGGGGCGGTCCGCCAGCTCCTCGAAGACCAGCGAGGCGTTGCCCAGGATCCCGACCAGCAGGTTGTTGAAGTCATGGGCCACGCCCCCCGCGAGCAGGCCGAGGCTCTCCAGCTTCTGCGTCTCCTGGAGGCGCTGCTCGAGCAGTGCCTCGTCGCGCTCGGCGGTTCGCTGCTCGAGATCGCGGACCAGCTCCTCTCCCCGAGCACCCAGCTCCGCGATCCGCGCCGCAAGCTGCCGGCGCAGGCTCTCCAGCGATCGAGCGAGTTCATCGAGCTCGTCCCCCGGGTCTGCGTCCGCCCGCCCGAGGGCGAATGGGCGATCCAGCGCGCCCTCGGCGCCGGCATACGCCTGACCGGCCAGGACGCGGAGGTGGCGGAGAACCAGTGCGTCGATCAACAGCAGGCTGAGCGCGGCGACGAGCAGGACTCCGACGCCCTGCGTGACGGCGATCGTGCCCAGGCGCTCCCGGGCCCGGGCGGTCGCCCCGTCCAGGCTCACGCGGACCTCCAGGCGCCCCAGCTCGATCTGCTCGCCTCGGTACGCGTACCGCAAGGGCCAGCTGCGCGTGGCGGGCCGCTCCACGATGGGCTCGCCAAGCTCGATCGGCTCCCCGTCGAGGCGCTCGAGGCGAACGAACTCTACGTCGGGGATCGCGAGGATCCCACGCAGCTGCGCGTCCAGCTGCTCCCGATCGACCGCCCAGAGGCCCTCCTCGAGAGACTCGATCCGCTCCGCTCCGATCCGGTCGAGCGACGCCTCGACCTGCGCGACGTCCCGGCGGTAGTCCAGCGACAGCTGCAGGAACGTCGCCAACGCCACCACTGCCGCGCTGGCGGCGAAGACCGCCATCAGGACCCTGCGGCCGACGCTGCGACGGCGACTCACATCGCCCCCCAGTTCGAGGCCAGCCCCGGAAAGTCCGAGAGGGGGCGCTCGCCAAGCACCTCCCGGAGGATCTCCGCACCCTCTCCGCTTCTCTTGAGTCGTCGCAGCTCGACCGCCAGCGGCTCGGCCAGCGCGCCCAGGTCGGAGTGCAGGAACAGGAACATCGGTCGGATCGCAAGCGGAGGCTGTAGGGGAGCGAATCGCCGGGTGAGCCCCCGCTCCTCCAACAGGCCGATGCCCATCGACTCTTCGAACACGGCCACCTCCGCGCGGTCCCGGGCCAGATGCTCAAAGAGCAGCTCAGGCGTCCGGATGGCTTGCAGGGAAGCGGAGTCGGCGAGGTTGCGCTCGAGGATCTTCCAGCCCCGCACGATCGCCACCTGCGAGCCCGCCAGACTTCTCCAGTCGTCGATAGCGAGAGAGCCCGGCGGGGCGAATGCGACGAACCGGTAGTCGAGAAGCGGCTCTGGGACCCTGTGCAGATCGGGATAGAGCTGATCCATCTGTTCGATGCGTGGACCGTCGCCGTGGTCGACCCCCGCGGAGACCAGCCGCAGGCTCCGTTCGGCGGGGAGGAGCTCGGCCTCGACGCTCCGCCCGATCGCCTTCGCAGCGGCCTCGACCAACGCCAGGAACGCGCCCGGCCCACGCTCGCTCGGGCCGAGGGGCCACAGCGCGGTGTGGGTGTTGATTCGGAGGGGCGCCGCCGCCGCGCGGGCGCTCCCCCAAGAGAGGGCGGCGGGCAGCAGGCTCGCCGACCGCAGAAGCGCTCTTCGACTCATCTCCCCCATCAACCGGCCCCTTCTCGGTCTTCTCCCATCACCTTACCTCCGGCTGACGAAGGCCACCGGCACGCTACGTGGGTATCAGCTGCCACTCGATCTGCTCGCGCCCGAGCCGGGCCCTCGCCCGTCCGACGGGAACGAGCCGTCGACTCACTCCATCCCGCCCGGGACGATGGCACACCGCTTGCTCCGCCAGGCCGCGAGCAGCCGCGATCGAGCGGCCGCGGAGGATCGACATGGTCAAGTGGTCTGCTCCCCTGATCCTGGTCCTTGGACTGGTCGCCTGCGACCCAGCGCTCTCGGGCTCCGGATCGGACGACGACGACATGACGTCAAACGACGACGACCTGCCCTACGAGGACCCCTGCACCGAGGACGCGATCGGCCACACGGCCTGCCAGGCCGAGTACGGCGACATGCTCTTCTGCGCAGACGGGGAGTGCGTCGAGGCGTCCGGCTGCGAGGCCCTCGACTGCTGCGTGCCCGGACCGGACGGCGACGAGTACTGCGCCGCGGCCTTCGGCGATGGCAGCACCTGCGACATCGTCGGAGATCCTCCCGACGGGAGCTGCTCCGGGGGTTGAGCAGCCTCGCCTGTCAGCCGGCAGACGGCGCCAGCACCCGCCCGCTCAGCGGCATCACGACCGGCGCCGACCCCTCCCCCCTCTCGGCCCACCGCCTCGCGGCCGCGAGCATGTGGCCGAAGGCCCCGCGGTCCTACCTCCGTGTGGCACACCGGAGATCGCCGGGTCGTAGCGTACTTCAGCCTGGCAGCGCACCTCGTCGTCCGGGCAGACCTCCCGCACCGACGAACACCACGGCTTCGTGGGCGCCCCCGACAATCCGAACCCGCTCGTCCAGAAGATCAGCGACATCGGCGCGGCTCTCGCACCCGGAAGCGGGGTCTCGTCGTTCTGGGTAGCGAGACCTGGTGACCCCTCCGGCGACCGGACCGCTCAGAACAGGCTCGCCGGCGGGAACACACGATCGAAGCTGCGAGTCGGCGCGCACGGGTCGAACGGTGCGGCGCTGGTGCCGAGCTCGAAGTGGAGGTGGCGCTGCTCGCTGCGCCCGCTGTTCCCCATGCCTGCGATGCGCTCGCCGGCCCCCACGTCCTGCCCCACCACCACCTGCAGGTCGTCGGGTGCGAGGTGGCCATAGCGAGTGAACAGCCCGTCGCCGTGGTCGATGACGACGTGGTTTCCCCAGCCGCTGCCGCACTCCCGGATCGCGTCGTTGTGACCGAACCGGGCTGACTCGGGGCACCCGGTGCGCACATAGGCGACGGTGCCGGCCGCCGCCGCCCGCACGTCCACCACAGGCACCGACTCGTCGGCGTGGATCCAGTCGATCCCCTCGTGAGTGGCGTTCTGGCCCGAGGCCCCGTCAAAGTCGACCCACGTCGTCCAGGTCGTGGGCTCCGTCCAGGTGTGACTGGCGACCGCTGGAGGCAGGGCACCGCCCGCGGTCTGGATCGGCGCCGACTCGGACTCGGAGCTGTCGAACGCGTCGCAGGGTGGCTCGCTGCCGGCCTCGGGCGACCCTGCGGGCGGGGCCGGATCGGCGCACTCGACGGCCACCTCGAAGGCCCCGGCGGCTCCGTCATAGCCGTCCACGACCAGGAAGTAGACCTGTCCCCCGCGGGCCTCGAACGGCACGGCGTTGAAGCCCGCGGCCACCGCGTGATCGGGGGCGCAGACCTCCTCGAGGACGAAGAGGTCATGGTCGATCTCCATCGGCGACGGATCCACCAGGAGGAACCGCACGGCCCCATCGGCGGTCGCCGTGAACCGGTAGACGAGCTCTGGGCCGTCGAAGGTCCCCACGCCCCGGGAGTAGTGCTTCATGACGCTCGTGGCGCCGCTGTTCCAGTCCGCCGTGTCACCGACGACGTTCTCGCCACAGCCGATGTCGAAGACGGGGGCACAGACCGCAGGCAGGGCGGCGGGGCTGTGCACCGAGTCGCCATCGGACAAGTGCGCGGACCCGCCCGCGGGGGTGGTGGTGGGGAGCTCGCAGGCAGCCCCGGCGAGGAGGAGGAGCAGAGCGATGGTGCGGGTCATGAGGCCTCCGGTGATGAGCACGGGAGCCAGTGGACCGCGTCCCACGACACGCCGGGGTCACACCGCGCGGCTGTAACCCCTGCGAGACCGCGCGTACCCTTGGGGAATGAGCGACGACGTCCTCGGAATCGGCACCCGCGTTGGTGACTACGAGCTGATCGAGCCGCTCGGCCGTGGCGCGACGGGCATGGTGTGGACGGCCTGGAGCCCGGCCCGGGGCCAGGTGGTCGCGCTCAAGCTGCTCCGCATCATCGATCCGTCCCTGGTGGATCGGGCCCTGCGGGAGGGGCGGGTCCAGGCTCGGCTGCGCTCCGACCACGTGGTCGCGCTGTACGAGGCGTTCGTCCACCGCCGCTCGCCGGTGCTCGCCATGGAGTACGTGGCCGGCGGAACCCTGCTCGACATGCTCCAGGAGCGGAGGCTGAGCTTCCTGGAGGTCGACGAGCTCGCCCACGGACTCTTCGAGGGGCTCGCCGCCGCGCACGAG
>CALAGR010000116.1 GCA_937891735.1 uncultured Pseudomonadota bacterium | reverse complement strand
CTGCGCGCGCAGGCAGACGGGCTCGAGCCCGACGAGCAGCGGGCGGTGGTGGGCCTCGGCGTCGCGACGGGCCTGGGGCTGCTGATCAAGCTCAACGCCCTCGTGTTCCTGCTCGGGCCGGTGTGGGTGGTGGCCCGGGGCAGCCAGCTGCGGCGACGGGGGCCCCGAGAGCTGGGGATCGCGCTCGCGCTGGGGCTGGCGGGGCTCGGCACAGCCACCGCGTTGCTCGTCGGGCCGCGCGGCGAGGCGCTGCGCCGCACCCTGGTGGAGGCCACCTGGCCGGGCGCGATCCTGTTCGGCTTCCTTCCGCAGGGCACCCTGGGAGCGGCGCCCTGGGACTGGTGGACGGACATGACCGACCAGGCGTGGGAGGCGACCTACTACACCCTGCTGCAGACGCTCAGCCCGCCGTGGACGCTGCTCGGGTTGCTCGCCGTGATCTGGTTCTTCGCCCGACGCCGCGGCTGCGTGGAGCCCCTGGCCCGAGACCAGCGCGACCTGGCGTTCTGGTGGCTGGTGCTGCCGATCCTGGGGGTCCTGGCGGTGCTGCGGGGGCTGTACGACGAGCGGTACATGCTGCCGCTGCTGCCGCTGCTCGCGGGCGTGGTGTCGGTGGCGGTGTTCGACCTGCCGGGGCGCGCGGGGCGCTGGGGGGCGGTGGCCCTGCTGGTGCTGGGGGGCTCGCTGAACTCCGCGATGATCCACTTCGACGCGTTTCCCACCGCCCGGCCCCTGGCCTGCACCACGGTGCAGGGGTGGGCGATCTCGCAGCGGGCGCAGCGTGAGCTGTGGCTGTGCGCGGCCTATCCCGAGTACTGGTTCATGGATCGGCCGAGCCGGCCGGTGCACGAGGACTGGCGCCAGGAGGGCGTGATGCAGGCGCTGCGCCCCCTGCGCGCGGCCCGCGGGGAGCCGCTGCGGGCGGTGTTCCTGGACGAGACCTACCCCGTCTTCTACCGCACGTTCCAGAGCAGCCTGCTGGGCCCTCCCCTGCTGCGCCACGAGGACATGCTGCTCATCACCGAGTGCTGGAACGAGGCGTGGATGACCTCGGTGTTCGAGACCCCGGCCGAGGTGGAGCGCCTGATCGGGCTCGCCGACGTGGTGGTGATGCGCTTCGGCCAGACGGCGGACCCGAGCGACCGGGCGTTGCGCGGCCGTCGGTGCGACGTGTTCTGGGATCAGCGCGAGTGGTTCGACGTCGCCGCGGACCTGCCGCTGCCGGACGGCACGTCGATCCGGATCTGGGCCAAGAAGCCGCTGCTCGAGTAGGGAGCGGCGGCTACCACTGCTCCAGGTGGCCCAGCACGTGCCGCGACACGCCCAGGCTCATGAGGACCTGGCTCGCCACGTTGCGCACCGACTGCTCCAGGTCGAGGGTGCCGTCGACCCGGAACGCCGGCTGGTGCGCGTCGATCAGCGACACGATGTGGCTCCCTACTTCAGCCTTGAGCAGCTCGACGGCCGGCTGCACGTGCTCGACGTAGAAGGTGTAGCGGCGCTCCAGGGTCTCCGGGGTGTCGTCCTGCCGCTGGCGGCCCAGCGCACGGCGGTGCATCTCCCGCTTGCTGACGGACAGGTGGATCACCTTGATGATCGGCACATCGAGCCGCTCGGACAGGCCCAGCACGTGCCTCGCCGCGACCTCGGTGCGGGGGTAGCCGTCCAGGAGCACGATGCCGTTGTCCCGGCTGGACGCCTCGGCGATCGACCCCTCGATGATGCGCTCGGACCACGCGTCGGGCACCAGCAACCCCGACGTCACGCAGTACTCCAGCCAGTCCGCCTGGGAGGGGTTGTCGCCGAACCGCGCCCTCAGTTCCTCGGCGTAGCCCAGCGCCTTGCGGGCCGTGGAGTCGTCGGTGACCGTCGCGTTGAAGACCGAGCGATCCCCCCAGATGCCGTACAGCTCGCCCATGCCGGCCTTGAACTCAGGATCCGTGTTCGACCGCGCGATGACGCCGCGCAGCGCGTCGCCCATCGACAGGTGGTTCTCCTTCGGGATGTGCAGCGTCTGCTGCAGGGTGTCCGCGATGGCCCCCTTGCCGCAGGAGCTGGGCCCGGCGAGCACGATGATGCCTCGCCCCTGGGCCTTGACCGTGACCGACAGCCCCAGCGCGGTGCTGGCGCGGGCGTGAACGAAGGTCTGAAGCTGGGGCTTGGGCATCTCGGTCATCGCCTTTCGGTCGGGGCCGCGCCATCCAGCCGACGCGCCGGGGATTCTTCGGCAGGCGCGACCGACAAGCAAGCTCGCTATCCTGCTGCACGCATGCGTGTGCTCCTCATCCACCCGGCGGACTTCCCGGATCCGTCGCGCCCGCCTCCGCTGCTGCCTCCGAATCAGGCGCCGCCGCTGGGGTTGGCGTACATCGCTGCGTTCCTGCGCGCCGCGGGGCACGACGTGGCCATCGTGGACATGAAGCACGGCCACCACACCCGCGCCGAGCTCATGGACGCGGTCCGCGCCTTTGGCCCCGCCCTGGTGGGCCTGGGCCTGTACACGGTCACCGTGCCGGTGGCGGAGGAGATCTCCGACCTCATCAAGGCCTGGTCGTCCGAGGCGGTCATCGTGGTCGGGGGCCCGCACCCCGCCGGGGCGCCGGAGGAGTGCGCCCGCAACCCCCACTTCGACTACGCCGCGGTCGGCGAGGGCGAGGTGATGATGCGGGACCTCGTGGACGCGCTGGAGTCCGGCTCCGACGTGCGCGGCGTCGCGGGCCTGTGGTTCACCGAGATCCCCGACGATCCCGAGTCCGAGCTCATCGTGAACGCGCCGCGGGGCTGGATCGGCGAGCTGGATTCGCTGCCGTGGCCCGCCCGGGACCTCCTGCCGCCCCTGTCGTCCTACGCGATGACGATGTTCCAGTACCGGGAGTGGCCGGCGACCACCATCTATACGTCCCGCGGCTGCCCCTACTCCTGCATCTTCTGCGAGCGCCGCGAGATCCTCGGCAACAAGTTCCGCGTGCACTCCGCCGACTACGTGGTCGATGAGATGGAGCACCTCATCGAGGAATACGGGATCAAGGAGATCTTCTTCTACGACGACACGTTCACCCTGGACGCCCGCCGCGTGGAGGCGATCTGCGACACCATCGTGGCTCGGGGCCTGAAGATCAGCTGGAACATCAGCACGCACGTCAACACCGTGACGCGCGAGCTCTTGATGAAGATGAATGCGGCGGGCTGCTGGCAGATCGCCTACGGGATCGAGACCGGGGATCCCCGCGTGATGAAGGACATCATGAAGGGCACCACGGTGGACACCGTGCGCGAACGGATCCAGTGGACGGTGGACGCCGGGATCGAGGCGAAGGGCCTGTTCATGATCGGGCACCCCACGGACACGCCGGAGACCATCGCCCGGACCGTCGAGTTCGCGCGCTCCCTGCCCATCGCGTCGGCGAACTTCAAGATCACCACGCCCTTCGTGGGCACGCCGCTGCGGGACATGGCCGAGGACTACGGGGTGATCGCGAAGGACGACTACCGCAACTACATGGGGGATCCCCAGGAGGCTGCGTTCGTGACCAACGGGCTCACGAAGGAGTTCCTGATGGGCGTGCAGCGGAGGGCCTACTACCGCTTCTACAGTCGGCCCACCCGGCTCGCCCGCATCGCCCGCACCATGGCGGGACGCCAGAACCTGGGCAAGTGGTACGAGGGCGCGAAGATCATGGGCCGTCTCCTGCGGCACCAGACCCTCGGCCCGAGCCAGGGGGTGCTTCCCACGATCCTGGAGTTCGAGCACTGATGGCCCGGGTCCTGCTCACCGCGTCTCCTTGGACCTACCGCGAGATCCGCTACCCCGACGGGCAGACCGGCCTGCGCGCGGCCCTGGGCGAGCACGTGTTCCGCTCCGAATCGACCATCAACGGCAAGATGCCGTTCTGGTCGCTGCTGTACCTCGCCGCGTGGCTGCGTCGCGCAGGGCACGAGGTGGACTACCTGGAGTCCTACGGCACCCCCGAGGAGGCGTGGTTTCGCGCCATCGAGGTCTTCGACCCGGACGTCATCGGGTTCAACTCCGTCACCTGCACCTGGCCCAAGACCCGGGGGTTGATGGGCAAGATCAAGCAGCGGTGGCCGAACACCCTGATCGTGCTGGGGGGCAGCCACACCAACGTCGCGAAGGAGGCCGTGCTGGACGAGTGCGCGGCGCTGGACCTGGCGGTGTTCGGCGAGGGCGAGCAGACGCTGCAGGACATCTGCGACCAGGTGGACCGCGGAGCGGCCGACTGGGGCTCCGTGCCGGGGGTGGCGTTCCGGCAGAACGGCCAGGTGGTGCGCAACGCGAAGCGGCCGCTGATGGACGTGCGCACGCTGCCCCTCCCCGCCCGGGACCTGATGCGCGGACCCGAGCGCTACAACCCGCGCCTCAACATCTACAACCGGCCCAACAACACCGTGCTCTTCACGGGCCGTGGCTGCCCCCTGACGTGCTCGAGCTGTCACCTGCCGGCGACCGGGGGGCTGAAGTTCCGCATCAAGGCGCCCGAGCAGGTGCTCGATGAGATGGTCCACTGCGCCGATCACTACGGCACCACCGACTTCGGGTTCTACGACCACTTCGGGATCTTCAGCTCCGACGAGGACGCGGCGATGGAGCTGTGCGAGCTGATCCTGCGCTCGGGCCGCACGTTCTCCTTCACCGTGACGTTCTGGTCGTACGACTTCTCCTCCGAGCTGCTGGACATGATGCGACGGGCGGGCTGCTGGCGCATCGACACCGTCCTCATCAGCGGGGTGGACAAGAACCTGCGCAAGGCGACCATGGGCTCGCCGCTGACGGTGGAGCAGATGACGGCCGGGGTGCACCGGGCCCAGGCCGCGGGCATCGAGCTCGCGGCACGCTTTTCGCTCGGCATCGACGGCGAGACCGTGGACGAGGCGCGCCAGACGATCGACTTCGCCTGCAGCCTGCCGCTGGAGTGGGCGTTCTTCACGCCCGTGAACCCCGTGTTCGGCAGCCGCCTGTGGCGTCAGCTCGACAAGGCCGGGTCGTTCCGCCTGGACGAGCGCTCCATGAACATCTTCAACGTGTTCTACGAGCCGACGGGCATGACCCACCAGGAGCTCAAGGGGCTTCAGAAGGAGGCGTACCGCCGGTTCTACGGCCGGCCGCGCTTCGCGTTGGACAAGCTCAGGCACCTGCGAAGCCCCGAGGCGATCACACGAAACCTGACCCTCGGGTCGCACCTGAGTCGGCACCTCGCCGGCTTCTGAGGGCGGGCCGGCGGCGGGCCGGCGGGCCTCATCCTGTTACACTGAGCGGCGCGATGAATCCGTCGCGCCGACCGACCGGAGGCCTGAGTGAGCAGCTCGGCGTTCCACGGAACCCCGTGCCTCGTACCCGTTCAGATCCGCGCCGACGCGCAGGATGAACGGCGTGGCTTCATCACACGTCTGTCCACGCTGGCCGCAGCCGTGAGCAGCGACCCCGCGCTCGTCCTGGGACAGACCGTCACCCTCGCCTTCAAGCGCCCATCGGACGCTGAGCCGGTGCAGGCCACGGGCACCGTCGGGGCGCTGCTACCCGAAGGCGGACTGTGGCGGGGGCGCCCCGCGGCTCTCGTGGAGTTCACAGCGGCAGTGGAGCTGGAGGAGGGCGGGCAGCAGTACGACCGGTTCGCCCGCGCCAGCGATGGGCTCCCCGTGCGGCTGGAGGGGGGCACGGGCCAGACGTCAGGGCTCGGGTCGGCGCTTCGGCAGCGGGGCCTCGGGCGACGCAAGCGCACCGGTCGGCCGCCCGGCCCGACCACGAACACCAACCCCTTCGGCAGGCCGACGCCCAACCCTGTGTCGTCCGCCCCGATCTCGGGCACCCCCCCCGCCATCGAGAGCGCGGCGGAGCTCGAGGCGGCGTTCTTCGACGACGAACCGACCGCCCCCCCGGCCCGCCCGCTCGCGGACGAGGACAGCACCGAGCCGCCGCCGGATCAGTACGCCCCCCCGTCGATCGGCTTCGACGACCTGTTCCCGCTGGACGACGCCACCGTCCCCCCGAGGGTGACGCCCACCGACCCGGTCTCGGACACGGCGCGCATCGAGCTCGACTTCATGAACCAGTTCGGCGGCGGCGATCTGGTGGACTTCGGCATGTTCTCCGACGGCCCGGACGGCTCCCTGGGCGCCGATCTTCCAGGCGAGCTGCCCGACGACGCGATCGCCCTGGTCTCCGGCCACGCCGTGCCGGCGACCGACAGCGAGTCCCCCCCCCCGGCGCCGAACCGCCCCGGGACCGGCGGCGCGCGACATCCCGCGGCCCCTGTCCAACGAACGACCCAGCCCCAGGCCCCCGCAAACCTGCGCTCCGGCGAGCGTCCGCCCTGGGAAGAAGGGCCCGACGAGTTCGGCACGAACAGCTTCCTGCCCCGCAACGCGCGCATCGCCTCGACCATCAACGTGCACTTCTGGGCGCGCGGCCGGCGCAACGGCGCGATCGCCGACAACTTCAGCCGCGAGGGCCTCTTCCTCACCTACAGCGACACACCGCCGGTTCGGGGGGCCATCGTGCGGGTGGAGTTCCCCCTCGAAGGCGAGAACGAGTCGCTTCCCGTTCGATTCAACGGCGAGGTCCGCTGGCACCGCGCAGATCGGCCCGGGGCCGGACTGCCGGACGGGTTCGGGGTGCAGATCCTGACCTTCGAGACGCCCAAGGATCGGGCCCGCTACGAGGAACTGCTGGACGCGATCCTCGCGCTCGGTCCGGCGTCCGAGCCTGCAGAGCACGGATTCTCCTGGGGGACGGGTGGCGGCCTCCCCACCTGAGCTGTTGCTCGGACGATTGCGGGCGCTCGCCCGCACGCTGCGTGAGGCGGAGGGGCGGCAAGCCGTTCTCCAGGCGCTGGTGCGTGCGCTCGACTCCCTGGGTTCGCCGGTGGTCGTGCACCTGCCCGCGGGGCCGCTGGACCAGGAGCTGATCAGCACCCGCACCAGCGCCGACTCCGAGCGCACCCTGGTGCCGATCCTGCGCTACGGCTCCCAGCCGGTGGGAGCGCTCGTGGCCCCCGCGATGCAAACCGAGGCGTTCGTGGGTGCCCTGGAGACCGCCGCCGAGCTGGCCGCGAGCCGACTCGGACAGCTCGATCTGCAGGCCACGGTGCTGCGGCGCAGCCTCGAGCTGGCGCTCCTGAACGATCTGAGCCGCGGGCTCAACGCCGCCGAGAACTCCGAAGAGGCCCTGAGCCTCGCCGCGGCCGGGCTGTCCCAGCTCACTGGACCGGTGGAGCTGGCGCTGTACCAGCTCCGGGAGGGGATCCCCGCGCTGGTGTCCTGGACCGGGCCTGCGGAGGTGTTTCCGGCGACGGTTCGCATCCTGGATGGCAGCGGCCAGACGATCCTGGGGGGAGGGCGCGCCACGGGGATGCGCACGGGCCCCGGCGTCGTCGCGGATCGGCCCGCGCTGGTGCACGTGTTGCGGTCGTCCGCGGGCCTGGTGGGGGTGCTCGTGATCCGGCGCGCGGTGGACGGTCCGCCCTTTCCCGAAGATCAGACGGCCCTGGCGCTGGCGCTGGTGGAGCACCTGGCGATCGCGCTGCACAACGTCGAGGTGCTGGCCTGGTCCCGACACCAGGCGGCGTTCGACGATCTGACGGGCCTCGCCGCGCGGCGCCACTTCCTCGACGAGCTGCGCCGGGAGGTGGCTCGGGTGCGGCGCCAGGGCGCGCCCCTGTCGATGCTGATGGTGGACGCCGACCACTTCAAGGTCATCAACGACACCTGGGGGCACCCCGCCGGAGACGCGGTGCTGGTGGCCCTGGCGGAGTGCCTCAAGGAGGGCACGCGCACCCTGGACGTGGTGGGACGCCTGGGGGGGGAGGAGTTCGGAGTCCTCCTCCCGGCCGCAGACGTAGAGGCGGCGCTCATGGTGGCCGAGCGTCTGCGGGCCTCGGCGGAGAACATGCGGGTGCCCTACGCCGAGCAGAGCCTGCGCGTGACGGTGTCCATCGGCGTAGCCGAGTGGGGCCCCGAGCTGAGCCTGGAGGACCTGGTGGAGCTGGCCGACGGGGCGCTGTACCGGAGCAAGAAGGCAGGCCGGAACACGGTCACCGTCGCCAGCGCGCTCACGACGATGGACGGGACGACGTAGCCGCTCGCCGGGGCGTCAGGCTCCGCCCGGCGTCCCGCTGCCCAACGAGGAGCCGTCCCGCAGGCCCTATACTCCGCGCGGAGGTGGCCGAGTGACGCTGAACGCGGGCGACCGGATCGACCGCTATGTCGTGGAGGCTCCTCTCGGCGAAGGCGGGGCAGCGACCGTGTATCGCGTACGGCACGCCGTACTCGGGAGCAGGCACGCGCTCAAGGTCCTGCAGGCGAAGTGGACGGAGGACGAAGGGCAGCGGAACCGGTTCCTGGCCGAGGGGCGGATCCTCGCGCAGCTCCGCCACCCGAACCTTCTGTCGATCACCGACGTGGTCATCGTTCCCGGGGTCGCCGGGCTCGTCGCCGACCTGATGGAGGGCCGCAGCCTCGCCGAGGCGCTCGACACGGAGGGCGCGCTGCCCGAGGAGGAGGCGCTCCGAGTGATTCGGGGGGTGCTCGCCGGGATCGGACGAGCCCACGCCGCGGGCATCGTGCATCGCGACATCAAGCCGGAGAACATCTTCCTGAACGAGGATGCCGACGGCTCCGTGCGGCCCGTGGTCCTCGACTTCGGCATCGCGAAGATGTCCGACAGCTCGGTCGTCGAGCATCGGTCCAGGAAGATGACCCAGCTCGCGGTGGGCACGCCGGGGTACATGGCGCCCGAGCAGATCACCAGCCCCGGCAGCATCGACCACCGCGTCGACATCTTCGCGATCGGCGTGCTGCTGTACGAGCTGGTGACGGGCGAGCCGCCGTTCGGTGACGACGGGACGTTCCAGGTGGAGCGACGCATCGTCGACGGAGATCACGGCGCGATGACCCGACTGGGGGAGCTGAGCCCCCACCTGCGCGCCGCCGTGCTCAAGGCGCTCGCCGTCGATCCGGCGGGGCGATTCCCCGACTGCGAGGAGTTCCTGGCGGCATTGGGGACCAAGGGCGTGGCCTCCCCCGCCGGGCCGGTGGCGGTGCGCTCGCGGCGTGGAGCCCTGTGGGGCGGCGTGGTGGCCGCACTGGTGCTCGGGGTCGTCGCGGTCGCGTTCCTGGGGACGAACGGCGCGCGAGCACCCACCGGGCTGGTCCCGCAGGCACCGGCAGAGCCGCCGATGCTGGCGGTCGCCTCGCCGCCGGCCGCAGAGCCCGTCGAGCGGCCAGCCGTCACCCCCGCCGAGCCCCCAACCCGCGACCCGGTGCCCGCCGTGACTCCGAGCGCACCCAGCGTGACCCGGCCTGCGGGTTGCACGCCGGAGGACGACAGCCCGCGGGAGCACCTCACCTGCGTCTCGCCGCGCCTGCGCAAGGCCATGAAGCACATGGAGGCCGCGTACGTCGCGAGGATGGACGAGACGTCGTCGATGTCCGGGCGCCTGGTGCTGCGCGAGGCCCATCGGTCCTTCGAGGCCAGGCTGGAGGCCTGCGTCGGCTCTCTGTCCATCGCCGACCTCGAGAGCGCGGGGAGCACTCCGGACCTCGATGTAGCGGTGGTCCAGGCGTACAACTGCCTCCTTGCCGAGCTGGACGCCCGCATCCGCTCCTTGTCGGGGCAGACGAGGTAGCCTGAGGCGGGAGGGACCATGACTCGATCCTTCGGACCGTGGCTGACCCTGTTGCTCGTCTTCGTCACCGGCTCCCTGGGGTCCCGGGCCCAGATCGTGGGTCATCGCAGCTGCCCCGACGACACCCGCCTCATGGAGCAGGGTCACGAGACCTGGTGTGAGGGGATGACGCGGGAGACCAAGGGCCTGCGGGTGGGGCCCTACCTGCGACGGTCCACGCAGGGGATCGACGAGATCCTGGGGCAGTACGATGATCGCGGGTTCCGGGCCGGCGAGTGGTCCGCGGTGGGTCGCGGCGGGCAGCTCGAGGCGACCGCCGAGTGGGTCGGGCTGCCGGGCGACTCGGACGTGGACTACGACGGCCAGGGCCTGTACCTCGAGGAGCTGACCGAGCAGACAGACTCCCTCCTCGAGCAGCGTCTGGCCTCCCACCCGCGCCTCGCGAACCGTCTGGCCCCCGGGCAGCCCTACGGGGAGGGGCTTGAGTTCGACTACAGCTACCTGCTCAACACGCCGGCCGCCGAGCACGAGTTCGTGTTCGAGGCGCTGGGCTTCTACGTCCGCTTCGACAAGGGCGGCGAGCTCATCGTGAAGGGCAAGGAGAAGATCGCGGTCCGACCCGAGACATGGCGGGTCGAGAAGAACGGGTCGTCCAACCGAATCCGGATCCTGTTCGACGGGGCGGCCGTCCTGGTCGACGTGAACGGGATGCGGGTCGGACCCGTGGCCGTGGTCCGAGCGCCCTCCGAGATCCAGCGGTCCTCGTCCAACAGCTGGTCCCAGGTGGGAAAGGCGTGGAGCGGATGGGGCGGGTCCTCGGGGGGCTCGAGCAGTCCGTCGGAGCGCAAGCTCGTCAAGCTCAGCATCCGGACCGGGAGGATCGAGGGGCTGCGCATCAGCCCCTTCAACGGCTCGACCCTGGACGTGGCGCGGGACGAGGTGGAGCCCTGGGGGCCGAGCAGTGGTGACGCCGAGGGGATCCTGGAGGGGCCCGCGGTGTGGTTCCACGGCCCGAACCGGGCTGCGCAGCGGGGCCGGTTCTGGCTCGGGCGGCGAGTGGGCGCGTGGACGGCGTGGCGACCCGACGGCTCCGTTTCGAGCCACGAGGAACTCGATCTGGACGGGTACCAGGAGCTCGCGGTGCAGTGGGATCCCGAAGGCACCCCGGTCCATGTGTCGTGCCGGGAGCAGGCCGGCTGTCTCGACCGCCTGCTCGCCAACTGCGGCGCGCGCGGGTTCGACGCCGCGCTCTGCCATGTCGGGGTCCTGGGGAGCCTGGGGCCGACGCGCTCCGCGGTGGGCTCCCCGATCGACGGGGTCGCGGACGCCCAGCGCGCGGCTGCGGCGATCAGCCAGCTCGCCGCAGCCTGCGACGCCGGGTACCAGCCGGCGTGCCGGACGGCGAAGGACCGCCGGGCGGCGCTGGGAACGACCCTCGTGAACGCGACGGTGAGCGACCGCGCCGGAGCGCTGGGGAGCTACTCCGGAGTCCGGGACGCACTATCCAACGAGGATCGCGAGCAGATCGGGGGGCGCATCACCACGGCGCTACGCCAGGAGATCGCCAGCGTCGGCACGGCACGGGGCGCCGTCGCGCTCAGGACGAAGCTGGGGTCCGCGGCGGTGGCCAACTGGATGGAGGTGGCCGATCTGCTGGAGGGGTTGGCCGACCGGGTCGATCACGCGCTGCAGAGCGCGCTGGACGGCGCATCGCCAGAGACCGAGACGGTCCAGATCATCCGCGGCCACGCAGCGGCCGGCTGGTCCTGGGAGCGCCCCGCGGACAGCCCTGCGCGCGGCGCGCTGCTCAGTCGCGCGGCGCAGGTGGTCCTTCGCGCGACGACCAGCGCAGAGACGGCCGATGTCGCGCCGTTTCTGCTGGTCTTCGCCAGCCTCGCCGACGACGGGTGGCTGGACGCGCAGAGAGCCCTCCTGCAGCCCGTCATCGACGGCCAGGTGGCCGCCGAGCCCGAGCACGACGTCGCCCTGGACACCGTGGCGCGGTTCGAGGCCCTGTTCGGCCCCGAGTGGCGGGACGGCCACCTCGACCGGCTCCTCGCGGCCCAGCGGGCGAAGCTGGAC